>JAZKGS010000142.1:8882-14052 GCA_040385805.1 Pseudomonadota bacterium | reverse complement strand
TGACGCTGAGATACCATCGGATGCCTTGGCGAATGCGAGCATTTTGGTGCTTGAGGTTTCGCCTTCGAACCCGGCTTCGTTGGAACGCCTGTCTGCGGTGCGGGCGGTTTATCCTGACTTGCCCGTAATCGCGGCGGTGCGTGATGCCAATCTGCAGCTTGTACGGACCTTGCTGAAGCAAGGTGTCCGTGACGTCATCGGCCTGCCGCTACCGCACGCCGAGTTGTTGGAGATCTTGCGCGAAATTTCGACAGAATTGCGGGCTGAACCGTCAACCGATGTTCAGTTGGGCCAGTTGGTGACCATCATGAAAAGCATCGGCGGCGTCGGTGCCACCACCATTGCCACGCATTTGGGCAGCGAACTTGCGGCGCGAAATACCGGCCGCGGGGTATGCGTTTTTGACCTTGATCTGCAATTTGGCGATGCCGCGTCTTATTTGGGTCTTTCAAACCAGCTATCCATTGCCGATCTGCTTGACGCAGGTGCGCGTATCGACGGGGACCTTCTCCGATCCGTTGCTACGACAACCGAGGGGGGGCTAAACGTTATTGCAGCCCCGATTGACATGATGCCAATTGAGGCAGTGAATGCCGACCAAATCTTGCGGATTATTGATCTTGCACGGCAACAATATGATTATGTCGTCATTGATCTGCCTACGAATTGGACCAATTGGGCACTATCTCTAGTGGCGCGTTCAACGGCGATTTTCCTGATCGTCGAACTTTCGGTCGGTAGTTTGCGTCAGGCGAAAAGGCAGCTTCAACTGCTCAATAGTCAGGGCATTAGCGGTTCGCACGTCCACGTGGTGGCCAATCGTGTCGAGAAACGCCTGTTCCGCGCAATTGACCTGGAATCAGCGTCGTTGGCCCTTGGGCATCCCGTTGAGCTAAGTATTCATAATGACCATCCGTTGGTGCGGGCGGCACATGACCAGGGCGTGTTGATTCAACAAATCCGGGCGAAGAGCAAAATCGTAGGCGATATCGCAGCTTTCCTTCCGCGCCTTGGTGTAGAGGTATAAATCATGTGGCAAATACGAAAAGGTGACGAGGGGCAGGCGCCAAGGGTGGTTGGCTCAAATATCGCCAATGATGCGCACAGTGACACGCTTGATTATATCAATCTAAAGGTTGAGCTGCATCGCCGACTGATTGATCTCATCAACTTGTCTGCTTTGGAAAAGATGACTCGGCCTCAGATCGAGACCGAAATAGGAGAGCTTGTCCACGAACAACTCGCCTTGCAGAAACATGCACTGAACCAAGATGAACGCAAACGGCTTGTTGCAGACATATTGGATGAATTGCTTGGTCTTGGTCCACTTGAACCGTTGCTTCAGGATCCATCGATTACCGATATCCTGGTAAACGGGCACGACATCGTCTTTGTCGAACGTAGCGGTGTTCTTGAGCGGGTTGAAACGCGTTTCAAAGATGAGCGCCACTTGCTTCGCATCATTCAAAAAATTGTAAGCGCAGTTGGACGAAGAGTGGATGAGTCATCTCCATTCGTCGACGCCCGCCTGCCTGATGGTTCGCGCGTAAACGCGATCGTCCCGCCATTGGCGGTCGATGGATCTTTGCTGTCCATTCGCAAGTTCGCTAAAATTCCAATCAGTATGGCAAAGCTTGCAGAATATGGAAGCGTCCCACCGGCAATCGCCGAGGTTTTGAAAGGCATTGTGCAAGCGCGGCGGAATGTCTTGATATCGGGTGGTACCGGATCAGGAAAAACCACCCTTTTGAACGCCATGTCGTCCTTCATTGATGAACGTGAGCGTGTCGTCACCATCGAAGATTCCGCAGAGCTTCAATTGCAGCAATCGCACGTTGCGCGTTTGGAAACGCGCCCGCCGAACATCGAGGGGAAAGGCGAAATCAGTCAACGCGATCTCGTGAAAAATGCGCTTCGTATGCGTCCTGACCGGATCATTGTCGGCGAAGTCCGGGCTGGTGAGGCTTTTGACATGCTGCAGGCTATGAACACTGGCCATGATGGATCGATGACGACGGTCCACGCCAACACGGCGCGCGACGCCCTGTCGCGTTTGGAACAGATGATCGGGATGAGCGGTATCGAAATTTCGCCGCGTTCTGCGCGCGCACAAATTGCTTCTGCTTTGCATGTAGTTGTTCAAATCGGAAGGCTATCAGATGGCCGCCGCCGTTTGCTTAGCGTATCGGAAATCGTCGGTATGGAAGGGGAGGTCGTAACCATGCAGGAGATTTTCCGTTTCAAGATGATGGGTCGCGACGAAAATAACCAAGTCATCGGGCATTTTGAAGCAACTGGTATCAGACCCAAAATGATGGACGAATTGTCTGCGCATGGCATAAGCCTCTCTTCCGACTTGTTCCGCCCGGACAAGGTAATCGCATGATGAATCCTGTTATCACCCGGCTCATCATTCTGATATTGGTGTTTGTGGCGGTATTTCTTCTTGCAGAACTTGCGATTTCGGCTTGGCGTCGCCGCTCCACAGGTACGCGTGCGATCAACAAAAGGTTGCGGATGATTGAAGGCGGATTGGACCGCGAGATTGTCACATCAAAGCTGCGCAAATCGCAGCCCTTTGAATTTGCCAGCGGCAACGGAATTATTGGCAAAACGCTTCAATCTATCCAGCAGACCGTGATTGCCAGCGGTATCGCCATGCCCGCGCATCAAATCATGCTCGCAATGGCTCTGGGTTCCGCGTTAATCACTGTTTTGGTCATAATCGGCGCTGCTGTGGCAGGGTACACAATCAACTTCGGAAGCGTGCAACTGGCATTGGTGGTGGGGCTGGCCATTGGTCTTGGCATACCATTGATCATTGTATCGCGCATGGCATCAAAACGGCGCCAGAAAATGCAGGAGCAATTTCCGGTTGCACTCGATATATTTATTCGTGGCTTGCGGTCCGGCCACCCGGTTTCATCGGCGCTGGATTTATTAACTAAAGAGATGGAAGATCCGCTGGGTTCTGAATTCGGTCTTGTGCTGGATGAAGTTGCTTACGGAGCCGATCTTCGTGATGCGCTGCAATCGATGGCCAACAGATGGGGGCTGGAAGACATCCAAATGTTTGTGGTGTCGTTGTCGGTACAAAATGAAACTGGCGGAAACCTTGCCGAAATTCTTGCCAATTTGGCATCCGTAATCCGGGAACGTGCCAGCATGTATATGAAAGTTCGCGCGCTGAGTTCGGAAGGCCGGATGACGGCTTTGGTTTTGACTGCTCTGCCCATCATGACAATCTCGGGCTTATTCCTTTTGAATCCGTCTTTTTACCTTGATGTGGCGCAGGACCCAATCTTCGTTCCTGGATTTCTGGGTTTGATAATTTTGTATTTCATCGGCTTCTTCACCATTCGCCGCATGATAGATTTGAAGGTCTGACATGTTAGGGGGACTTACACTCAGCGGACCACTACGCCTCGCTTTGCTGGCTTTGGTATTTATAATCGTTGTTGCGATGGTCATGCTGATGTCTAATGCCATCGCCCGCCGTGCCGCAACGCGGGCGCGATTAAACGAGGTTCGGGGCGAGCAGTTTGGTTTGACAAACTCCGCCAGCCTTCGCGGTGATAATATGGCAAAAGGTTGGCACAAGCTTACCGAACTGATCGAAAAATCAGGGATATCGCTGGTCGATACGCAGGGCGAAAGCTTGCGTGCACGGTTAATCGCGGCAGGGTATAACTCGCCGCTGGCGCCAAAGCTGTTTACAGCTGCCCGGCTTGGTCTACTCGTGTTCCTGCCTGCAATCTTAATCGGGGCGATTTTCTTGGGTGGAACCGAAATGTCGCCGTTCAAGCTGTATCTGTTCGGTGTCGCCCTGGCGATTTTCGGGCTTTATGCGCCAAATCTGTTTATTTCCGCCAAAGCCGACCGCCGGCGAGAAGCCATTGTGAATGGCTTTCCGGATAGCCTCGATTTGATGTTGGTGTGCGTCGAGGCAGGTTTGGGAATGGAGGCAGCGTTTGATCGTGTTGGACGCGAGATGCAAAGTTCACATCCATTGGTAGCGCAGATGTTGTCGATCGTGACCCTTGAACTGCGTGCCGGTTCTACTCGAGAGGAAGCGTTGCGTAATATGGCAAGCCGAACGCAGGTGACGGAAATCCGGTCATTTGCAACGCTGCTCATCCAGTCGGATAAACTGGGTTCGAGTATTGGCGAAACATTGCGGGTTTATGCGTCAGAAATGCGCGAAAAACGGCGGATGCGCGCCGAAGAAAAAGCGCACCGCTTGCCGGTTTTGTTATCGGTGCCATTGGTTGCGTGCATGCTTCCGGTGATGATCGGCGTTTTGATGTTGCCTGCGATAATCCGTGTGATCCGCGAAATGTTGCCAGCGATGGGTGGGGGGTAAGAATATGCAAATCTCGATGACGAAATGTGCCTTAGCCGGATGCGCTTCTTTAATGGTTGCCGGATGTGCGGCCCAGCAGAATGTTGCTCCGCAATATCGGCTGTCGGCCCCTTCGGTGCAAGCAGTCGATGGCGCGTCGATGTTGCAGCGTGGCAGGGCACAGCTGGACGCTGGCCTTGATGCTCTGGCGATTGAATCGTTTCGAGCAGAAATCCGGTTTAATCCGGAGCAAGTGGACGCATATAACGGGTTGGGTGTGGCTTATGGCCGCATTGGTCGCAACGACCTTGCACAGCGTTACTTTGAAATTGCGCTTGCTAAAGACCCAATGAATGCAAGGGTTCAAGCCAATATGGCAAAGCTGCCCGGGAATGCACGCAGCGAAATCACGCAACTCGCGTCATTGCCTGCTGCTACTTCAGTCGAGCCGGTCGCGGTCACGGCTGAGGCAGGGGGTGAGCTGGAAACCAAAATTGTCACTGGTGATGTCTTACCATCATTAACTGATTCACAGATAGTTTCTGAACCACATAGCAAAGCGCCTACGGGAGAAATTTTACAGAAACGCGGAGTTTTGTCGGCGCGATATGAATTGGCATCTGCCGGAGTGACCAAGGACCACGCTGGCGGGTTCGCCATCCGTTCGATTGCATCTGTCGCGCCAGTGAAGCGCCCAGTTCCTGTGCGGGAACGCCCAGCGCCTTATGTTCAATCCGAAATCCGGGTTGCTGCACGGCTGGAGCGGGTGTCGCTGAACGAAGTCCGCCTAATTACACTGTCGGCTCCCACGCCATTACGTGGACAGCG
>JAZKGS010000142.1:2062-8782 GCA_040385805.1 Pseudomonadota bacterium | reverse complement strand
CGGCACCTGAAGCCGTCATGAAACTTTGTTTTTTAGCTGGCCTGTTATTGCTTGTGGCTGTCCCTGCGAATGCAGCGAAGTCTGCCGGTTCGACGGACGAAGAGCAGATAATTTATCTTCAGCAAGTCGACAGTGCAATTCGCCAGGGCAGGTTAACGCAAGCCGGGCAGATGATCGCGGCTCTCGAAAGTGCCGGTACAAACAGATTTCCTGATGATTTTGCGCTTTTAAAGGCGGAATATGCGATTGCGCGGATGGACGTGAAGTCAGCAAGCTTCGCCTTGTCGGCAATCCAGGATCCGGCAAGAAACCTATGCCGTATGCACGCAGCAAAAGGTTGGGTGTCCGCCAACCAAAATGCTTTCAACTCTGCTGTTGATGCGCTTTCTGTTGCGACGGAGCATTGCCCAGATGACGCTGGCATCTGGAATCTATTCGGACTTGCACTGATCGGAAAAGGGGAGGCCGCGACCGCGCAAAAGGCATTTGAGCATGCTCTTGCCCTTGATCCTGGTAATGCACAGCTAATCAATAATCACGCACTTGCATCTTTGCAGGATGGTGACGTAGAGCGCGCGCTACGCGAGCTTGACAGCGCATTGGCGCTAAATCCGCATGATCCGATGATTAAGGCCAACAGAAACTTTGCGGCTGGCATGACAGGCTTGTCCCCTGAGCGGACGACGGGTGAAAGCGACGCAGATTGGAGTGCAAAACTGCTTCAATATGCAAAAGGCGCAAAATCTGCTTCGCGCGGTACTCAGGCCACCGCATTTTTTGCCCGCGCAATGTTGACGCTCGAGCGGTTTGATGAGGCCATATGGTCCGAACTTTATCCGGAATCGGAAAGCCCACTTTGATGAACCTTTTTTATATTTATCTGACCATTTGGACTGTTACGCTTATCATCGCGGCCATTTCCGATCTGCGTGCTTTCCGCATCCCCAATGTCTTGCCCGCAATCTTGATTTTATTGTTCTGTTTAAAACAAATCATGGACTCAAGCACGGCCGTGCCTTGGGAGAATATCGCACATTTCGGCGTGGCGTTGGTAATTGGGATGCTCTTGTTCAGCAGAGGCTGGGTTGGCGGCGGTGATGCCAAGCTTTACGCTGCTGTGGCCCTTTGGTTTGCTGCCAACGGAGCGGTGGCTTTGTTGTTCTTCACAACTATTTCGGGTGCCTTGCTGGCGTTTTTATTCATCATAGCGCGCTTGGCGGGACTGCGTAAAAATGTGGCAAAGCAGGACAGGCGTATCCCATACGGCGTGGCAATCGCGGCGGGAGGAATTGCCACCGCGGCATTTTTGGGCTGGTCCTCGGTATTTGCAAACTTAAGTTGAACAGGGTCTAACTTTTGTTCGAGCGCATACCTTCACGCTTTACAATCAGCTCCGCGCGAGAGGCCACACCGAGTTTTCGGTAAACGCTATTGAGGTGGATTTTGACTGTTCCCTCTGTCAGGTTGCAACGGTCCGCAATTTGGCGGTTACGTAGTCCAAGACATACCAATTCGACAATTTCCATCTCTCTTTTTGTCAAAAGGTCGTCAGACCGAACGGCCCGGGTAGGCTTGTCCACTGAATATTGAAGCGCTGGCTCCGTTACACCGCGCTCAAACCATTTGCCGCCAGCCAATATGGTATTCATGCCTTGAATGATTACTTCAGGATCACTGTCTTTGAGGGCAATACCCCTTATTCCCAGACGCATTGCTTCGATAGTCTGCTCGGGATCGATATGTACCGTCAGGAACATGGCCGGGATATGAGGGAAATGCAGACGCATATGCCGCAAAACCCGCAGTCCTCCTCCTCCGTGCATCGTCACATCAAGCATGGCGAGGTCGGGTCGTGCGATATCGAGTTTTGCGATTGCCTCATCAACAGACAATGCAGTATCGACTTCAAAATCCTGAGTATCCTCGAGATATTGGCTAAATCCATGTAAGAAAAATGGGTGGTCATCAACTACAAGAATGCTAGTCATTCTCTATCTGCTGCATGGGGATACGGATCGACAGTAACGTTCCTTTCCCAAGCCCCTCCGCATATGCCTCACCGTTCACGAGTCTCAACCGATCGCGCAATGAAGCTGATCTCAATGATAATGCAGATTTTTCAACGACCTGCTCCCCCTGAAGCGGTTGGCTTAAATCCGTTACCGCTACCATTAACGCATCTTGCTTGAGTGATAGCGTGACTGTCAAGGATTTGCTTTTTGCGTGACGGACCGCATTGGTGATGACTTCGCGCAATAAATGCTCAATATTAAATGAGGAATCCGTATCAACCGGTATCGCCAGTTCACTGGATTTCAGTTTTACCTCAATCCCCCACTGCATGGAAATTGTCCGTACGCAGATATCAATTTGCGATACGAGATTGACTGTATGGTCTTCGGCTTCGCTATTCTCGAGAAAACCCCTGAGACGCGATTGTTCGAGCGTTACGATATCGACCGTTTTTCTGATCTCTAGTTCAACAGGATTCTTGGCGACATCGTTTCGTTTGGCGATTATCAGTAGACGCATACGCAGGGCCGCAAGTGTCTGAAGCACTCCATCGTGTAGGTCTCTTCGTGCCACGTCGTGCGCATCGGCAATAAAGTTTCGTTGGGCTCTTGATATTTTGCCCAAATACGCTGTCATTTCGGTTATGTGGCGGTCGATCAAAACAGCTTCGGCGATGGTGATTGCGTCCATTGGGCTGGCCAGAGCGCAAATGACACCGCCGCGTGCATGATCAATCTGTATGGGTTGGATCAAGGCCGCCTTAACATTCGCCCTGTGAAGTACGCGTGCAATGCGCTGCTCATTTTCATTAAAAGGTCGAGTGTGGCCGGTGTCCGGGGAAACTACCGCATTATTTTCGATATCAAACAAACTGCAACCCAGCGACATATTGCGAAAACCAGCAACAATTTCGTCGCGGTCTTGCTCCTTTTGCCAAATAGGCAAGTTGTGTTGATAATATCGATGGGCACCGGTGCGGGCAGGCGCGCAAACAACGCAAGCAGCCTTTCTCGGACCAAATAAGGAGGCACAAGCATCCGTCCAGGCATTAAGGTCGAATTCAAATGATTTTTCAAAAGACAGCGTGTGAAGAGAGGAAAACGTTTTGTCGAAATGGTTCAGCTGGGATCTGCGGTTGCCCCAAGTGACAAGAACAATTGCCGCCACCACCAGCAGGACAACTTGAAGTATATCCAATTGTGCGGTGGCAACCGATGCAGGTGTAGCTGTGAACCCGTAAACTTCGGTAGCAGTTTGGCGAATTAAATAAGCTAAAGCCAAAAAAATTAAACCGGAAAGTATCCATTTACCCGTAACTCTTATGCAAATTGCGACCACAGCGATGGACGTGGCAAATCCGATCGTGGCACCTTCGGCGCCGCCGAGCAAAACAATTGCCGCAAGGGTCAGAAATCCGTCTCCTGCGATAATGATCCGAAGCAATTTCGGCTGAAACGATTGGTCGATTACAGCAAATAGGGTCGTGGCTAACGTCCAGCCTAGCCAAGCATAAAAATATAACTTCAATGGTTGCGAGAAAATAGAATCTTGCGAAGTATATGAAAAGGAAACATAAACTATAGCACACATGACTATGCGGACAATCGGCCACAACCACAGAATGGTTTTCGTTGGAACTCTGCAGAGCAGCGGATTGGTTGGTTTCGTCAAGTTTTTGCGCCAATCGTTTTTAGATATAACTATAAATATATAACTAGAGTTATAGTTTTGAATTAAAATAGTTAAAATTTTCTAAGATTCTTGCCAATCGATTGCAGTTGGTGGTTACTAGACAGGTAACGAATCAATTGCACCATTCTAGGGTCGCCCACTGGAATGGCAAACCTGCCAGCTTGGGGATCAAGCGCTGGTTTGCATCAGTTTGGAAAAAGGGCAAATTGGCCATCGTAACGAGTCTGTGCACAAACCTCCGCGTTTGTAGCGGAACTTCGGTTTCTTGCAGCCTCCTACGCGCCATGCCGGTTCGTCAAAAGGCTATTTTCGGTCCGTGCCCAAATCGGGACGACCGAAGTATTTTGTATAGGAACGCACCATGGACTTCAAGAACAGCGATATCGCAAACGGGTCGGTACCAAATAGCTTAAATGGCGCAGATGCTTCGGCATCTTTAGAGGGCGCTGCGTTGGTACAAATGGCAATTCAGGCTGGAAACATCATGCCTCTTACGGCAGATGGGCAGCTTGTTTTACCGGCGGGCGTTGGTATCGATGATATCAAAGTTGTCGGGCGTGACCTGATTATCCAAATGCCTGATGGTACACAAATGATCGTGCCAGATGGTGCTGTTTTCGTTCCACAGATTGTTGTTGATGGCGTTGCCGTGCCACCGCTCAACATTGCTGCACTTTTGATTGGCCAAGAACCGCAACCTGCTGCGGGTCTCCCACAAAGTTCGGGGGGCAATTTCGCCGAAACCGTTGGTGATATTGGTGATCCTTTCGACTTGGGTGACCTGTTGCCACCAACACAGTTGGCATTCCCCCAGCCCGAAGTGCGCGAAATAGTTCCAGGCCTCGTCGATCGTGATCCCGACGTCGTCATTCAGGATGGTGGCCCAGCGGGCCGTGACGTTATCGATAATGTGAGCGAAACCGGATTGCCCGGCACGCGTGCGAACGGAAATGTCGAAACACCTGGCTCTGCGGTGGGAAATGGTTCGGACAGCACGACGGGAACGATTTTTGTCACGTCACCCGACGGCATAGCCTCGGTCACGATCAACGGAATCACTTTGTCAGGCGCCGCCGGACAACAGATCACGACGCCACTTGGCGTGCTGACATTGGGCGCGTTAAACGGCGACCAAATTGCCTACACATACCGGCTTACTGACAATACCGCTGGCGATAGCACTAATGATGTATTCGTCGTAACGGTGACGGATCTGGATGGCGACACCGCAACAGCCCGTTTAACGGTCAATATAGCGGATGATGTTCCAACAGCGCGGAACGATAGCGACAATATTGCAGGCGGAACATTCGGACCAGAACTCGGTAACGTCCTTTCGGGCACCGGGACAACGAGCGGCTCCGCAGGGGCAGACACGCTTGGCGCCGATGGAGCTGCAGTTTCCGGCTTCCGCGCGGGCTCGTCAGGCAGCTTTGCGTCGGTTGGCACAACCATAAACGGCCAATACGGTACGCTTACGCTCGGGGCTAATGGCAATTATACCTATGTGCGCAATGTCAACACGCCAGGGGGCGTGACAGACGTATTCACATACCAGATCACCGATGGTGATGGGGATGCATCAACTGCAACTTTGACCATCAATATTGCAGATGCACCTAACCGTATCACGTTTATTCCCGACATTGGTGACGGAACGATCGTACGTGAGCCGCATTTGCCTGTGCGCGAAGGGGAGCCCGCTGGTTCGCAATTCGATGGTAATGCCGAAGCGACAAGCGGAACGATCACCTTCAATTCGCCAGACGGGGTCGGTAGTGTCACTGTAGCGGGCGTTGTTGTGACGCCTGGAGCTTTACCGCAGCAAGTGAGTGCAAACGGAACTGGCACGCTGGTTATCACGAACTACACGTATAATCCCGTGACGGGCGTTGGCAGCATCACTTATGTTTATACGCTGAACGATAATACGCTTAATACAAATGGTGAATCATTAAGCTTTCCAGTTGTGGTTACTGACCTCGATGGTGATGCGGCGACCGACGACTTGATCATCACTATCGTTGATGATGCGCCGTTTGCGGCAAATGACAGCGGTTCGCAGCAAAGTGAAAATGCGGCCGTGGCCGTTAACGTTTTCATTAACGATGTTCCCGGCGCAGACGGCGTTAACCCCGCCAGCGGCGTTGCTGTCGTTGCCGGATCGCTCACTGGGGCAGGGACTCTTGCCTATAACAATAACGGTAGCTTCACCTACACGCCTGCGCCTGGTGAAGAAGGTGTTGTAACCTTCCGGTACACCATCACTGATGGCGATGGAGACACATCGACTGCGACTGTCACGATAACTTTGCTTGAAGATTCGACCCCAAGTGTCGAAGTCAGTAGCGAAAATATAGTCGCTGAAGCTGGCCTTCCTACGGGTTCGGATTCCGCGTCAAATAGCGAGACAACCAGCGGCACGATTGCAATAACCACCGGTGGCGACACGCTCGCAGCGCTTATAATTAACAATGTAAACGTAACTGCTGGCGGAACTGTGATCGGTGCTTCGGGCACATTGACGGTATCGGTATCGGACGGCACCTACAGCTACAGTTACGAGCTCACCGATAATACATCGGGCGACACGACTACCGACAGTTTCAACGTCGTGGTCACCGACAGCGATGGTGACAGCGCTAATGACACACTTGTCATCGCGATTCAGGACGATGTTCCAACGGCTGCCGATGACGCTGACACCATTGCTGCGGGTACTTATGGCCCGGCAACTGGCAATGTCATTACCGATGCAGAAGGCGATGGCGGCGCGGATACGCAAGGCGCCGATGGCGCGTCAGTGACCGCTGTGACGGGAAGCGCTTCTGGTACTGTCGGCGGTAATACTGCTGGCACTTATGGCGTGCTGACGCTTAATGCTGACGGCAGCTACAGCTATGCGCGTAATCCGGGCACTTCTGGCGGCGTATCGGATGTGTTTACTTACACACTGACTGATGGCGATGGTGATACATCGACCGCGACCTTGACCATCAGCATTGCTGACAGCCC
>JAZKGS010000142.1:0-1962 GCA_040385805.1 Pseudomonadota bacterium | reverse complement strand
GCTACAGCTACACATTGACTACCAACACGTCTGGCGACGCGACCTTTGACGACTTCGCTGTTGTAATCACTGACCAAGACGGTGACACGAGCAACGGTTCGCTAGTTATCGACATCACCGATGACGTGCCCACCGCGCGTGCGGACATCGACAGCGTGACTGAAGATGGTCCAACCACTGCTGACGGCAACGTCATCACCGGCACCAATGTGGCGGATGCCAACAATACCGACGGCGTAGCGGATACCCAAGGCGCAGACAGTGCGTCAGTGACCGCAATCGCTTTTGGCGCGGCCAACGGCACCGTCGGTTCAGCGCTTGCCGGAACTTACGGCACGCTGACCATGAACGCGAATGGCAACTACACCTACGCGTTGAACAACGCCAACCCAGCGGTTCAAGGCCTTGATGGCAACGACACGCTGACCGAAGTGTTCACTTACACCATTACCGATAGCGATGGCGACCCATCGACCACGACATTGACGGTTACGATCAACGGTAGCGACGACCCGATCACGATCAACGGCCTCAATGCCGAAGGACCTGACCGTATTGTGGATGAGGACGATCTTTCAGACGGCTCATCACCCAACAGTGCAGCGCTGACGCAAACGGGTACTTTCACGGTCAATGGCGTCGACGGCATTGCATCGATTCAGATTGAAGGCACGGAAACCTTTGTCGGACAGACCTTTGCCAATGCATATGGCACGTTTACCATTACATCGATCTCTGCACCGGTTGATGGCAATGCGACCGCGATCACGGTTGGCTACAGCTATGTGCTGACCGACAATACCGCACACGCCAACGCCAATGGCGAGAACTTCATCACTGAGTTGTTCGATGTAGCCGTAACCGACACCGACGGGTCAACCGATACCGATCAGGTTGAGGTCCGCATTCTTGACGACGTCCCAACTGCGGTGAACGATACAGACACTGTCGTTGGTGGTAGCAATGCCCCCGCAGTCGGCAATGTTATAACAGACGCAGAAATAGATGGCGGCAAAGACACCGTTGGCGCCGATGGCGCTGTCGTAACCGCAATCGCGGGCACTGCCGCCGGCACTGTCGGTGGCACCACTGCTGGTACTTATGGTGTCCTCACGCTCAATGCCGACGGCAGCTACAGCTATGCACGTAATGACGGGACGCCTGGCAACGTCGAGGATGTGTTTACCTACCAAATCACAGATGCCGATGGCGACACATCGACCGCCACACTGACCATTATCATTGAAGACGAACGTCCCGTTGTCGGACCGAATGCTGTTGTCTTGCTGGACGACGATGCCCTTGCGGGCGGCAATCCCGGCGGTACAGGAGATGACGTCGACGCCGCAAACACGACCGGAACTTTGTCCGGCAGTGGCGGCGACGGCGCACTGACCTTTGCGTTTGATACTGAAGGCGCGCCTGCAGGCTTTACTTATGTGGCAGGACCATCAGGTTCGGTTCTTGTCCAACAGGGAAGCGTCACTGTCCTGACGGTTACGCTGAACAGCGCTACGGGCGCTTACACTGTCACGCAAAATGCGCCGATCCTTCATGCAGCGGGCAACAGCGAAAACAACGCGCCGTTTACGCTCAATTACACTGTAACTGACGTCGATGGCGATGCGACTAGCGGAACACTTGCAGTCAACGTTGATGATGATACGCCGATTGCGCGTGCCGATACCGATGGCGTTACTGAAGGTGGTTCTGCAACTGGCAATGTGTTGTCCGGTGCGGACACGACGACCGGTGTTGCGGGTGCTGATACTGCGGGTGCTGATGGCTTTACAGCTGGCGGCGGCGTAGTTGGGGTGCGTGCAGCAGGAGCCGATACGACCACTGCGGTTGCAGGCGGCACTGGATCGGCCATATCTGGCCTTTATGGTACGCTCACGCTTGGGGCTAATGGCAGCTACACCTATGTGTCCAACGCCAATGGTGTAACTTCGAACCAGCCTG
>JAZKGS010000141.1:0-4499 GCA_040385805.1 Pseudomonadota bacterium | reverse complement strand
CATCGAACAGCGGCAACTGCGGCGCGGCATCGAACAGCGGCGACCGAGGCGCGGCTATGAATGCTGGTTTTGAAGGCCGCGTTATGGGCGTTGCAGGCTCCGCACTGTTCGCGGTCGAACGTGACCCGAGCAATTATGAAATCCTGTCGGTCGCCAGCGGCATCGTCGGCAAGGGCAAAATCAAGCCCGATGTTTGGTATGTCTGCAAAGGCGGAAAGCTGGTGTCGGCATGACCGACCAATCGCAAGACGCATGGCACACGCAGCCAGAAGCAATCGCGCTATTCGAACAGGCGTTCGTAATCTGCGGCGATGGCGTTCCGGACTTTCCCCACAATATCGAGGCGCAGCTAGACGCCCTTTGCGGTGAGCATGAATGGCTGCAATCCTGGGATGCGTATTGTGGCGCTATCAGCATGGCGCTTGCCGAGCGGAGGGCGGCATGAGCGCGCTGCATACGCCCGCACCTTGGGAGGCTTCCGACCCCGGCGACTACTCCGATTTTGACGGCCAAAGTCGCGTCATCCTTGGTGACGATATGCGCATCGCGGTTGTCCACTGGAACGACACACACAATCAGGCAATGTGCGACGCCAACGCGTGCCTGATAGCCGCCGCACCGGCATTGCTACTGGCTGGCCTTGGTGTTTGGAACAACGTCCTAAACGGCGACATCGAGGCCACCACCGAACAAGCTTCAATCGCGCTTAGCCAACTTCGCGCCGCAATCGCATCTACCCAAGGTGATGCGGCATGACCCTCATATTCGAGCCTCACAATCTGTTCCGCAGCCCGCCCTTTGAGGACGAAGGCGCATGGCCTTTTGGCTATATCAGCGAAGGCGTCGGACAACCGATCTTTGCGCTTTACGAAGATGTTGGCCAGCGCCCTATCGGGGAACTGCGGCGCTATGCTGCGCTGTTCACATCCGCACCGGCATTGCTGGAAGCCGCTAAACAAGCGTTCGACTTTCTTGGTGGCGTTGATGGTGCATCCGAAATTCGCGCCAAGCTTCTTGCCGCAATCGCCAAAGCATCCCCCTCTAGTGAGGGAGGGGAGTGATGCCTAGCGCAACCCGCACGATGAACGCCTGCCTGCAATCCGCAGAGCGTGATATGCGCCGAGTAATCGACGGCATTGCCAATCACGAAACCGACAACATGGCGTGGCTGCGTCGTGCTGGCCAAGCTTTGCGCGAACGGCCTGAATTGCGGGCGGATCATATCGAAGGGAAAGACAATGGGTGAAGAACTTAAGCCGTGCCCGTTTTGTGGTAGCACAAATGTCGATGCGAAAGGTTGGGCCAGCCAGAATAGCAACGGCCCCGCTTGCGACGATTGTGGAGCGTCCGCTGGTAGCACGTTAGCTGACACGCCAGAAGCGAACATTGCAGCATGGAACACCCGTCCCGATAGCACGGCTGTGCAAGAGCTGGTCGAGGCGCTGCGCCCACTGGCAGAAAAAAAGTTGCCCGCCAGACGGACGGGTAATGCCAGCCATTATGTTTTTTTGCATTCAGAGATTGAAGCCGCAAAAGCCGTTTTCGCCCGTCTGGACGCCAAGCCATGACCCGCCCGTTATCCGAACGCACCGTCGATCTGCTCTGCGCGCTGGCGATGTCTGCGATGGTCCTAGCGGCTTTGTGGCTGGGCGGCTTTTCGGAGCCGGTGTTGTGATTCCCGTGGGCTGGTCACACGGGAAGGCTTGCAGTGGTTATCGACAGACATTGCCTGCGCCGACCTCGCAGCTTGATGCCGATGCAAGCCGCTTTTGGGAAACCGATCCCGAATTTAGCGAATGGCTAATCGAAATGGAAAGGCGCGATAATGACCGCGACGAATGAAATCGCAGCAATCGGAGACAATGGCGGCCCGCCGCTTGACCCGTTCGCAGCGCATGAAACGCATATCCTGGACCTTATGGAACTTGCCGAAAGCGCATTGCACGGCAACGCCATAGAAACGCCGGAGCAGGCCGCTGCGGTCGATGAAATACTGTCTGACATCAAGAAAGCGGCGGCGGCATTGGAAGCCACCCGCAAGGCAGAAAACAGGCCCTTCGATGACGGCAAGGCGGCGGTGCAGGCAATTGCTAAACCACTGGCCAGCAAACTCGACATTGCCAAGGATACAGCAATCAAGGCGCTGACACCATGGCGCAACAAAGTGCAGGCCGACAAAGATGCCGAGCAAGTCGCGCTACGCGCCGAAGCCGACCGTCTGGCAGACGAAGCCCGCACCAAGTTTACACACAGCGCGCCGACCGATTTAGCCGCCCGTATCGAAGCCGAAGAAATGGCCAAGATTGCCAAGGCGGCAACTGTCGCAGCGAACAAGATTGACCGATCTGCGACTGGATTGCGGACGCGTTACGAGGCGGAAATCATCGACCCGATAGCCTTTGGCAAATGGGCTTGGGAGCATCGCCGCCCCGAATACATGAAATTTCTCGAAACACTGGCCGCGAGTGAGGCGCGGGCAAACGTGAACATTGATGGCCTCAAAATCAATATCATCAAACTAGCAGCATAAGGAAAATTGAAATGGCAATTATGGCAGCAGACAGTGGCGGCGGCGACTTCAAGCGCCCGACCCCCGGCAATCACATCGCAATTTGCACGTTGATCGTGGATTTGGGCAGGCAGCACAACCGTTCACCTCAATTCGGCGACAGCATCAAACATCAAATCTATGTCCGCTGGGAACTGACAGACGAGCCTCTTGAATGGCAGGACAAGGATACCGGCGAACAGAAAAGCCGGTTTATGTCGATTGGCAAGTTTTACACGGTTTCGCTTCACGAAAAGGCAAACTTGCGCAAGGATTTGGAAAGCTGGCGCGGCACCCCGTTCACCGAGGAACAGGCCAAGGGCTTTGACGTTGCAAAACTGCTTGGCGCTCCGTGTATGCTGAACGTCATTGATAACGTCGGCAATGATGGCAACGTCAGGTCGAAGGTGTCTGCAATAGCGCCGCTGCACAAGTCGATACCAAAGCCAACGCCGACAGAGCCGCTGGTTATTTATGACGACGAGCATCCCGATGTTTATCCGACGCTACCTGAATGGCTGCGCAAGAAAGTTGACGAGCAAGTCACCGCGCAAACATTGAGCGAAATTGCGACCGACGATCCCGAGGCTTGGCGGAACAATCCACTCGACGATGACGTGCCATTCTGATGACCGGCCAGACCGTCATAATTCGCGGTGATACGCAACGCGCCCTTGCCAAGCGGCTAATCGACGCCGCCCCGCTGAACGCAGTTGTGAACGTCAGGGAAGCCACGCGCAATGCAGACCAGAACGCTCGGCTTTGGGCAATGCTATCCGACATATCCCGCGCCAAGCCCGATGGTCGCACAATGACCGCCGACCTTTGGAAAGCCGTCTTTATGCAGGCTTGCGGCCATGAGGTGCAATTCCTGCACGGATTGGACGGGTTGCCGTTTCCATCGGGTTTCAGATCTTCGCGCCTCACCGTGCGGCAGATGGCAGACCTTATCACATTCATTGCCGCTTACGGCGACCAGCGAGGCGTCAAATGGTCAGAGCCGCAAGCAATGGCAGCATAAACCGCGACCCGGCGCAATACCCCTGCCACCGGAGTAATAACGGCAGGGGGGAAGGATAGTAAAATGACCACGATAGCAGCAGACCAACTCCGTCTTTTCATCGAGCGCATCGAGCGCCTTGATGAAGAAATCAGCGGGCTACAAACCGACCGAAAGGATGTTTATTCCGAAGCAAGAGGTCAAGGTTACGACGCCAAGGTTATGCGCGATATTGTGCGGCTCCGAAAGATGGAAACAAACACTCGCCAAGAGTGGGAGGCTATTTTGGACACCTACAAATCTGCGCTCGGGCTGGCATAGCCATGACCGCACCTATAACCACACGCGGCCCGAACGGAGAGCGCAAGCAAAGCGCCCGCGTATGGCTGCGGATCGACAAAAACCATGTCGCCAAGGTCATAAAGGCCCGTCGTGCGCTATGCTTTGGCGAGGTGTTCAATGCTGCCAATGGGCGCTAAGGTCAATCATGCCCGCATCCGCGAAGGCTATTCTCGCTTTCCGAACGCTGCCGAGCGGAGGCATCATATGCGCGTTATGGAACTCGGTTGCCTTGTCTGCGGTGGACAGAGCATCGCCCACCATATCTTGCAGGACAGCCCGCATAAGAGGTGGAGGCGCGATCATTTGCAGGTGGTGCCACTATGCGACGCGCACCATAGGGAACTACACGCAAACGGCAACGAACTGGCATGGCAGGAAAGCTATCGGCTGGATTTAGCCGATGAAGCGCGGCTGCTTGAACTGGCTTCGATATATGCGGGGGTGCTGTGAAACTAATCCGCTCCCCTGAAATAAAGCGCGTTATAAAAGCGTATCTTGACGCTGGCGGCGAGTTTGGCGGTATTGACATTCGTGCCGATGGCGTAACCATCTATCCCCCATCACAAAGTCCAGCGGGGATGACGCCTTATGAAAAATGGAAGGCTTCGA
>JAZKGS010000140.1:0-22890 GCA_040385805.1 Pseudomonadota bacterium | reverse complement strand
TGGCGCACATGCTCGATGCCCGCCATCGGCAAGATGCCCGGCGCGGGGAAGCCTTGACCATGCATTGCCTTCATACCGCCCATGCTGACGCCAGCCACGGTGGAGCCATGATAGGCATTATGGCGGCTGATGATGATAGTGCGGCTATGCTCGCCCTTCACCTGCCAATAATGGCGCACCATGCGCAAAATCGTGTCATTGGCTTCAGAACCGGAGCTGTTGAAAAAAACATGCGGCAAACGGCCACCGGTCAGGCTCGCAATCTTATCAGCGAGCATGATGGCTGGTGCGTTAGCGGTTTTGAAAAAGCTGTTATAATATGGCAGCTCAAGCATTTGCTCGCGTGCGACCTCGGCCAACTCATCGCGGCCGTAGCCGACATTGACACACCACAGGCCAGCCATGCCGTCCAAGATGCGGTTGCCGTCACCATCGTGGATATAGCAGCCTTCGGCATGGGTGATGATCCGGCTTCCGCCCAGATCCTCGATTTCCTGCCAGTCGGCTTGTGCAGGCAAATGGTGGGCGATGTCCAAACGGCGAAGTTCGGCGATGTCGTAATTGCGTGGCATGTTATTCTCCCTGAAATGTAATGGCTTTGCGTCGTGCGCAAAGGTTCAGGGCGAAAAGCCGATCCGCGCTTGATAGCGATTAAAGCGGGTCACTTTAGTGTTCACAGATCGCCTCTTAACGCCTTTCCCAAAAGTTGGAAATAGGTTTGCGAATCCGGGTCATTTTCTGTGCCCCATTCGGGATGCCATTGCACCGCTAGCAAAGGCGCGCCATTGGGCCGGGCGCTATAGGCTTCAATGAGGCCATCAGGCGCGCGGGCTTCGACATTTAGGCCTTCCGCTAGCTTGCCTATGCCCTGATAATGCACCGAGTTTACGTCTAACGCACCTTTGGCATAAGCGCTGGCGAGCACTCCCCCATTGATTAGTTCCACCGCATGGCGGTGATCAAACATTGCATCAAACCCGACATCATCCGGGGCATGGTGGCGGATGAGCGTATCGCTTGCGCTGGTGTCACGGCGGAGCGTACCGCCCAAGGCCACGTTGATTTCCTGAAAACCCCGGCAGATTCCGAACACTGGCTTTTGCGCATCGATCATACGGTCGACCATCGACATGGCGATTTCGTCGCGGCCATCATCATAGGGCCCGTCGCCGCCCTCGTCGCCATATAACTGCGTTGCGACGTTCGACGGGCTTCCGGTGAGCAAGATGCCATCAACGCGCGGGGCAACCTCGGCGGCGGTCATCAGGTCAGGGAGCGAAGGGATAATCAATGCCGCGACATCGGCATAGGTCATGGCCGCGCGGATGTAGCGGTTCATCACCGCTTGGGCGACTTCGCTACCGACCATGCGGTTGCAAGCGATGACACCCAATACCGGACGGCTCATACTGCTTACTCCTGCGCTACCTCTTGCTTGGCTTGCTCGGCAATTTCGGCAGCTTTGTCAATTTCTTGCTTCTTCTTGCGGCTAATCAAAAACTGCCAGACGCCAAAAAGGTTGATGAATAGAAGCACGCCATTCTGAATGGCCAAGGGCATACCGTCAGGCGCGGTCAGGCCGGAATAGACCCACAGACATGCAACAATGGCGAACAAGACAAAGCCGAAGCCAGTAATCCGGCGGCTAAAGTCAGCAGCGACCATGGCTGCGGCCAAGATCGTTCCTATTGCCGCAATCCATTCAATTGGTCCGTTCACATTGCTCCGATCAGTTCCCGACCAATCAACATCCGACGGATTTCATTTGTTCCCGCACCAATGTCGAGCAATTTGGCATCGCGCCAGTAACGTTCCACTGGCCAATCCTTGGTATAGCCAGCACCGCCCAACGCCTGAATAGCTTCGCCTGCAACCTTCACTGCGCTTTCGCTGGCGAGCAGGATTGCGCCTGCCGCGTCAAAGCGCGTGGTCTGTCCTGCGTCACACGCCCGCGCGACATTGTAGACATAGCTGCGCGCGGAATTAAGCGCGACATACATGTCGGCGACCTTCGCCTGCATAAGCTGGAAGCTGCCAATGGGTTTGCCGAATTGCTTGCGTTCGCGCACATAAGGCAGGACGACATCCAGGCATGCTTGCATTACCCCAAGCTGAAGCCCGGCGAGCACGACGCGTTCATAATCAAGGCCGGACATCAACACGCCAACGCCGCCATGCAGCGGGCCCATCATCTGTTCTTCGGACACAAAGCAGTCGTTGAATACCAACTCAGCGGTCGGCGAGCCGCGCATTCCCACCTTGTCGATTTTCTGGCCGATGGAAAAACCCTCCATGCCCTTTTCAATAAGGAACGCGGTGATGCCCCGTGAAGCTGCCTCAGGTGCGGTCTTGGCATACACGACTAAAGTGTCGGCATACGGCGCGTTGGTGATCCAGAATTTGGTGCCGTTCAGGATATAGCCGCCTTGAACGGCTTCAGCCTTCAGTTTCATCGACACAACGTCCGACCCAGCTCCAGCCTCGGACATGGCAAGGCTGCCAACATGTTCACCCGAAATCAGCTTGGGCAGATATTTCGCCTTTTGCTCTGGGTTGGCCCAACGCGCGATTTGATTGACGCACAGGTTGGAATGCGCGCCGTAGGAAAGGCCAATCGACGCAGAGGCGCGGCTAACTTCTTCAACCGCAACGACATGCTCCAGATAGCC
This sequence comes from Pseudomonadota bacterium, assembly GCA_040385805.1. GTDB lineage: Bacteria > Pseudomonadota > Alphaproteobacteria > Sphingomonadales > Sphingomonadaceae > Sphingorhabdus_B. Next base: position 20,221 of record JAZKGS010000140.1, on the reverse strand, counting down.
CAAGCCAAGGCCGCCATCGGCTTCGTCGACAGTCAGCCCGTGCAGGCCGAGTTCACCCATGGCAGGCCAAAGTTCCGCGCGCGGGAACCAGTCGTCCGCGTCGATTTTGGCCGCGAGCGGCGCGATTTTGTCAGTTGCGAAACGGTTAGTGGTGTCGCGGATCATGTCCGCGTTTTCGCCGAGGGCGAATTCTAATGTCATGCTTGTCATAGCGTCGCTCTGCCAGTTATTTGAATGTGCCGCAAGCATAGGACTAGCCAGTCGGCGACCTTTTGCTTACCGCTCATCCTATGGTTTTCAAGCGGGCGAATCTTCACTGATGCATTATGATATTCTCATCGTCGGCGGCGGCCATGGCGGCGCACAGGCAGCGATCGCATTGCGGCAGGCCAAATTCGAAGGCAGCATTGGCGTAGTAAACGCTGAGCCTGAATATCCTTATGAGCGCCCGCCATTGTCGAAAGACTATTTCGCTGGTGACAAAGCTTTTGAGCGGATCATGATCCGGCCAGCGGCTTTCTGGGCCGAACGAGCCATCGACATCATGCTTGGGAAACGAGTCGAGGCGGTCGATCCTGCGGCTTACGCGGTGACTACTTCTGACGGCATGGTCATCTCATATGGGCGCATGATTTGGGCCACGGGCGGCAGTCCGCGGCAACTCCCGGTCGAGGGCAGCAATTCACCCGGCATGCATGTCGTGCGCACGCGTGCTGACGTCGACCGGATGGTCGAAGGATTGGACGATGTCGCGGAGGTCGCGATCGTCGGCGGCGGTTATATCGGGCTTGAGGCAGCTGCCGTGCTGCGCAAAATGGGCAAGAAAGTAACCGTGCTTGAAGCGATGGACCGCGTGCTTGCACGGGTCGCTGGCGAACCATTGTCACGTTTTTATGAGGCTGAACATCGGGCGCATGGGGTTGATGTGCGCCTAAGCGTTGAAATTGCCGCCATTGAGGGCGACGACTTTGTCACTGGCGTGCGCTTGGCCGATGGAGAAGTCGTTCCCGCGCAAATGGTCATCGTGGGCATTGGCATCATCCCCGCCGTCGCGCCTTTGCTTAAGGCAGGTGCCGCAGGCGGGGCAGGGGTTGATGTTGACGCATATTGCCGGACGTCACTGCCTGATATTTACGCCATCGGCGACTGCGCGGCGCATGCCAATGATTTTGCGGGCGGGGAGGTTATGCGCGTTGAGTCGGTCCAAAACGCCAACGACATGGCAAACGCCGTCGCCAAAAGCCTGACGAGTGAATTGACGAAATATCACGCCGTGCCATGGTTCTGGTCGAACCAATATGACCTGCGGTTACAGACGGTTGGCATTAGTGCTGGCTATGATTCGACCATATTGCGTGGCGACCCGGATACGCGCAGTTTCTCGCTTGTCTATTTGAAGGCGGGTAAAGTCATCGCGCTCGACTGCGTCAACGCGACGAAGGATTATGTCCAAGGCCGCTTGTTTGTGACCGATGGGCTGTCACCCACGTCTGAACAATTGGCGGACACTGACGTTACCTTGAAGGAACTCGCCGCAGCTATCACGGCCAACTGATTAAAATTTGCCCACAGTCCGTTCAGCCCTCACGGCCATATTAGGCCCTACCAACACCGGCAAGACTCATCTGGCCGTTGAACGGATGTGCGCGCATTCGAGCGGGATGATCGGCTTTCCATTGCGCTTGCTGGCGCGCGAAATTTACGACCGCGTGGTCGCCATCAAGGGCGTGCAAAATGTTGCGCTCATCACCGGCGAAGAGCGGATCGAGCCGCCACAGGCACGCTGGTATTGTTGCACCGTTGAAAGCATGCCCATCCAAAAGGAATTTGCCTTCGTCGCGATTGACGAGGCGCAATTGGGCGCTGATCCCGAACGTGGGCATATTTTTACCGACCGAATCCTTCATGCGCGCGGCCGCGACGAGACCATGATCCTAGGCTCTGAGAGCCTTCGTCCCATCATTCGGTCGTTGCTGCCCGATGCTGAAATCATCTCCCGCCCGCGCTTCTCGACCTTAAGCTATGCTGGCGCAAAGAAGCTGTCGCGCTTGCCCAAACGGTCGGCGATCGTCGCCTTCTCCATTGAGCAAGTCTACGCCGTAGCGGAGACTTTACGCCGGATGCGCGGCGGCGCGGCGGTCGTGATGGGCGCCCTGTCCCCGCGCACCCGAAATGCGCAGGTCGCAATGTTCCAATCGGGTGAAGTTGATTATCTCGTCGCCACGGACGCGATTGGCATGGGACTGAACCTCGACGTGGCTCATGTTGCGTTTGTCAGCCTCTCCAAATTCGATGGCTCGCGCCGACGCCGCCTGACCGTCGCCGAAATGGCGCAAATTGCTGGCCGTGCTGGCCGACATCAGCGCGACGGGACGTTTGGCACTTTGGCCGGAGAAGGCAGCGAATTTACCCCTGAAGAGGTGCTTGCGATTGAAGGGCACAGCTTCCCGCGTCTGGACTGGCTCTATTGGCGCGAGGCAAAGCCGCGTTTCAACGACATCGCGACGTTAATCGCTGATCTGGAGAAAAAGCCACATCGTCCAGGGCTTCTGCCCGCGCCGAAGGTTATCGATCTGCTGGTGCTCAAGCGTTTGGCTGAAATGCCTGATGTGAAAGCGCTTATCCGCCATCCAGTCGACGTGGCGCGTCTGTGGGAGGTCGCATGCCTGCCTGACTTCCGCCAAATGGGTGAGGAACATCACAGCCGGTTTGTTGCGTCGTTATGGCAACATCTTGGGCAGAATGAACGCGTCATCCCGCAAGGTGTCTACGCCAGCGAACTTGCACGGCTGGATAATATTCAAGGCGATGTCGACACGTTGTCTGCGCGAATCGCGGCGGTGCGGACATGGACGTATATTGCACATCGAAGCGATTGGTTGGCCAATCCACCTGCAATGGCGGAGCGGGCGCGCGCGCTTGAAGAAAAATTATCCGACGCGTTGCACGATGCGTTGCGTCAGCGATTTGTCGATAAGCGCACCTCCATGCTGTTGCGGAAAAGCGCGAATGATGTTGGTTTGCTGCCTGTGGAAATTCAGCCCGACAATCATGTTCTGGTTGATGGCGAGAGCATTGGCACTTTACAGGGGTTTGCGTTTCGGGTTGACCCAGCGGCGAAAGCAAGTGACCGTAAGCTATTATTGGCTGCTGCCGAACGACATTTGGCAGCGCATTTGAGACAAAAGGCAAAGGACGTAAGCATGGCAGAGGACAGCGAATTTTCGCTCGCAGCCGACGGAGAGGGCAAGCCCGCGATTTTCTGGAAGGGCGATATTCTCGGCGCATTGACCAAGGGCCGGACTTTGCTTCAACCTGCGTTTACGCCAGTTAAGGCGGTTGCAGGGCTTGAAGGCGATGCTTTGCGTGAGATCATTACGCGCGCCGAAAGCTGGATTGAGTCGCAATTGGCGAAGGCCATGGGCGGCATTGTCGGATTACTGGACCTTGCCCAGCAAGCCGATGTCGACGGCAACGTGCGCGCGCTTGCGGTGCGCCTGGCGGACGAAGGCGGAATTGCTGGCCGGCATTATCTGGCCGACGCGATTGCGGCCTTGCCAAAGGAAGCACGCGGCGCAGCGCGCAAGGGTGGCATCGTCTTTGGCGCGCTGGATATCTATCACCACGCCGCGTTGAAACCAGCGGCGGCGAAATGGCGCGCGGCCTTGTTTGCAGCGCGCGATAGCCGCAGTATGCCCGAGCTGCCGCCCGAAAGTGCCGTGCATTTGAAGGCATGGAATTTCGCCAATGCATCCGAGGCTCGCAACGCAGGATATCGGCGGATTGGCGACGAATATGTCCGCATTGATTTGGCCGAACGCGTGATCAAAAAAGCGCATGAGGCGCGCGGGCAGGGCAATTTGTTCGGAATGGACATGGCGTTTGCAACGTCGCTGGGGATTAGCGAAGGCGGTTTAAAGGCGCTGATGCGCGACGCAGGCTTCCGCCCCGCGGAGAAGGCACCAGAGCCGCAGGTTGTGGCTGAGGCGGTCTCTGACGCTGCGCCTGAGGCGGTTGAGGTTGTCGCGGAAGAAGCTGCTTCTGCACCAGAGGGCGAAGTCTTGGAAACCGTGAACGCTGCCGAAACTGAAGCTGCACCATCCGAACCCGCCCCATCCGAACCCGTCACGCCGCCAGCCGCTGAACCACAAGCCCTTACCCTGACGCATTGGCGCTGGGTTGGCTTGCCGAAGCCGCGACCGCCCGAGCAGCGCCCACAGCGCGCCAAGCCGCAGCACCAAAAATCGCACGGGGCAGGCAAGCCACAGGCCAAGCCCGAGCGCGCGCCCGTTGCTGCAAAGCAAAGTTCTCAGCCCTCATCCTTGGCGTTGCAACTGGCAGCACTAAAGGGCCTGAAGCTCTAGGATCAGTGCGAAGTTGCGGATCGACAAGCTTCTGTTCTTTCTGCGATTTGCCAAGAGCCGCACGCTTGCCCAGAGCTGGGCAGAGACCGGGCATATACGCGTCAACGGTCGCCGCGTGGAAAAGGCCAGCCTGTCCATCGCAACCGGCGATGTCATCACCTTGCCAATCGGAGAGGCCGTTGTGACTTTAAAGCTGATTTCGATGCCATTTCGGCGCGGTCCAGCGTGTGAGGCGACGCTTTGCTATCAGCTTATGGACTAAAATTTAACGCGCAGTTGCATTCCGCCGTTGACTTCACCCCGCGCCTCGCAATAGGCAGACGAAGCGAAGCGGCTAATCCGCCGTCGCGTTTGGGAGAATTCCGCAAGTGACTTATGTCGTTACCGATGCCTGCATCCGCTGCAAATATATGGACTGCGTTGAAGTATGTCCGGTGGATTGCTTTTATGAAGGCGACAATATGCTCGTCATCAATCCAAATGAATGCATCGATTGCGGCGTGTGCGAACCTGAATGCCCTGCCGAAGCTATTTTGCCAGACACCGAAAATGGTCTTGAGCAATGGCTTGAGCTGAATGCGAGCTACAGCGCGGAATGGCCGAACATCACCACAAGCCGTGAGCCACCTGCCGATGCGGATGAGTTTAAGGGCGTGGAAGGCAAGTTCGACAAATATTTCAGCCCAGAGCCTGGCGAAGGCGATTAAGCCCTAGGCCGAAGCCTTCGCGGCGCGTCGCGCTTTCAGCCAGTCTTTCTGAAAAGCCTCAACTTCACGCAAAGCGGCAAATACCGTGATGTTGGGGGCTGCGCGACCCGTGCGGCCAAGCGCGTAGATCTGGCTGTAAAACCAATATTGCGTGGCGAAGCCTTCAATGCCGCGCACCATCTTGATCTTGCGCAATGACGACAGCCATTCAGGCAGCAGCTTCAACTGGTTCTCGACCTTCGGCAACATCGCCATACCGCCCAGCAAGCGCTTTGGCGCTTCGGGCATCACGCATAAGGGGCGGGCAAGGCCGATGACGTCAGCCGCACCATTGCGCAGCGCTTGTTCCATCGCCGAAGCGCTCCGGAAACCGCCAGTTACCATCAAGGGTATTTTCAGTTCGGCCTTCATCGCTTGCGCAAAATCGACGAAATAGGCTTCGCGCGCCAATGTGGTGTCTGCCACATTTTGCACTTCTTCGGTCTCCATGCCCTCAATGCCCAATAATTTCGGCTGCTCATAAGTGCCGCCCGAAATCTCGATAAGGTCAACGCCGGCATCCTGCAGCCAGCGCGCGACTTGAAGGCTGTCTTCAAAGGCAAAGCCGCCACGTTGGAAATCGGCGCTGTTCAGCTTGACCGAAATGGGAAACTCCGGTCCGACCAAAGTGCGGACGGTGTTGATCGTGAACATCAAAAAGCGCGCGCGGTTTACAAGGCTTCCGCCCCAGCGATCCGTGCGTAGATTTGACCGCGGGCTCAGGAATTGCGAAATCAGATAACCATGCGCCGCATGAATCTGAACGCCGGTAAAACCGCCATTTTTGCAATGCAATGCTGCCTGTCCAAAACGGCCGATCAAGTTAAGGATTTCGTCCTCGGTCAGGGCAACTGGCGTTCCAAATTGTCCGCCTGGCAGGCCCAATTTGACGGCTGAAGGTGCCTTGGGATGTGGATTGACGGCGCGCATGGTCTGCCGTCCGGCATGGCTGATTTGTGCCCAGAAATGATTGCCACTGCGCGTTGCTGCCTTTGTCCAGAACTGGAGCGCAGTCATCATCTCGGTGTCCGGCTGCCCTTCGAAAAAGACGTTACCGGGGCGTTCGAGATGGTCGGCATCGATATGGATATTACCAGAAATCTGCAGGCCAGCGCCGCCGTCCGACCATATGCCGTACAGCCGTTGCAGCTCGGGCGTAGGGCGACCCATCGGATCCGCCAGTCCTTCGGTCATCGCAGCCTTTGCGATGCGGTTATTGAGCACTGCCCCGCAAGGCAGTTTCAGCGTGCTGTTTAGTCTCACTTGGCTTCGCTAGATGTTTCGACTTTAGCTTTATCCGCCGCATCTGTTTCTGTTGGCGCAGTGTCGGCCTTCGGCGCTCCAGTCGCGGATGGCTCGGTGCCATCAGTCGTACCTTCAACGGGCGCTTCATCGGTGAGTTCGTCGGTGTTGATCATGTCATCGCTAATCGTGCCTTCGAGGCTGTCGAGATTATCCATGCGCGTTTCGGTGACCTGATTGTCTTCCTTTGAATCGCCGCATGCGGACAAAAGCAGCATGAAGGCAAGGGCAGGCAAGAATTTGGAAAAGCGCATAAAGTCCTCGTCAGTCTACGTCGGCGCGACCGTACAATCTCCGCCCGTTTTGGCAAGGCTGTTGAGAAAACGAGGGAAAGTGTCAAGCAACGCGGCGTCGAAATCTGACAGGCTGGCGTTGATGCCCAAGGCGGCGAGGCTGGTCACCGGATATTCGGATATGCCGCAGGGCACGATACCCGCGAAATGGCTGAGGTCAGGGGATATATTGACGGCAAAGCCGTGCATCGTGACCCATTTGCGGATGCGCACGCCAATCGCGCCGATCTTTGCCTCTTGACCGCCTTGGGTGTCGCACCAGATGCCGATGCGTCCCTCGGCACGGCGCGCTTCGACGCCAAAATGGCCAAGCGCATCTATGACCCAGCCTTCAAGCGCGTGAACGTAGCAGCGCACATCCTTGCCATGGCGCGCAAGATCAAACATGACATACCCAACACGCTGACCGGGGCCGTGATAGGTGTAGCGCCCACCGCGTCCGGTGGCATAAACCGGAAATTGTTGGCTGAGCAATTCGGCCGGGTCCGCGCTGGTGCCACTGGTGTACAAAGGCGGGTGTTCAAGCAGCCAAATGAGTTCCTTCGCACCATCGTCGCGGATGGCCGCCTGCAACGCCTCCATGCGCGCTACAGCGTCTGGATAGGGCGTCAGGCCGTTGGCTACTTCCCAGTTGATATTGTCATCCGAAACCATGAAGCGGCCCTTAGCATGGCGCAAGCGGCTTGCCACCGCATATGTCTGCCTCTACCCGCCATTTATGCAGGGAGACATTATGCCAAAGAAGCTAGATTATCGCGCCGTATGGACCGACGCGCGGGCTTTGCTTATGGCGCACAAAGAAGCGATTGCCGCGATATCTGGCTTCTTCATCTTTATGTCGGCATGGGTTTCGGCATTTCTCGTGCCGCCACTCATAATCGAAAATATGGACAATGCGGATCAGGCGATATTGGAACTCAGCCTTTATTTCGAAGCGCACTGGCATGTACTTTTGCCGACAATGTTGGTGACGATGTTTGGCAGCCTGTCGCTGTATGTCTTGCTGTCGGGGCGTCCGCTTGAGAAAGTCGGTGATGCCCTAGCGATCGCCGCGGCGTTGTTCTTTCCATATTTGCTTGCAAGCTTGCTTGTCGGCTGGGCGACATTGGCGGGGTTCTTTCTGCTCATCATTCCCGGCCTATATTTGTCAGGCCGTTTTGCAATCTTGCCGGCTGTGGTCGCTCAAGATGCCGGGCCTGGTGTGAACAAGTCTGTTATCCGGACGTGGCACGTCACCAGTAAATGCGGATGGGCGATCCTGTTTCTAATGCTCTTCGTTGCCGTGATCGTGCGGATTTTCGCAGGCGTAGCGGACTCCGCAATTGTTGCCATCGGCCAAGCTATCGCTGGCGAAGGCGGTGTCCCCATTGTTGAATCCGCCGTGAAGGCCTTGTTTGTCTCAATCGAGGCAGTGGCTTTCATATTGATGCTGGTCGCAATTAACCGTCAGCTTTCGGCGCAAACGCCTATCCGATGATTGGAACATGCAGCGCGGCTTCGCGCGGGATCAGGCCGCTAAGGCGCGGGTCAGGAAACGTCTCCAACTGGCGTTGATAGGCAGTGAAACCTGACCGTTGGTAAAACGCCAGCGCAGTCGGACCGTCAAGCGTACAGGTATGCACCCACATGCGCTGAACCCCGGCCTCGGCCCAACCCAATTGAAGCGCCATGGCCATCAGCCATTTACCATGTCCTTTGCCGTTAAGCTCTGGCACCAAGCCGAAAAAAGCGATTTCGCATTGTCCGGGTTGTCTGAAGTCGAGTTCCAATATCCCGACCTCAATCCCGCGTCGGTCAAGGACGGCCCAGACGCGCACAGCCGGGTCATGAATGATTTGCAACAGGTCGGCGTCGGTTAGCTCGAGCCGGGAAAACCAAAGCCATGGTTCTCCGATGCGCCGATACAACGTCCGGTATTTCTCCGCGGTTGGCGCTTGCCACCGTTCAAGCCGAAGCTCCGACGCTGGCAAAGCCCGCAACGCAGGACGGCTTGTCATTTCTAACGATGTGACGATGGCGCCAAGCTCGCCATCGGCAATCGGGCTAAAAGCCATTTGAGTTCAGACCCACACCACTTCGGGTGGCAGGCTCATCAGGATCGCGTCGACATTGCCGCCAGTTTTTAAACCAAAGGTCGTGCCGCGGTCATAGACCAAGTTGAACTCGGCATAGAGGCCGCGCCAGCGCAGTTGTGCTTGCTTTTCTTCCGCAGAAAATGGCTGATTCATACGGCGACGGACCAATTTGGGGAATATGTCGAGGAAGGCACTGCCCACGTCGCGGGTGAGCGCGAAATTCTGTTGGAACAACGCGTCGCTGGTGTTTTCGAGATGGTCGTAGAAAATCCCGCCAACGCCGCGATGGACATTGCGGTGGGGGATCCAGAAATAATCGTCCGCCCATTTGCTATAGCGTTCATATGCATCGGGCCCATAAGGCGCGCATGCGGCACGAAGGCGCGCGTGGAAATCGGCGGTATCTTCTTCATACGGTATCGGCGGGTTCAGGTCAGCGCCGCCGCCAAACCAGCTTTTCGTGGTGACGAGATAGCGCGTGTTCATATGCACGGCTGGCACATGCGGGTTGGACATATGCGCAACGAGGCTGATTCCCGTTGCGAAGAAATTGGGGTCTTCCGCCGCGCCATGAATGGTCTTGGCGAATTCGGGGTTGAAGCTGCCGCCAACGGTCGACACGTTTACGCCGACTTTCTCGAAAATCTTGCCCTTCATTACGCCGCGTACGCCGCCGCCGCCGGGTGAGCCGTCATGGTCGTTGCGATCCCATGGCGTATACTCAAATGATGCGTCCGACCCTGCTTCACGCTCAATGGCCTCAAACTCCGCGCAGATGCTGTCACGGAGCGATTCGAACCATGTCCGCGCGGACTGTTGGCGTTCATCTAATATCAGGGTCATCTCTCACCTCTTGGGAATGAATGGGTCTGCCTAAGACCTTCTGCCAAAGCGATGCCAGCCGATACAGAAATGTTCAAGGACCGAAATCCTGCCGCCATCGGAATATACACGCGCGCGTCGGCCCGCGCATGGACTTCGGGCGGTGCGCCTTTGCTTTCGGAACCCATTAAAATAACATCGTCGGGTTGAAATTCGAACCGGGGTAGCGGGGTCGACGCCTTGCTTGACATCAAAACGATCCGGGCACCGTTCAGTGAATCGAGAAAGCCCGCCCAATCGGGATGCCGCTGAATTTTTACGTGATCGATATAATCCATGCCAGAGCGTTTCAGCGCGCGTTCCGAAAAGGCAAAGCCACAAGGCTCAATGATGTCGCATGTCACGCCAAAACAAGCAGAGGTACGCAAAACTGCGCCGACATTGCCCGCCATGTCGGGCTGATACAGCGCAATGCGCATAATTTCATGTCTCCACTTTTCCTGAATATCCCGCAGATAGCCTGCATCTAAGGTGACTGGCAACCGCGCGCATCGGCTTGCTTGGATAGTGCTATTCGGCAGCGCGTATTTGACGCTTTTGAAATCACAAAATTTTACAATTTAACATGTAAAATTAAAGGGTTATTAGGCATATGTGTCATGGTGGCACGGCACAAAAATCCTACACACAGCACCTCCTAAATAGGGCAAGGACAGATTTCCAAACTAATCCATCCGAGCTTGCCAACCCCGAAATGTATCACGAACCGATCAAAGACAGGATTGCGCAACCGGCGCCCAAGGACCCTCCAGCACGGCGCCGGCGTATAATTGGCTTTCGCGAATTATTCCTCGTGCTGCTGGCCTTTGCGCTGCTTGCGATCGTACCTTCTGCTGCACAAATTGCATCAAACGGGGGCAGTCGGGCGCAACCTTTGCCCGTTAACTGGGATGCAGAATATCCTGCAGCCAATTTCCCCGGTTCGGCATTCTTCTATCTCGATTCGTCGGATACCCCTCGGAGCGCGGCATTAGGCCAGCAGCTACCGGGCGGTGGAGCGCAGCCCTTCATATTGCGGGCGGGCAGTATTGAGTATGCCCGCGCGCTGAAATGCCTGACGGACGCCATTTATTACGAGGCTGCCAACGAACCCGATGATGGGCAACGCGCCATTGCCCAAGTGATCCTGAACCGAATGCGCCATCCGGCTTATCCGAACAGCGTCTGCGGTGTTGTCTATCAGGGATCGGAGCGCGCAACAGGGTGCCAATTCAGTTATAGTTGTGACGGATCCATGGCCCGCGTGCCGGCGCGGAGGTCGTGGCTACGCACCCAATATGTCGCTGCTGACGCCTTGGCAGGCTATGTCCACGCACCAGTTGGCATGGCAACACATTATCACGCCAACTACGTATACCCTGCCTGGGCACCTAGCTTGAACGTCATTGCCACTATTGGTGCGCACCGGTTTTATAGTTGGAAGGGCAAGGCAGGGCAGCCCTCGGCTTTTGCGGTCGCGTATGCCGGACGCGAGCCATATCCAGGACGAAAGCCGCGCAGTTGGTCACGTGCGCCCAACACTGACCTGGACCCAGTAACGCTCCATAAAAAATTTGAGGCGGAATTTGCCGCGGATTTGTTAGCGGCACGAAGCCAGGTCAGGTCGGGGGTCAAGCCCACCATCGCGCCCGATGCAGTTTTTGGTGACGAGACGCGCGTATACGCGCATGAAAGCGCCGATTTGCCGCACGCTACGAACATTAAACCACAATATCAAAACAGTGGCTCCTGGAAAAATCTTCCGGCTCGTTAAATCAATCAAAGCCGTTGCCGTATTGATATCTGACTGTGAGGTAATGTTTTAGGCAACAATTTCGTTGTGACGCTGGTCCGTCAAAAAGCATGAATCATCTGTCAACAAAGCTTGGCTGTAAAATGCCGCGCCTTACAAGATCGGCTTCCGGAAGCATCCCACCTATATGGCTCCGGAAGCCGGTTTTTGTCCTTAAAGCTTGAATGAAAGAGTTGCGCGCAGACCGCGCTCGCCGCGATTCTCTATCCGGACATCACCGCCGTGCGCACGAGCGATTGCGCGGGAGATGGTTAAGCCAAGTCCTGACCCACCCGTCGACCGGCTCCGCGAGCGCTCGGCACGCATAAAGGGTTCGAACATATTTTCGGCGAGTGCCGGATCGATACCGGGGCCGTCATCGTCAATATCGACATAGACCATTCCAGCCTCTTCGCGGACCGCTAATGCCGCGCGGCTTCCGTATGTGATCGCATTGCCAATCAAGTTGCGCAACGCCCGCCGGATCAGCACTGGCCTGATATTTGCGACATAGCGCCGGTCGTGTGCCGTCACCTCGGCGGCACCAAACTCGCTTGCGACCGATTCGATCATAGCGCCAATATCGACCGATTGCAGCGGCTCGCCTGATTTTCCAAGACGGGCCAGCGTCAATATGTCGTCCAAGATCGTGACCATCTCATCAATGGTCGAGGCCATTTTTTCGCGCTCTTCATCATCATCGACCGATTCGATACGAACACGAAGCGCGGCCAACGGCGTTTTCAGATCGTGTCCAATGGCGCCAAGCATGACGTCCTTTTCTCCAAGCAAGTTCGACACGCGCGCTTGCATGGCGTTGAAGGCAACGATGAGTTGCTGCACATCCTCTGGGCCGGCGCGTTCCATCGGTTCTGGCTCTCCTGCAAGGCCGACACGGCGGACGCGCTTCGTTAGGTCCTCCAAAGGCCGTGCGATTCGCCTTGCGACCAAAGCGAGCGGGATCATGACTGCTGCGAACAGGGTGAGCGTCTGCAACAGCAAAGCGAAGATGGAGGCGTTTTCATTAGGGCGGACTAATCCTGCCGCATTAATCCACTGCCCATCTGGCAGCCGGGCAGAGAATAACACCGCTCTGCTTGGTATCTCGCTGCTTGAAGCGCGAAAGCGTGCGGTTTGCCAGCGGCGCAATTGCGGCTCACGCAATTCGGGTGGCAAAGCGTTAACTGACACAGCAGATATGCGGACGTCCGACAATTCAACGTCACCCTGGCGCAAAAACTCCTGCGCCCGTTCGGACATCCCGCTTTGATAATCTGCGCGCGGAATATCAAGCGGGGTAGCGGAAGTTGTTATTGCCACGATGCCAGCGCGGCGGCCCGCACGTGCATTTCTGAAGCGCTCCCGCGTTGCTCGGCGCTGGTTGATCGCAGGTTCAAACGCATCTGCACCTTGCCGTTCCAACTGGTTCGCAACGCGGCCCACTACCATCACGGACGTTTCGGCCACTGCGCGTGTGCGAACCCCCGACAGCAACCAAGCCGCATTCACCGACTGCGCAATTAGCAAGGCCGAGGCCGCCACGAGCAATATTTGCCCATACAGGCTTTTGGGCCAAAAGCGGAAAGAGCGGGCAGCCATTATAGCCGCGTTACCGCGGTCGAAAAACGATAGCCGCCGCCCCAAATGGTCTTGATATGCTGCGGATCTTTCGGGTCACGTTCAATCTTGCGGCGCAGGCGGCTGACTTGGTTGTCGATCGCGCGATCAAATGGTCCGCCCTCGCGTCCGCGCGTCAGGTCAAGCAACTGGTCGCGCGTGAGCACCTGGCCCGCGCGTTCGACCAACGCCTCTAACATACGGAACTCCCCTGACGACAAAGGCACCAGCACGCCTTCGGGGTCGTGGAGCGTCTGCTCGGTGGTGTTGATGGTCCAGCCGTCGAAGTTGAAACTGTTGCCGCTGCGGTCGGGCTTGGGCGCGCCAGATGTTACGCGGCGTAGGATAACCTTGATTCGCGCAACCAATTCGCGCGGGGAGAAGGGCTTCACGACATAGTCATCAGCGCCGATCTCCAGACCGATAATGCGGTCGGTTTCTTCGGATTTAGCGGTGAGCAATATGACCGGCGGGCCATCGTGCGCGGAGATATGGCGGCAAAGGCTAAGCCCATCTTCGTCGGGCATCATGATGTCGAGTAACACCAGATCAATGTCATAGGATAACAGTGCCGACCGCGCGGTGGACGCGTTGGCTGCGTCAGTGACCCGAAACCCCTGCCGCTCGAGATATTTACCCAAAGGTTCGCGAATCGAAGCTTCGTCATCAACGAGCAAAAGATGGGGGCGGGATTTGTTCATGTCGTGCCAGCTTAAGGTGATTTTTGGACTTCAGGATAGAAAAAAGGCCGGAAGAGAAGGAAAGAAACTCTTCCGGCCAAGAAATGACACGGTCCAAAGGGGAGGAAGACCGCGCCAGCAAAGCTCGTTTAGCCGCCTTCAGGCTGCGCAGTTGGGGCGTTTCTGCCACCCCAATTACCTTTACGCGCGGCCTTGCGCTCATCCATGGTGATGCTGCCGTCATTGTTGGCGTCAGCCTTGGCAAAGCGTGCCTCGATAGCGGCGCGGAATTCGGCCTGTGATACCGCCTTGTCGCCATTGGTATCGGCGCGCGCCATCATGGCCATGCCTTTGCCACCGCGACGTCCGCCTTTGGCGCCCATCTTGCCACGCTCGCCGCGCTTGGCTTGGCGCTCTTCACGGCGATCGGTGCGTGCTTCATGCATGGCCATAAATTCGGATTGGCTGATCGAGCCATTATTGTCGGCATCCATCTTGGCAAAGCGATTGGCCATCATAGCGGTCCGGTCAGCAGCGTTTAATGTGCCATCTTTATTGGCGTCCATCTTTGCAAAGCGTGCATCACCAGCGGCGATTGCTTCAGCCTTGGTCACGATGCGGTTGCCGTCCTGATCGTCTTTGCCCGGAGCGGCATAGAGCGCCGCGGCCGAAGTTACCGAAAGGGCCATGAGGCCAGCATAGATTGAAAGTTTCTTCATCTTCGTCGCTCCTATTGTCTTCCGCAACACTGCAGATGAAATGGGTATAGAAGATATATGTCGCAACAGTTTGTCGCAGCAATGCCTGCTTTGTCGCAAACTGTATCAATGCGACCGTGTGCAGAACGGCATTTGAAGGGGAGAAAGTTGGAGCGGGTAAGGGGAATCGAACCCCTCTAGCTAGCTTGGAAGGCTAGTGCATTACCACTATGCTATACCCGCGACGACCAAATGGCCGTTGGAAGCGCCGCTATTGCCATTATCCGGCCTTAGCGTCAACGCCCTGATTGCAAAAGAAAGGGCCGCAAAAGCGGCCCCCTCCAAATATGTTTTCACACTATCAGTGTTTTTTGTCTGCCCAAATGGTCTTGTAAGACATCCATGCCAGCACCGTGAAGATGATGAGGAAGCCAAGGGCGGCCCAACCGGCGCTCTTGCGATTTTCCATCTTTGGTTCGGCTGTCCACGCCAAGAATGCAGAAACGTCTTTGGCCATCTGCTCCTTGGTTGCCTTTGTGCCATCATCATAAGCGACCTGATCATCAACCGCGATTGGTGCGGCCATGGCGATGTTCAAGTTCGCAAACCATGGGTTGAAGTTGAGGCCGGGAGGTGTTGCCGCTTCAGGGAATTCCTTTAGCAGTTCTTTGCCTTCGTCGTTCTTGTAACCAACCTGCTCACGATACCCCATCAGCAGCGAATAGACATAAGCCGTACCATCGGCACGTGCCTTGGTGATCAACGAAAGATCTGGTGGAAGCGCGTTGTTGTTGGCCGCACGTGCCGCAACTTCGTTCGCAAATGGCGAAGGAATTTTGTCGGCGGGAATGGCAGGCCGTGTTGCCGCTTCACCCGTTTCGGGGTTGATGCTTGGCACTTCGGTCTTCCATGCCTTGGCCAGCGCTTTCACTTGCTCTTCATTGTAACCCAATGCAGCAAAGTCGCGGAAGGCAACAAGATTGAGGCTGTGGCATGCGGCGCAGACTTCGGAATAAACCTTCAATCCACGCTGCAGCTGGCCACGGTCAAACTTGCCGAACGGACCGTCCTGCGCAAAGCTTACAGCCAGTGGCTTTTCATGAAACTCGTGCTCAGCCGTGGGCTGTGCCGGTTCCTGAATGGCCTTGATGATTGTGTCCCCAAGACCAAGCAGAAGCATTCCGCTGAAAAACAGGCCGACTAAAAAAGCAACTAAACGAACCATGATACTGCTTTCCCTGTTTTACGCAGCCGCTGTTTCAAGCGGTTTGCCGGTCACGGCTTCGGTGATTGAATTTGGCAATGCAAGTGGCCGTTCAATCCGCGAAATGATCGGCAAGATGATCAAGAAGTGCGCGAAATAATATGCCGATGCAATCTGGCTGAGCACTACCCACTGGGTGTAAGGTGGCTGCGCACCGCAATAGGTCAACAGCACCAAGCATGGGATCAGGCCGAACCAGAAGAACTTGCGGAACAGCGGACGATAATGACCCGAACGCACTGGTGATGTGTCCAACCAAGGCAGGAAAAACAGCAGCAAGATCGAACCGAACATCGCAAGCACGCCCATCAGTTTTGCTTCGATGAGAATGATCCCAGTGAATGGAATGCCGAAATCTACGGTGAACGCCTTCAAAATTGCGTAGAATGGCAAGAAATACCATTCAGGCACGATGTGCGCTGGCGTCGAAAGCGGGTTGGCCGGAATATAGTTATCGGGATGTCCCAGCATATTCGGTGCAAAGAACGTCACGGCAACAAAGAAGATCAGGAAAATCCCAAGTCCGAAACCATCCTTTGCGGTGTAATATGGATGGAATGGAACCGTGTCCTGCTCACCCTTTACGCTAACGCCGGTAGGGTTCGACGAGCCTGGAATGTGCAGCGCCCATACGTGCATGATGATCACGCCTGCAATGACGAATGGCAATACAAAGTGCAGCGAGAAGAAGCGGTTCAGCGCGGCTTGATCCGGCGCAAAGCCGCCCAAAATCCACTGCCGTAAAGGTTCACCCACCAAAGGAATGGCGGAGAAGAAGCCAGTGATAACCTGCGCACCCCAGAAGCTCATTTGGCCCCAAGGCAGAACATAGCCCATGAACGCGGTTGCCATCATCAGCAAGAAGATGGTTACGCCAAGCAACCATATCATTTCCCGTGGCGCTTTGTACGAGCCGTAGAACAGGCCGCGGAAAATGTGGATGTAGACAACGATGAAGAAGAAGCTTGCGCCGTTCATGTGTGCGTAGCGCAGGAACCAGCCTGCGTTCACGTCGCGCATGATGTGCTCGACGCTGTTGAATGCGCCGTCGACGCTTGCATAATAATGCATGGCAAGGACGATACCGGTTACGATCTGAATCATCAAAGCGACGCCCGCAAGGACGCCGAAATTCCAGAAGTAATTGAGGTTACGCGGAACCGGATAACCGGCGCCGACTGCGTTATAAACCAGACGCGGTAGGGGAAGACGTTCGTCTACCCACTTACTTACCGTGCCTTGCGGCTTATATTCTTGTGCCCAAGGGAAGCTCATTGCGTTCTAGCTCCTCAACCGATTTTGACGACTGTGTCAGAAATGAATGCGAATTCCGGGACGACGAGGTTCGTCGGGGCCGGGCCCTTCCGGATACGTGCGGCTGTGTCATAATGCGAACCATGGCAAGGGCAGAAATAGCCGCCATATTCGCCTTTAACTTCACCAGCGGCGGCACCCAGCGGCACGCAACCCAAATGGGTGCAGACACCAAGCGTGATGAGCCAATTTTCTTTGCCAGGCTTGGTCCGGTCAGCAAGTGACTGCGGATCGCGCAAGCCGCCGACATCAACCTTGTTTGCCTCTTCGACTTCGGCTGGAGTGAGATTACGGATGAACACTGGCTGTTTGCGCCAGCTGGTCTTGATCGACTGGCCTGGCTGGATTGCAGCAACGTCAACCTCGATCGACGCCAAGGCAAGCACGTCGGCGCTTGCGCTCATTTGCGATACCAATGGCATTGCAACGGCAGCGGCGCCTACGCCAGCGAAGCTGACAGTTGCGATATGAATGAAGTCACGGCGACGGACGGGCGTTGCTGCGCCGCCATTTTCAACGCGCAAATCTTCCAAGGGAATGCCGTCCTGAGTCGCGCCATCGGCATGCAATGCCGCTGCGACGGGGTCTGCCGGAGCTTTTACAGGCTTTTTACCTGCGCCATTTGTATTTTTGACTGTCGACATAATCTGCCCTTTTTGCGTCGCGGAACAGGCCCGCGCAATACCGTCGAAATCCTATCACTCCGACCGCATGCAAACATTCCGGCGCACGGCAAGGGCGATTCAGCGGCCACATAGACGTCTTTCCAACCATTTGCCAACAGGCAATTTGGTTGCCAATGTGGCAAACGACGACGCCCTGGTTGCATTTTGTGAAACCAACGTAAATTGGCCGCTAACACTTGCTAGTGACAACATAATGCGCCTAAAGGGCCCAAATTTTAATCGATTATTGTTGGAGTGATACAGATGGCGACGAATTGGACGCCGCAAAGCTGGAGAGACGCAACAGGCATTCATATGCCGGTGTACAAGGATACAGCCGCTTTGGCCGCGACCGAAGAAACGCTGCGCAACTATCCTCCACTGGTTTTTGCAGGCGAGGCACGCAACCTCACTGCCGACCTTGCCAAAGTCGCCGACGGCAAAGCGTTTCTGCTTCAGGGCGGCGATTGCGCCGAGAGCTTTGCCGAGTTTCATCCCAACAACATCCGCGATACGTTCCGCGTCATCCTCCAAATGGCCGTGGTGATGACCTTCGCGGGCAAATTACCTGTGGTGAAGGTGGGCCGGATGGCTGGCCAGTTCGCCAAGCCGCGTTCGACGCCAACCGAAACAATTAACGGCGTTGAACTCCCCAGCTATTTCGGCGACATCATCAATGACATTGAGTTTGTGGCCGAAGGTCGCGAGCCTGACCCCGCCCGCATGGTCCGTGCCTACAGTCAGGCGGCATCTACGCTGAACCTGCTGCGCGCCTTTTCCAGCGGCGGTTATGCCAATCTGCAGCAGGTCAACGCCTGGACGCATGATTATATGGGCCGGTCGCCCTGGGCACAGAAATACCGCGAAACCGCAGATCGTATCAGCGAAGCTCTGGCCTTCATGGAAGCCTGCGGCATCACGCCAGAGACTGTCCCGCAAATCAAGGGCACAAGTTTCTATACCAGCCATGAAGCATTGCTTTTGCCTTATGAGCAGGCAATGACACGTCAGGACAGCCTTACCGGCGGATGGTATGACACGTCAGCGCATTTCCTTTGGATCGGCGACCGCACGCGTTTCGAAGGATCGGCGCATGTCGAGTTCCTGCGCGGTATCGGCAATCCAATTGGCATCAAATGTGGCCCAAGCCTTGAGCCTGATGCGTTGCTGCGGATGCTCGACACGCTGAACCCGGCGCGTGAGGCGGGGCGCATCACGCTGATCTCGCGCTACGGTTATGACAAGGTGGAGAGCGGCCTGCCGACATTGGTACGCGCAGTGCAGCGTGAGGGACATCCCGTCATCTGGTCATGCGACCCAATGCACGGCAATGTCGTGAAGTCCGCAAGCGGATATAAAACACGTCCGTTTGAGCGCATCTTGGCTGAAGTCCGCGGTTTCTTCGCCGTACACCGTGCCGAAGGCACCTTTGGTGGTGGCATCCATATTGAGATGACTGGCCAGAATGTCACCGAGTGCACAGGCGGCGCAGTTGCGGTCACAGACGAAGGTCTGGCGGATCGGTACCACACGCATTGCGACCCGCGGCTCAACGCCGCACAATCGCTTGAGCTGGCGTTCCTGCTTGCCGAAATGCTCAATCAGGAAATGAACGAACGTGCGAAAAAGGCGGCCTGAACGGCTGCCTTTTTGCACTATTTAGGCGGCAAACGACTCCAGCCGGTATCCGTAACCAAACACGGTGAAAATCCTGAAACCGTTCTCGGGCTGCAAATGCAACTTTGCGCGGACCCTTGAAATATGCATATCCAAAGTACGTGTCGCCAGCGTTGCCGTTGTTCGCCAAATGGTCTGCATGATAAATTCGCGTGACAAGGTCCGGTCGCTGTTTTTGAAAAACAGTTCGGCCAGTTCGAATTCCTTGGCAGTCAGTAGAACGGTTTCATCGTGCAGCGTAACACTGTTTTTGAGGCGGTTCATATGGTAGTTGCCATAGGTGACTTCAGTATCAAAAGCGCCACCGACGCGCGTTCCGCGTAGCAAGGCAGTGACTCGGGCCGCGATAACTTTGCGATCCTCTGGCTTTGTGATGTAATCATCTGCACCAGCATTCAAAGCTTCGGTGATATCCCGCTTCGCTGATCGCTTGGCCATGATGATGACCGGTGGACGCTTGGGCACATTGGTTTTTATCCATTCGAACGGAGCAGCACCGCCATGGCCACGAAGATTGCAGTCAAGAATGACAAGATCACATGTTTCGCTGGATAACGCGTGAGTCAGCGCGGAGCCATCAGTGAACCCAACCGCATCATGACCAAGTTCTTCAACAATGGATTTAAGATGAGTCACAACCTCCGACTCATCGTCGGCAATAAAAACGCGCATTTTTTGGCCTGCCCCTCAGCAACCAACCGAAATCACGGCAATAAATTGTAAATACGCCAAAAATCATCCAGTTACCAGACAGTCACCAAAGATTTTACAAACGTTTGCAACATTTTTCAGAGTTGTGTGAAAATGTTACAGATTATTGGCTGGGGCGGCAGGGATCGAACCTGCGAATGGCGGCATCAAAAGCCGCTGCCT
>JAZKGS010000139.1:0-3226 GCA_040385805.1 Pseudomonadota bacterium | reverse complement strand
CCGCTGGCTTTGGCGAGGAAGTTCGCCGCCGGATCATGATCGGCACTTATGTGCTTAGCGCTGGCTTCTACGACGCATATTACACGCAAGCGCAAAAGGTCCGCGCCTTGATCGCGCGCGATTTTGAAAATGCATGGGCAAGCTGCGACCTCATCCTCGCGCCAACCGCGCCAAGCGCGGCCTTTGGACTGGGTGAGAAGACCAGCGATCCGTTATCGATGTATCTGAACGACGTGTTCGCAGTGCCCGCTTCATTGGCTGGCTTGCCCGCAATGTCGGTTCCCGGTGGGCTGAGCAAAGAGGGCCTGCCATTGGGCTTGCAGATCATCGGCAAAGCGCTTGATGAGCAGGCCGTGTTAAATGCCGGCCTTGCGATTGAACAGCGTTCAGGATTTACGGCGGAAGCCGGAGAGTGGTGGTAATATGAGCGAATACCGCATCCAGGGAAACACCGGCGAATGGGAGGTCGTGATTGGCCTTGAAGTCCATGCGCAGGTCACGTCCAACTCCAAGCTGTTTTCGGGCGCATCTGCCGCTTATGGTGGTGAGCCGAACAGCCACGTCAGCCTTGTCGACGCCGCGATGCCGGGCATGTTGCCTGTGCCCAACCGCGAGTGTCTGCGTCAGGCCGTCCGCACGGGCATGGCGATCAATGCGCAGATCAACCGCTGGTCGCGTTTTGATCGCAAGAATTATTTCTACGCCGACCTTCCACAGGGTTACCAGATTTCGCAGCTTTATCACCCGATTGTAGGTGAGGGCGAAATTGAGGTCACGCTGAACGAAAAAGACCCCGACAGCGCGGTCAAGAAAATCGGCATCGAGCGAATCCACGTAGAACAGGATGCGGGCAAGTTGATGCATGATCAGCATCCAACGATGTCCTTTGTCGATTTGAACCGTTCAGGCGTTGCCTTGATGGAAATCGTGTCGCGCCCCGACATGAACTCGCCGCAAGAGGCTGGCGCTTATCTGAAGAAGCTTCGCTCGATCCTGCGCTATGTCGGCTCATGCGACGGCAATATGGAACAAGGCTCGATGCGCGCCGACGTCAACGTGTCTGTGCGCAAGCCCGGCGGAGAGCTCGGCACGCGGACGGAGACCAAGAACGTCAACTCCATCCGCTTCATGATGCAAGCGATTGAGTATGAGGCGCAGCGTCAGGTCGACCTGATCGAAAGCGGCGGCGCGGTGGTGCAGGAAACCCGCCTGTTCGACCCGAACAAGATGGAAACACGGTCCATGCGTTCGAAAGAAGACGCACATGACTATCGGTATTTCCCTGATCCGGATTTGCTGCCCGTGGAACTCGATGATGCGTTTCTGGAAGAGTGCCGCGCGTCTTTACCCGAGCTTCCCGATGCAAAGCGTGCGCGGTATGAGGCGATGGGGCTCACAGCGTATAATGCCGCCGTTCTAACTGCCGAGGCCGAAACGGCGTTTTGGTTCGAAGATTTGCTCTCCGAAGGCGTCGACGCAAAGCAAGGTTCGAACTGGCTGATGTCCGAACTGTTCGGCGCGCTTAACAAGCTGGGCAAGACTTTGGACGAAAGCCCCGTCAGTCCGAAACAAGCCGCTGAACTACTTGGCCTAGTTGCCGATGGTACAATCAGCGGCAGCATTTCGAAACAAGTCTTCGAAATCATGCTTGAAACAGGGCAGGGTGCTGCCGCAATCGTCGAAGAAAAGGGCCTAAAGCAAACCAGCGACACTGGCGCGATTGAGGCGGAGATTGCCAAGATCATGGCGGCGAATGAAGATAAGGTTGCTGAATACCGCTCGGGTAAAGACAAGTTGTTCGGCTTCTTTGTGGGCCAGACGATGAAGGCCATGCAGGGCAAGGCCAATCCGCAAATCATCAACGATTTGTTGAAAAAGGCACTTGGCTGACACGGACGAAGGGAGGCAGCGGTGGTTTCGCCGCTTCTCCCCTTGCCCCGTGGCGGCTTTCCCGTTAGAGGCTCCCGTCGTTTGTTAAACGGCAGCTTTTGGTAAGCGGGCGTGGCGGAATTGGTAGACGCACCAGATTTAGGTTCTGGCATCGCAAGGTGTGGGGGTTCGAGTCCCTTCGCCCGCACCACGAAAAAGGGGATGATCCCCGGCTGTCGTTGAACCCGAAAGCCATTTAACAGTTTTTGGCAGGCCAGCGGGCCTGTCGTAGATAGAGAAGAAAACATGCAGACCGTCGAGACACAGAATGAAGGCCTGAAGCGCGCATATCGCATGACGATTTCAGCAAAGGACGTCGAATCCCGCATCGATGCCGAGGTGAAGAAAATTGCACCTCAGGTGCGGATGCCTGGCTTCCGTCCCGGCAAGGTTCCAGCCAATCTGGTCAAGAAAATGCATAAGGATTCGCTGCTTCAGGACGCGCTGAATAGCTCGATCCAGGAAGGCGTCCAGAAGGCGATCTCTGACAACAAGCTGCGTCCAGCGACTCAGCCGCATGTGCATTTGGGTGAAGATTATGCGCCCGGCAAAGACGCGGTTGTCGATTTCCACCTGGAAATCCTGCCTGCCATTGCAGCGCCGTCCATCGACGGGATCACGCTTGAGCGCCTGATCGTTGAAGTCAGCGACGCACAAGTCGACGAATCGATCTTGAAGCTTGCTGAAGGCCAGAAAAGCTTTGAAGCTGCTGACAAGAAATATGCCGCTAAGATGGGCGACAGCGTCGTCATCGATTTTGAAGGCAAGGTCGACGGCGTGCCATTTGAAGGCGGCAAGGGCGAAGGCATGGCGGTTGAGCTTGGCTCAGGCCAGTTGATCCCCGGTTTCGAAGACCAATTGGTTGGCGTGAAGGCCAATGACGAAAAGGTTCTGAATGTAACCTTCCCAGAAGATTACAATGCCGAAAACCTGAAGGGTAAGGCCGCAACCTTTGACATCGTCGTCAACGAAGTGCGTAAGCCAGTCGAAGCGAAGGCCGATGACAATCTCGCCAAAATGTTTGGTCTTGAAGGCATCGACAAACTCCGTGAACTGATGAAGGTTCAGGTTGAGCAAGAACATAACGGTCTGACGCGCACATACATGAAGCGCCAGTTGCTGGACCAGCTTGCTGCTGATCATGATTTCGACGTACCACCATCGATGGTCGAAGCCGAATTCGAGCAGATTTGGGCGCAATTGGAGCAGGAAGCTGCCCGCGAAGAGGACGCTGAGACCGCGAAGAAGGAAATGGAAGCCGAGCGCGAAGAGTATCGCGATATCGCCGTCCGCCGCG
>JAZKGS010000138.1:0-17459 GCA_040385805.1 Pseudomonadota bacterium | reverse complement strand
GGTTAAGCCATGGTGCTGCTGGGGAGGATTGAACTCCCGACCTCGTCATTACCAATGACGCGCTCTACCACTGAGCTACAGCAGCAATACCGAAGGTGCGGCCCTATGCGAAGGCTGGGGCTTAATGTCAAGCGGCTTGCGTCGCAGACCCCGATTTGGCATGCGCCCGCGTCTGTAAGGCGGGGATGAGGAGAAGGGCATTGGCAAAAGACGCAGTAGACAAAGACCGGATTAAGGCGGAGCGGCTGCGGGAAGCACTGCGTGCCAATTTGCGGCGGCGAAAGGTAAAGCCCCCCGTGGCCAAAACAGGCAAAGGGGACGATCCGTATCTACCGACGGAACCTGATTGCAAACATTGAGTCGCCCCGCGGCGAGCCCCTGCCATATCAAAGGCAAAAAAAGACCCGCTATGAAGCGGGTCTTATAAGGAAAAGAACTTTTGTCTTTCGACAGCAAAGTCCTCGGGTCGCGGGTTCCGTATGTGAATTTTTGCAAAATTTCGATTGCACAGAATCGTCAATGCACCCCAATTGATTTGACAATTTCGGCCAAAATCACGAGCGATGGTCGCTACGGCCAGCGAACAGAGCGTTGCGTGGTCGAAAATAGTCGTGAATAGGGTGTCGCATGTTCTACCAACTTGCCCGCCCGTTTTTGTTCAAGGCAGATGCCGAAGCAGCGCATAATCTGTCGCTTGCAGCGCTAAAAATTATGCCAATTCCGTCACTTGGGTCGAATTGCGACATTCTTGCGCAGTCGTTCGCCGGTCTGGAATTCCCCAATCCAGTTGGTCTTGCCCCCGGTTATGACAAAAATGCGGAGGTGCCGGTTGAAACCCTGCGACTCGGCTTTGGGTTTACCGAGGTCGGTACACTGACGCCATTGCCACAGGCGGGGAATCCAAAACCACGTTTGTTCCGATTGGTTGAGGATGAAGCTGTCATCAACCGCATGGGATTTAACAATGAAGGGCAGGGGGCGGCGATTGCCCGGCTGCGTAACATCCCGGAAAATGCGCTGACAGGGCCGCTTGGTATCAACATCGGCGCTAATAAAGACAGCGTTGACCGCGTGGCGGATTATGTCACTGGGGTGCGAAATATGGAGCCGCTGGCGGATTATTTGACGGTGAATATCAGTTCACCCAACACGCCTGGTCTTCGTGCGTTACAGGATAAGGCAGCGCTTGATGATTTGCTGGCGCAGGTGATGGCGGCGCGTATTCGGGCTACGCCTGTGTTCCTGAAGGTAGCGCCCGATCTTGAGCCTGCCGATATCGACGATATTGTTGGCGTTGCAATATCGCGCGGGATAGCCGCATTGATCATATCCAACACCACAATCACGCGCCCTGCGCTTGCTTCGCGGCATGCAGGAGAAGCAGGCGGGTTATCGGGCGTGCCGCTGCGCGATATGGCGCAGCAACGGCTGGCTGATTTTCGCAAGGCGAGCGGCGGGCAGCTTGGCCTTATTGGCGTGGGCGGCATTTCGTCGGCCAGTGATGCTTATGCCCGAATCCGCGCCGGGGCGTCCCTGGTGCAGATTTACAGTGCGCTTGTATATCATGGGCCAGGCCTTGCGCGCAGGATCAACAAGCAGCTTGAGCGTCTTTTGCAGGCGGATGGTTTTGCCAACATAACTGAAGCAATCGGCGTCGACGGGTAAATCCGCGCTTGGCTTTGGCCATCATTGGCGGCTAAGTTGCCCAAATGAAAAAATCTTTGTTCGCGTTCACCGCATCGGCCGTCCTTTTTACCCAAGCTGCATCTGCCGAAAATGTCGGCGTAACCTCATCCGCCGACCCACGCGTAACTGAGGCCGGGATGGAAATGTTGCGCCAGGGTGGTTCGGCGGCTGACGCGGCAATGGCGATGATGCTTGCACTGACGGTGGTTGAGCCACAATCGAGCGGGATCGGCGGCGGCGGCTTTTTGCTCTATCAGGATAATGCAAAGGGTGTGCTCACGACAATAAATGGCCGCGAGACTGCACCTGCTGCGGCGACGGCCGATAGGTTTGTAGGGCCTGATGGCAAGCCGCTTGGTTTTCTTGCGGCGTTCCAAGGCGGGCATTCTGTTGGCGTGCCTGGCAATATCCAGTTGATGGCGCAGACCCACCGCAAATGGGGCAAGCTGCCTTGGGCA
Source organism: Pseudomonadota bacterium (assembly GCA_040385805.1). GTDB lineage: Bacteria > Pseudomonadota > Alphaproteobacteria > Sphingomonadales > Sphingomonadaceae > Sphingorhabdus_B. Next base: position 15,315 of record JAZKGS010000138.1, on the reverse strand, counting down.
ACGGTGTTCAAGCCCGCTATCCGCCTTTCCGACAAAGGCTTTATCGTCAACAAAACGCTTGAGTCACGGCTACAGGCGATTCAGCGGCTTTGGCCCAATTTCGATGAAGCGCGCGCGCTTTACTGGCGTGATGGCAAGCCTGTTCAAGCTGGCATGAAGCTGAAAAATCCCAAGCTTGCCGCGACGTTGAAGCTGCTGGCGAAAAAGGGGCCGGACGCTTTTTACACCGGACCAGTCGCGAGCCAGATTGTGAATGCGGTCACGACCAGCAAGCTTAGTCCGGGTGACATGACGATGACGGATCTTGCGCAATATCGCGCCAAGGAACAGCAGGCCGTCTGCGCCCCTTATCGGGTTTATGTCGTGTGCGGCATGGGGCCTCCATCGTCGGGCGCGACGACAGTGCTTCAGATTTTGGGCACGTTGCAGCGGTTCGACATGAAGGCCACGGGCAAGGATAGCCCCAAAAGCTGGTACCTAATTGGCCAGGCGATGCAGCTTGCTTATGCCGACCGTGAAAAATATCTGGCGGATGACGCGTTCGTCGATGTGCCAGTCGCTGGGCTATTGAACCCGGAATATATCAAGGAACGCTCCGCGCTGATTAATCCTGACAAAGCGCGCAGCGACTATCCTGCAGGCAAGCCGCCCGGCGCCATGCCGCGCACTGCGGCGATTTCAAGCGAAGTTGCTGGCACGACGCATTTTACGGCAGTCGACAGAAACGGCAATGTCGCCAATATGACCTCCACGATTGAAGGTGCCTTTGGCAGCCAGCTTGTGGCTGGCGGGTTCTTTTTGAACAACGAACTGACGGATTTTACCTTCGCCCCCGAGAGGGATGGTGCACCAGTTGCCAATCGCGTTGCGGCTGGCAAACGGCCTTTGTCGTCTATGTCACCCACTATTGTTTTTGACCGTGATGGCCGCGCAGTTCTGGCGCTGGGTTCGGCGGGCGGCAAACGGATCATTATGCATGTAACCAAGACACTGATTGGTGTGATCGATTTTGGCTTACCGCTCGATCAAGCGATTGCGTTGCCTAATATCTATTTTGACGATGGTCAGTTGGAGTTGGAACAAGATACGCCGCTTGCGGCTATGTCGGATCAGATTTCTGCATTTGGACAAAAGGCCAGCGTGACTGATCTCGGGTCGAAGGTTAATGGCGCGCAATTTTTGAACGGCGCATGGACAGGTGCAGCAGACCCACGCAGCCAAGGTACGTCGGCTACCATTGACGCGAAGGGCAAGGTCAAAATCATCCAACCACCGGCCGCTGCGGAAGTGCCCTTGCCCAGCGTAGGTTAAATTAAGCGTTAGGTAAAAGACACGCATTGTGCGCGTTTGCGGCTGGCGCTAGCGCAAATTTGATAATAAAAACAGGCCATAGCCTGAACGGACAATCGTAGGAGAGCATTATGGCTGCCGAACAGTTTGACGACTTTGACAGCTTCCCCAATCTGGTAACGATGTTCTTTGCGCGGGCGCGGTATCGCGGCGATGTGCCCTTTTTGTGGGCGAAGCATGATGGTGCGTGGCAGCCCATGACCTGGTCGGATGTTGCGCGGCAAGTTGCCGGCTTTGCAAAATCGCTTCGCCAGCTTGGGTTGGAAAAGGGCGACCGGGTAATGCTGGTGTCCGAAAATCGGCCCGAATGGTGCATCGCGGATCTGGGAATCATGGCGGCCGGATGCGTCACCGTACCGACTTATGTCACCAATACCGCACGCGACCATCAGCATATATTGGACAATAGCGAAGCGCGCGCCGTGATCGTATCCACTGCAAAGCTTGCCAAGACATTGATGCCCGCTGCCTTGCGGTCATCGCAGGCGGAATTCATCATCACAATGGACGCGCAACCGGCGATGCAGCACGGGCAATTGTCGATGCATGACTGGTCGGCTATGGTCAAAGGCACCGACGCCGATGTCCGCGCCAGCGAAGCCGCAATGGCGTCGGTCACCCGCGATGACTTGGCCTGTATCATCTACACCAGCGGCACTGGCGGCGCACCACGCGGCGTGATGCAGCAGCATGGCGCGATTTTGCATAATGCCGATGGCGCCGCCGCCGTCCTGCGCGAGGATTTTGGTTTGGACGAGGAAGAGGTTTTCTTGTCATTCCTGCCTTTGTCACATGCCTATGAACATAGCGGCGGGCAATTTCTGCCGATCGGTGTCGGCGCGCAGATCTATTATGCGGAAGGCTTGGAGAAGCTGGCCTCCAACATTGAAGAAACGCGGCCGACAGTCATGGTCGTCGTTCCCCGCTTGTTTGAGGTGTTGCGCCAGCGGATGATAAAGGCGGTCGAAAAGCAGGGTAAATTCCCCAGTTATTTGCTTGATAAGGCACTGACGATTGGGGAGCGTGATTATGCAGGACGTAAGCGTATCAGCGACGCCCCAATGCGGTTGCTGTTATCGCGCACGATCAAGCCGAAAATTCAGGCGCGCTTTGGCGGGCGAATGAAGGCCATGGTTTCAGGTGGCGCACCGTTAAACCCCGATATTGGCGTGTTTTTTCAGTCCTTGGGAATCACCTTGCTTCAAGGCTATGGCCAGACCGAAGCCGGCCCCGTCATCAGTTGCAACCGGCCAAGTGCAGGCATCAAAATGGACACCGTTGGTCCGCCGCTGAAAAACACCGAAGTTAAAATTGCCGAGGATGGCGAAATCTTGGTGCGTGGACCTTTGGTGATGAAGGGATATTGGCGCAACAAGGCCGAAACCGATCGCGTCATCAAGGACGGCTGGCTGCACACGGGCGACATTGGCCATATCGATGATCGTGGCCGCATTGCCATTACGGACCGCAAAAAAGATCTGATCGTCAATGACAAGGGCGACAATATTGCGCCGCAGAAGATTGAAGGCATGTTGACACTTCAGCCAGAGATTTTGCAGGCAATGGTGTCAGGGGACAAGCGTCCGTATATCGTCGGCCTCATTGTGCCTGACCCGGAATGGGCGTTGGAATGGGCGCGTGCGCAGGACATGAAATATGACTTTGCCGCATTGCAAGCCAATCCTCAGTTCAGGGTCGCGGTTCGCGCTGCGGTGGACCGCGTAAACGCAGACGTTTCCGTTACTGAAAAGGTACGCCAGTTCGAATTTGCCGATGAACCATTTTCTATCGAGAACGGCGAAATGACGCCGAGCATGAAAATCCGGCGTCATATTATCCGCGAACGCTACGCCGCGCGCGTCAATGCCATGTATAAGGACTGACGCAGCGCGGCTTTGTTTAAGGCGGCCTTATTTGGCGTCTAGCCAGCTATTCACTTCAGACCGGATGCGCGGCTGCGAGGTGATGCGTGTCTGGATCGCTACAATCGCCTGCTCCACAGGTTTGCGGGATTCTGGCTTCAAATGTGCCGCCGCATAACTGTTCAATTTGCCAACCATCGCTGGGTCGGATGAGCCATTGCCCAGACCGGGAATGAATTCAGATGTGGACGACACATCGACCAAGGCCTCGACAGCTTCGCGGTTTGCCAGCGCGAAATCAACGGCAAGGTCAGGATGTTCTCCGGCCACTGACCCGATCATCGACGCACTCAAGGTTGCGCCCGGTTCTTTTGTGAGGGCGAGCGCCAACGCTTGATTGGCAAGGTCTGTATTGCGGGACGCACCAAGCAAACGGTACATGGTCGATTTGACCAACTGGCTTTCTGCGTTTTGGCCAAGCTTACGCAACTTGTCCCAAGCGGCCTGGTCTGCGTTCTGCGCAACAACACCAAGCCATGTGGTCCGCAATGGGCCATCAAGCGCCGCTGGGTTGCTGTCCAGTGCGCTAAACAATCTATTGGCCTCAGCTACCACCTTGGCATCGCCCATATATCCCAGCGTGCTTATAAGGGCGCTGCGCAGGTTTGCATCGAGCGTGCTGTCCGAGATGCTTTGCACCATGCCCAGCTTATCAAGCACTGGACCAAATCGCGCCGATGCAAGCGAAGCCAGCTTCGCCTGACGCGCGGGGTCCTTGTCATAGAGGCCATAGAGATAAGCAAAGGTTGAAACATTGTCTTCGGTTACACGCTGGCTGGCACCTGCGGGCTCCGCGTCCACAAGCTCAAGTGCAGTGCGGACCGGTTGATACGCGCCATAAGCGAGGCTTTGGCTGTCATTCAGAAGACCTAATTGGTCAATTGGTGCCAGCGTCGGAAAAGCATTCTTCAGCGCGGCCATCATGTCGGGTGTATAGCGCACGCGGTAATACCCGCTCTGGCCCGCATTGACCAACACGGCGCCGCAACCGGGCAGGACCATATTGCCAGAACCGCCGGACACAATCGTCGTGACGGGCGCATTGCCCACTATTTGCGCAATCACAGGGACGTTCCAGCGTTGCGGCTTGGCCATAGTTTCGGCCTTGCGGTCACGCGAAAATTCGCTTTGGCTTAAGCTTAATTGAGTCATGCCATTGACGCATTTCGCGGCGTCGACATTGATTAACGGCACGCCCGGCTGACGCGTAAAATCATGCGCGATCTTTACGAGCCCTTTGGCGCCAGCGGCCTCGACCGCAGTCCACAGATCATCGGTGCGTGTGTTGCCGTACGCGTGCTTTTTCATGTACGCGCGCAGACCGTTGCGCCACACATCCTCGCCTGCGAAAGCCTCCAACATTGTGATGACCGCCTCACCCTTTTGGTACGTGATGGTATCAAATGCTTGGCTGGTTTGTTCGACGGTGCTTATCTTCTGGATGACAGGGTGCGTTGTAACATAGGCATCAAGGCCCATTGCGCCTTCGCGGCCATTAACGCGGTCAAGGCTGCTTTGCCATTCGGGGTTAAAATGCGCGGTGGCCTTGCTTTCCATCCAGCTTGCAAAACCTTCATTCAGCCATAAGTCATCCCACCACGCCATTGTCACCAGATTGCCGAACCACTGGTGGGCAATTTCATGGGCATCAGTAGCAAAAATATTTTGGCGGGTGCGCGCGCTCGTGATTTTGGGATCATTCAACAAAACGCGCTCAAAAGTAAAAATCGCGCCCCAGTTTTCCATTGCGCTGAAAAACTGGCTCTGTCCGGGGCCAGCGACATTGTCGAGCTTTGGCAGGGGGTAGGGCGTGTCGAAATATTCATTGTAATAGCCAACAAGCTTGGCCGAAGCATCAAGCGCATATTGGCCCTTTGGACCATTGCCCTTGCCAACGACCACGCCGACTTCGGTTGGGCCAACTTGTTTGGTGATGCGGTCAAATTCGCCAAGGCCGAAAAATAGCAAGTAGGTCGACATTTTAGGGGTCGTGCCAAATCGAACTTCGGCGCGGCCATTGCCCAATTCGCGCCGGGCTGCGACCGGCATGTTGCTGACTGCCATCTGGTCGGCAGGAACATTGACCGTCAGATCAAATGTCGCCTTGTAGCTTGGTTCATCCCAGCTCGGCACAAAGCGGCGCGCATCGGGCGCTTCAAATTGCGTGAATAATGCGCGCTTTTCAGCGCCCGTGGTATCTTTGTAGTCCAAGGCGAATATGCCATTTGCCTGCTGCAAAATCTTACCGGCATAATCGATCATCAACGTGTAGCGACCGGCGGGCAGCGTCCGGCCAAAATTGATCGTCGCGGTCTGAGCTGCTGTATCGACAATAGCCGTAGCGGGCATGGCCGTAGCGCGGCCCTTGGCTACGCTCACCGATTGGAATACAATGTCGGCGGCGTTCAGAGTGACAGATTTGCTCGCGCTCTTAAGCTGAAATTCGATCCGGACTTTTCCGTCATAACGTAAATTGGCCGCATCGGGGGTGACGCTTATCGCATAATGCAACGGCGCTGCGTTACGCGGCAATTGTGAGGGCACGAGCTGATCCGCGGTCGCCTTCGCCGGGGCGGCTTGTATTTGGCTGATTGGCGCAAGTATTAAACACGCAGCCGATGCTGCCAAGACCGAACGGATTTTCATGGTTTAACTCCCCAGTTTGAACAGGGCGTCAGGTATTTTGCGCCCAAATTAAAAATTCGACATTACCTTGCGGCCCGGTGATTGGGCTGGTGGTCAGGCCATGTACTGTCCAATTTTTTTCGACCAACCACGTTTTAATCTCGTTGCAAACGCGTGCGTGGACCTCTGGGTCCCGAACGACGCCGCCTTTGCCCACTTCGTCGCGGCCCGCTTCAAATTGCGGCTTGATAAGCGCGATCAACTGCGCCCCGTTTTTTGCGAAAGCCATAGGCCGCTCAAGCACCTTGGCCAGGCCAATGAAACTGGCGTCGCAAACGATAAGGTCGACGGGTTCGGCTATGTGCGCGTCGGTCAGAATTCGCGCGCTCGTTTGTTCATGGACAATGACGCGCGGGTCCTGGCGCAGTTTCCATGCCAACTGGTTGGTGCCGCTATCGACCGCATAGACACGCGCTGCGCCGTTTGTCAGCAACACATCGGTGAAGCCGCCAGTCGATGAACCCACATCAATGGCCACATTATCGGTCACGTCTATTGCGAATGCCTCAAGCGCGTGCGCAAGCTTAATCCCACCGCGCGAAACCCATGGATGGTCGCTGCCGCGCACGCTGATGTCGGCATCTTCGGCGATTTGTTGTCCGGGCTTTTGCGCCTTTGCCTCGCCGATATAGACATGGCCAGCCATCACAAGCGCCTGCGCCCGGGTCTTGCTTTCGGCAAGGCCGCGATCAACAATGATCTGATCCAATCGTGTTTTTTTGGTCGCCATGTCGCAACGCGCTAGCGCAGCGGAGGCGATTTGGCCATAAGTCAAAGCCATGCAAACCCGTCACCTGACTCTCGTCGCTATCTTGGCGCTCGCCGCGTGTGTTGCGCCGCCCCCTCCACCTGCACCACAAACGGTGTCTGCGCCGCCACCAATGGTTGCTGCGCCTGCGCCAATGCCGCGATTGACGGGCGACTGGAATGACTGGCCCTTTACGCCCGGCAACTGGACCTACAGCCGCGATGGTCGTGGTTCGGTGGCGCAATTTGGATCACCGGGCCGCAATCCAACTGTGAGCATACGGTGCGATGCGCAGAACCGCCGTGTCATTTTGTCGCGCGAAGCATTGGCACCGGGACAACGTATGGTTATCCGCACTTCGTCGACGATGAAGGAATTGACGGCGAAGCCAACTGGCGCAACGCCAGCCTATCTTGCGGCGGATATCGCGAACACTGACCCCATTTTGGACGCCATGGCGTTTAGTCGTGGTCGCGTCTTAGTTGATGTCGAAGGACAACAGCCCGTCATCCTGCCGTCATGGGCGGAAATCACGCGAATAGTGGAGGATTGTCGGGGGTAAATTCCAACCGCAATATGTCGCAGCGCAGAACCACAATATTTGCCTGAAAAAAAATTTATTACAAGACTTGTTTGTGATCCCAGATTGATTCAGTTTCGGTCCTGCGGAGGACAGAAATATGTTTGATGCAAGCAAATTCCATTCAACGAAAGGAGGTGATCCGATGTCTCATGGTTCAGTTAAGAGGTCGGACAATTCCGTTCGGGAGATCGGCCGCTGAGCAAATCGGCGATGCCGGTCACGGCATGAAAGCAACTTCCGGCAGCGGGCGTCCGACCGCTGACCCATGTTTAAGGGCCGCTGGATCACTCCGGCGGCCCTTTTCTGTTGGCTTCAATTTATATCATGGTGTTGGCGGTGTTGTGCCGCCGTCAGTGCCGGTCGTGCCAGTTCCGGTGCCGTTTTCCTGACCAGTGGGGCCATTTCCGGTTGTGGCAGTGGTTCCCGTCGTGCTGGTTGCGCCGTCTGTACCCATCGTACCATCGGTACCCATGGTCCCGGTTGTCCCGGTGCCAGTTGTACCCGTTGTTCCATCTGTTGTGCCCATATTATCAGCGGGCATTTCAGTCGTGGTATTCATTGTCGCATCTTCAGCGGTGGTCTCGGTTTCATTGCCCGAACATGCGGCCAACAATGCCAATGGCGCTGCAGTTAACAAAATATATTTCTTCATGGTATTCGCTCCTAGTGGGGGCATTGCGAACAGGAACGGGTATTTATTGTTCCGGGTTGGCACCGAAAATGCGGTCAATCGCGTTTGCAGTTGTTGCGCGATAAAGGCTTTTTGTCGAACATTAGTGGCAATTGCCGGGGGAATGACTACATCCGGAATGTGCTTCTTTAGGATATTCGAAAAATGCAGTTTGTTCGCGTTAGCTGGAAAATATTGGTCGGGTTGAAAGACCTGCTTGTGCTCGTGTTCATGCTGCTGTTTTTCGCCGCGATCTTCGCGCTGCTCAATTCAAGTCCGAACCCGGCGATGGTTCGGGACGGTGCGCTGCTGCTAAAGCTGGATGGCGTTGTGTCTGAACAGCCCGCCGAAATCGATGCGCTGACGACACTTACCTCTTCCGCGACCCCCGTTGGCGAAATTCGTCAGCGCGACATTATCCGCGCGTTGAAGCTGGCCGAAAGCGACAAGCGGGTAAAAGTGGTTGTGTTGGACATGGAGCGTTTCATGGGCGGCGGGCAAGCGAGCCTTGCTGCTATTGGTGACAGCCTTGATGCAGTTAAAAAGGCGGGCAAGCCTGTTTATGCTTTCGCGACCGCTTACACCGACGACAGCTATCAACTTGCGGCACATGCGACACAGATTTGGATGGACCCGCTTGGGGGTACATTGTTGGCAGGGCCCGGCGGATCGCAGCCTTATTATAAAGGTTTGCTCGACCAATTGGGGGTAAAGGCCAACATCTATCGGGTCGGAACCTTCAAGAGCGCGGTTGAGCCGTTTATGCGGTCCGACCAGTCGCCCGAGTCCAAAATGGCGATCAAGGGCGTCTATGATGAGGTCTGGGGTCAATGGAAAGCCGATGTCGCAAAGGCCCGTCCGCAAGCGCAACTGGATCAGTTGCTGACCGATCCCGCTGTTTCGGTCGAGGGCGCGAAAGGTGACCTTGGCCAACTCGCTTTGTCCACCAAGCTGGTCGACAAGTTGGGCGACAAGATTGCTTTCGGGAAATTCGTCGCCAGCAAAGTTGGTGTCGACGACAAGAAAACGACCGGCGGCTTTGCGCATACGCCAATGGATGCCTTGCTCGCGAGTTATGGTGCCCCATCAGCCGGCAAGCAAATTGGTGTCGTCACAGTCGCTGGAACCATCGTCGATGGCGAAGGCGGCCCTGGATCGGCGGCCGGCGATACGATCAGCAAGCTCATTTATGAGGCACTCGACACTAAGGATTTAAAGGCGCTTGTAGTACGTGTGGACTCGCCCGGCGGTTCAGTGACGGCATCGGAGAAAATCCGCCTCGCGATTGATGCCGCTAAGGCAAAGAACATTCCTGTCATCGTTTCAATGGCCAATCTGGCTGCAAGCGGCGGATATTGGATATCGCTTCCTGCCGATGTCATTTTTGCCGATCCGTCAACGATCACGGGTTCAATCGGTATATTCGGTGTGATCCCAAGCGCCGAAGCGGGTCTTGCAAAAATCGGCGTAAATGCAGACGGCGTGAAGACGACGCCATTGTCGGGTGAGCCAGACTTCCTGAACGGTTTTAGTCCGGATTTCGACCGTGTGGCACAAAGCGCGATTGAAAATGGCTATCGCCAATTTCTGAACCGCGTCGCCACGGCGCGCAAGAAAACGCCGGAGCAAGTCGATGCTGTTGCACAGGGCCGCGTTTGGGCCGGTGGCACAGCGCGTGAGCTTGGCTTAGTCGATCGTGCAGGCAACATGAATGATGCGCTTGCAGAAGCTGCAAAGCGTGCTGGATTGAAATCCGATGGTTGGCATGCGGTGTATATTGAACCACCAGTCAGCTTCACCGGCACGCTGCTTCAGAGTTTGAAGCCAAAACGGGCGCAGACGAACGCGCCGATGGACATTTTCGCATTGGCCGCATGGCAGCAAAGCCAGTTCGTACAACGCATGTCGGCTGACCTTGATATGCTAACGAGCGCGAAAGGCATTCAGGCGACATGTCTTGAATGTGGGGACTTTGCGCCGCCCGCGCCTGTCGCAACGGACAAGGGTTGGCTCGCGATGTTGTTAAAAGCGATAAGCTAAAACTGGCGGTGAGGGCTAAGCCTTCACCGCGCAGATTAGTCCCGAAGACGTCGCAACGCCCAATATCTCTGGGTCTTGTAATGACCGCGTGCGGCGCAAGAATTCTTCGACGGTAACCTTGCGCATATCCTGCCCACGCAGCTTTTTCAGGCCGTTGAGCTTATTAAGCTGAACCAGCGAAAGCCGGTCAACCATGCGGTCGGCCATGCACGCTGCGATTGGTTTCGATAGACCCGCATCCATCAAAGCCGTGCGGATGCGGGTTTCCGGAGTGGCGCAGGCCGAAAGCGCCAGTAAGGTTAAGCCGACCAGCGCAATCCGCTTCATATGCCTTGTTCCTTCGCACGTGCCACGCAATCCATGATGATGCGCTTGGCATCCTTTTCATCGCCCCAACCATTGAGCTTTGCCCATTTGCCGGGCTCGAGATCCTTATAATGGGTGAAGAAATGCTCGATCTGCTGGAGAACGATCTCCGGCATATCCTTATATGTTACGACTTCCGAATAATAAGGGAAGGTTTCGTTCACGGGAACGCAAAGCAGTTTTTCATCGCCGCCCTTGTCGTCTTCCATCATCAATACCCCAATCGGACGGCATTTTACGACTGCACCTGCAATGATGGGCGAACGCGCCATAACGAGCGCGTCCAATGGATCGCCATCTTCGCCCAAGGTGTGCGGAACAAAGCCATAATTGGCTGGGTAACGCATCGGCGTGTGCAAGAATCGGTCGACGAACAGCGCGCCTGATGCCTTGTCGAATTCATACTTCACTGGCTCGCCGCCAATGGGAACTTCAATCAGGACGTTGAGGCTGTTGGGTACATCGTCACCCGCCGGGATCATATCAATACGCATGGGAGAATGCTTTCACGTTGTTATCATTTGGTCCGCCGCGGGCTGAGCAGACGGTCAATTGCCGTCTCGCCTTGGCCTGTGGCTTCGAGGTGCGGGTAGCGCAAACCGCCCGAATAGGCGATGTCTATTTGCTCATAACGTTTGTTACGCTCGACGAGCAGCCGGACTGGCGTTTTTTTGTCCTTGGCAGTCTTGATGGCTGTGGTCAGACCGTCCTTCGAATAAGCATAGCCATCCACCGCAATGATCTTCGCGCCGCTGACGATGTTGGCCTTAAACGCGGGGCTGTTCCACAATACGGAGGTGACAATTGCGTCCTTATTCAGCGTTAATCCGAGCGAGTGGGTGAGGTTGAAGTTATTGCCTTCCTTCATCAACTCCTTGTCGAAGATGTTGGGTTCTTCTTTCCAAACGAGCTTGTATCCCGCTTTTTCGATACCCGTCAGCGGCGCTGGCTGACCCGGCTGGCGCAACTTGGCGTCGAGGAACTTCCCCCAATCATAAGGTTGCACAGCATTCAAGGTGCGGACGACTTCGTCAAAGTCGTAAGTCAGCACGCCCCAATCGCCATCACGCATGCCGAAAAAGGCTTTGGCAAAGTCATCAAGCGACTTCTTGCCCTTCGACAAAGCGCGAATTGTCATGTCGGCATCAAGCCAGATTAACGAGCTTTCATTATAATAATCCTCACCGCGCGCTTGGCTGGCAAAGGGCTTTGGCTTGCGCGCGCCAAAGATCGGGTCGTGCGTTGTGTCTTCAACCGATCGCCAGGCGCGGCCAGGCTGCTCGGCATAGAAACCTGCATATTTGGCCCATTCAGCGAGGACCATTTCCTTGGACTGTAGTCCCGCCCGCGCGCCGAGCACCAAGTCCCAATAGCTTGTCTGGCCTTCATAGACCCAAAGTAGATTGTCGCGCATCGGGGTCGAATAATCGGGCGTCCACATGGTGGCAGGACGACGGAACTTGCCGTTCCAGCTATGGATTAGCTCGTGCGGCAACAGGCCGCGTTCCGACATATTGTCATCCCATTCGACGAAATAATCGGTCTCGCGGGTGTTTTCCGAACTGCGGTGATGCTCAAGGCCAATCCCGCCAAGCTCCTCCGTCAGACCAAGCAGAAACTCATATCGGTCAAAATGCTTTGCGCCGAAAAGCAAAAGCGATTCATCGACCAAAGCGCGGTGCGCGGCAATTTGTTCAGGCTTAGCCTCAAGAAATTTCGCAGCATCTGCCCAGACGTTCAGCGTGACATTGTTGCCCAGATCCCATTTCTTATAATGCGGACCAGCAAACATCGGGCTGTCGACCAGAGTTTCAAAGCTGGTCACGGCATAATCGATTCGGTTGCCGGTCATCTTTGCGCCATCAAGCGCGGCGACACCTGTCCAGCCCTCGGGCAAAGTGATCGACGGTTTGACCTGAATTGCGCGGGTAAAATGTCCGGCGGGGTACAAGGCGACCTGTTCCCATTGCACGTTCATCATGTTCGGCGTGACATTGACGCGACCTTCACTCTCGCGGATGGGCGCAGTAAACTGAAATTCGACGTCAACCGACGCGGTTCCGTCAGGTACATCGACATGAAACGCATAAACCTGCACCGGGTCGCGGGTCCAGCGCAGCGTCTTGCCGCCAGCGCGGATCATCAGGCCAGTCATTTCGGCTAAGGCACCACGCGGGCCATGCTTGCCGGGCAACCATTGCGGATAGAGCAGGATGAGCGGCTTGCCGGCTTCAACCGGAATGGTCTGCTGCACCTGGAAGATGGCGCGATCAATGTCGGTTGCGTCAACTTTAAGGATCATGGGCGCAGTCAGGGGCCTGTCTTGCGGCTCCGGGATATTGGAAACGATTGCCACTGGCTGCGGTGCGCTGTTTTGCGCCGATGCTGCGGAAATGAGGCTAGTGGAAAGGGCGAATGCGGCAATGGCGCGCGACAATATGCGTGGATTCATACATGTAACTTTGCCGAATGCACCGCGCCGCGTCCAGCCCTATTCCACTAATAGCAATTAGCCGCTAGGGCGCTGTCCATGGCAAAGATACAGACACCCCAGGCCGTGCGCGGCACGCAAGACATGTTTGGTGAAACCGAGGAGCGCTTTGCGCATGTCGTCGCAACCTTTGAACGCGTGCGCAGGCTTTACGGCTTCAAGGGCCTTCAACTGCCGGTGATTGAACCAACGGCGGTGTTCTCGCGCAGCCTTGGCGAGGCGACCGATGTTGTTTCCAAGGAAATGTACAGTTTCGAAGACCGCGGCGGTGATTCCATCACGCTTCGCCCTGAATTCACTGCCGGGATCGCGCGCGCTTATCTTACCAATGGCTGGCAGCAATTCGCGCCGATGAAACTGTCGGTGCACGGGCCATTGTTCCGTTACGAGCGCCCGCAAAAGGGTCGCTATCGCCAGTTTCACCAGATTGATGCCGAAATCATCGGTGCGGCGGAACCCGCGGCGGATGTTGAATTGTTGGTGATGGCGGATCAACTGCTCAAGGAATTGGGCATCAATGACGGTGTGACGTTGCAATTGAATACGCTTGGTGACACGCCAAGCCGCGATGCATGGCGCGCGGCGCTGGTTGGCTATTTCAACGATCATAAGGATGTGTTGTCTGAAGACAGCCTCGCGCGGCTGGAGAAAAACCCGCTGCGCATACTGGATAGCAAAGACCCCAAGGACCGCCCCGTCGCCGACGCCGCACCCGTCATCGATGATTTTCTTTCGGGTGAAGCGCAGGATTTCTTCGGCGCGGTCACTGCTGGCCTTGATGCCGCTGACGTGGCGTGGACCCGCAACGCGGCTCTCGTGCGCGGCCTCGATTATTACCGGCACACGGCGTTTGAATTTGTGACGGATCGGCTTGGCGCGCAAGGGACCGTGCTTGGCGGCGGACGGTATGATGGCTTGATCGAGAATTTGGGTGGGCCCGCTACGCCAGCCGTTGGCTGGGCTGCGGGGATTGAGCGGCTGGCGATGTTGGTGGAGTACCAGTCGCAGGACAAATTTGACGCAGTCATCGTTGTCGAAAATGATGAGCGGCTGAGCGATGCCATTCGTCTGGCGCGCAAATTGCGAGCTGCCCAATTTGCCACGGAAATCGTGGCGACAGGTTCGCCACGCAAGCGGTTTGACAAAGCGGCCAAAATCCCTTCGCACAGTTTGGTCGCACTGTCTGTAGCCGATGGCGCGCCCTCCATGCGCATTCGCGGCGAAGGCAGTGAAGCGGCGGCGCGTGTGGAAGCTTTCGTCGGTGGTGGTAAATGAATCGTCTGGAATCATACCACAACCGTCACCCTGAACTTGTTTCAGGGTCCATTTTGCCTCACAACTCTTCGGTCTGCATGGCACGATGGATGCTGAAACAAGTTCAGCATGACGATATGAGTCCTGGTATCGCCCTGTGAAAATCTCTCCGCATCGCATAGCGCAGATTGAATCGCGCTTTTCCGAGCTTGAGGCGCGGATGGCTTCGGGGCAGTTGGAGGGCGATAGCTTTGTAGCCGCGTCCAAGGAATATTCCGAGCTTGAGCCAGTAGCCAAAGCTGCGGCAGAGGTCCGGCGTTTGCGCAAGGAAATCGAGACGCTGGAGCATATGGCGCAGGATTCCTCCGACCCCGATTTGCACGACATGGCGGTCGAGGAACTGGAAGATATCACGCATCGGCTTTCGGAAGCAGAGACATCGCTTGCGATTTCCCTGCTGCCGCGCGATTCAGCAGATGACCGTCCCGCAATGTTGGAAATTCGGGCGGGCACAGGCGGCGATGAGGCGGCATTGTTCGCTGGCGACCTCTATCGCATGTATGAACGTTATGCCGCGGAGCAGGGGTGGAAGATTGAGCCGATTTCGGTCAGTTCTTCCGACGTAGGTGGCTACAAGGAAGTGGTTGTCGCGATTAAGGGCACTGGCGTATTTGCAAAGCTCAAATATGAAAGCGGTGTCCACCGGGTGCAGCGCGTACCTGTGACCGAAAGCGGCGGGCGCATCCACACCAGCGCGGCGACCGTGGCGGTGCTACCCGAGCCAACTGAGGTTGATATCCGCATTGAGGACCGCGACCTGAAAATCGACGTCTATCGCGCAAGCGGCGCTGGCGGGCAGCACGTTAACACGACGGACTCCGCCGTGCGCATTACCCATTTACCCACTGGCATCGTCGTGACCTGTCAGGACGGCCGTAGCCAGCATAAGAACAAAGAAAAGGCGATGCAGGTCCTGCGCGCCCGGATGTATGAAAAAGAGCGTGAGGAGGCTCAGGGCGCCGAAGCAGAGGCACGTAAGGCGATGGTTGGCTCAGGCGACCGTTCCGAACGCATCCGCACGTACAACTTCCCGCAAGGTCGCGTGACCGACCACCGGATCAATCTGACGCTGCATAAGCTACCCGAAATACTGGAAGGCGGTGGTTTGGGGGAACTGGTTGCCGCGCTGATTGCCGAAGATCAGGC
>JAZKGS010000137.1:0-5606 GCA_040385805.1 Pseudomonadota bacterium | reverse complement strand
CTCATGGTCGCAACCTTGCGGTAACGTGCGTCCCACCATCACGCAAAACCGCCAATGTATCCAACGCTCCGCCACCACAAATCAGCGGATTTACGGGGGAAATGGGGAAGGGTTTGCGCTTCACACGGCTTGGTTCAAAGTGCGTGTGGATGCCCTGTGTCTCGCGCAAATCCTTACCTTTTGCCTCCTCGGCTAAAATTGGAGTGCGGGTAAATTGCGGTAAGGCGGTCATTTCGCTTGCTCCAAAAGCATCGCCATAAGCTTGGCAACGGGGCCAGAAACCTCACGTTCCCCGCTCTCGAATTGCCGGATTGCGCGGCTTGTCTTTAGCCCTAGCGCCTTAGCACACTCGTTTTGAGTGAAGCCAAGGGCTTTGCGGGCGTCTTTGAATTGCGTGGGAGTCATGGTTTGCGGCTTTTGTTGAACAAGTAAATCATCTGACTATTGAAGTCAGAACTGACTTTGCGTTCAGCATTGCGTTTTGCTCGATACTTTGCGTCCATTTGTTCGCGCTTTATGTCGCGTGTTGGAATTGGGGAACGCCAGCAGCCGTCCGCTTGGTCGCCCCAAATGCCGATTTCAGGGTCTGGCCCTTCGTCTCCATCAAGGTCAATCATGCAACCAAGTCCTCATTAGAAATATTCCACTTCTCTGGGGTCATAAACAATGGTTACATATCCGGCATCATGCGACACATAGACACCATCTTTTGTCGTTTTGACATGAAGCCCTGCGCGGCCATTTGCATAGCATTTTTGTTCTGCTGGCGGCGTTGATTTGAAGCCAACACTGGCCGGAACATCGTTGAATGTGGCGTTGGTCATTTACTATCTCCTGCTAAGGCGGTCACGATTGACCTGATACATGTCTTTTAGGGGAACTCTGTGCCGTAGTCAATACACTAAATGCCCCCGGCGCAAGCTTCTCAATCTCGCCAATTATCTTCTCAATTTCCCGCAGCGCCCGCCCAAGCTGTGCAGGACTAGCCAGCGCGTAAATATCGCTCATGCTCTCCTGCCTATGGCCAAGCATCCGTTCGATCTGCGGCATATACTGTTCGCCAAGGCGGTTTCTAAGCAATGTTGCCATTGACCGCCTGATAAGCTTCCATCCGGCTTCCCCGTCGCGTGGCAGGCCTAGTTCAAGCGCCATGCGGCCCCATTCGCTGCGTATGCTGGCAACGGGTATGTAAAAGCCCTGCGTGGCGTCCAGATGGGCTGCAAACTGCTTTGCTACCGGAATGGTGGGGCGGTGCTTTTTTGTCTGCCTGCGGCCCTCTGGATTGAGATTTAGCACTCTTGCCGCGCTCACCCATTGGCGGCGTTCGGTCGATATATCGAGAACAGCGTCGGGACGGGCCATTGTCGCCACGGCGGCGCGCAAATAGCGTAGCAGGTTTATGCGTCCGGGCTTGGCAAGGGCGTAGTTGAACATCGAGGCCAGTTCCTTGACGTCTGCCCGATGCTGCGGCGTTCTCGATACGCTGCGCAATGATTGCGATCTGAACTGCGCCTTTTCGCCTGTCGCGTTAATTGCCGCCGCCCATTGCAGGATGCAGCCTTCCGCGCTCGATAGCGATTGGTGCTTAACGGCCCCCGCTGGCGTGGTGTAGGTGCGCTTTGCCATCCATTGCCGGAATTGGTCTGCCACCTTTTCTGTGACGTTCGCGCAGTGCATGGCCGGATTGGTTTCGACAACGAACGCCAGGACATGCTTTAGCCGATAGGATGCCATCACAAAGGAAGGCTTTTCCTCCATCATTGTCAGATAGTCTGCCACGGCTGTCACGACTAAGCTGCCCGTTCTTTCGTAGGTGCGTCCGCAGGTGGGGCAGGCTTCTTGACCGAGATACTTGCGGTCGAGCGCCTTGATGGCTTCGGCAAGGTCGCTAACGCCCGCGCTAGTTCCCTTTTCACGTCTGGTTGTTCTGTCATACCAGACGATTTCAAGATTTGCTCTGTCGCTTCGTCTATACAACTTGTAGTCACCACGTTGGTAGAGCGGCTTTGGTCTTTTCGTTTTCGGCATAGTTCCAGCTTGGCAAAGTCTGACAGGGCATCATAGGCCTTTGATTCCAGCAAGTAGTCAAGGTCCGACTGCGTGAGCATCATGCTGCCCTTGCCGCGTTCTATGGCGCGGGTTATCCGGCGATGAAAGTCAACGGCGCTCACGTCACCGGCCATTCGCGTATAACAGCCCGCCTAGTCATGGCTTATCCCTCGCCTGTTCAAGTTCGCGGCGCTTTGGGGACGCTTTCACAAATTCGCGGGCAAGCGCCTTCATGTCGATGCCATAGCGGTTTTCAAATTCAGGCTCACCGATGCGATGCTGTTCACCGTGGCAGCCAAATGTGCCACCGCAGAGACTTATCGTCCAGTAATCCCCCGGCTTCATTCCCATGCCACCGTCTGTACCTGTGCGGACGTGGGCAACTTCAATCGACGCTGTGCTTCCACAACGGCAACAGGCATGGCTGCGAACAAAGTTGCAGTGTGCAGGCGACCGAAACCGCTTATCGGGTTTTTCGGGCCTTGGGATGCGTTTCGGCAGCATCACCCGCGCTTCCTTATCCAGCCAAAGAAGCCGGGTTGCTGCATAGGCATAATAGGCCCGTCTGTCCTTGCACGTTGACCTGCTGTCCGCACTGGCTTTGGTTGGTAGCCGGTGAGGCAATATGGGCGGTCTATGCCGCTGCGTTGGCGGTGAGCGGTCACTTTGACGACACCCGTGCCGCTTTGCGCTTTGCATGTTCGTGCGGGTGCAAGCCATAATCGGGATGGGCGCGGCCAACATTGGCATAAGCATAAGTTTCGGTATCTGGCCTGCGGGCGTTTTGACGTTTGCGGCGCTCAATCATTTTTTCTTTGTGTGTCATCTTCAATCTCCCCCCTCGCCATATTTGGGGTCCGGTAGGCGAGGGATATTTGCGCCGGTTCGCTGTTTATGCTGCCAGTGGCATCGGCTCCGACCATTTGACGCCGTGCTTTGCGCCGTATGCGTAGATAATCTCGATCAGCGCAGCGAATTGACGCTTGCCGAGCAATGACGTCCGCTGGCCTACAAGGAACATTCCACCGCCGTTCAATTCTGGAAGGAAAGTTGCTTCGGCGCGTAGCTCGTTCATGAAAATGAGTTTCAGGTTGTCCATGCTGTGATGCGATACCGGCGTTTCGGCTTTCCGAATGTCTGATAACATCGCGTGAAGCTTGGCGTTCTGTTCTGCGCTGCGCGTCATCTCACCGATCTGGACAACATGGTCCAGAGGAGCGGCATCGATCAGCCGCTTGGCAAGGGCGCGTTGCGTATCACCGCGAATGATGATGGTCTGGCCGGTCATGCTAGTAAGGCACACTGTCGTCTAGGTCGCTGTCATCCGCGCCGCCCCATGACGTGTGATTGTCGGTGGCTGGCTTTGCTATCCCATCGCCCTTTGCGCCGTCCAGCATGACTAGCTTGCCGTCAAAACCTCCAACGACAACCTCTGTCGAATAGCGGTCGTTGCAGGAAGCGTCCTGCCATTTACGGGTGCGCAACTGGCCTTCGATATAGACCTTGCTGCCCTTGCGCAGATACTTTTCAGCGACACCGACAAGGCCATCTGTGGACAGGGTTATGCTGTGCCATTCGGTGCGCTCTTTTTTCTCGCCGGTCGTTTTGTCCTTCCAATCCTCGGAAGTGGCAATGCGCAGGTTGGCGATGCGCCCGCCATTCTGGAAGCTTTTGACTTCCGGGTCGGCGCCCAAATTGCCCACGATGATAACTTTATTGACTGAACCGGCCATTATGCGGCATCCTTTTCGAGTGACATTTCGTTGATAAGTGCAACCGCATCAGAGAAGCGAGCGGCGCTCAATTGAGGCAGGGTTTTGATGCCGGTGCGTTCGAGGAAGTGCTTCACGTTGACATTCATGCTGTCGAACATCGCCATCAAATCGACGCGCTGATCTTCCGTTATGAAGTCGCCAGCGGGCTTGGTTTCAGCCTTCGTTTCAACAGCTTTGGGCGCGGGCTTTGCTTCCGGCTCATCATCCAGATGCAAGTCGCCTTTGTGCCATAGGTCGAGCGCCGCACCGAAGCGCATGGCCGCGTTGCGCAGTGCATCGCCAATAACTTCCTTTTCACGCGCGCCGGGGTCCATTTGCGGTTTCGCAGCGGCGTGACCATATCCCAAGCGCGTGACGCCACCGATGGTTAGCCGAATCCAAAGCCCTCCCGTCTGGTCGAAGGCTGGTAGGCCAAGGTCGGTGAAAGCCACCGGCTCCCATGTCCAGTTCATATCGGCGTCAAGCATCCGGTCGGTGAGCGCAGCATGGCCTACATAGTCCAGATGCACCGCATTCGGGTGGTGAAGCCCTTCGCAAACCTTGCACTTTGCTGGCCAATTGCCACTTGCAATATCAGCTTTGCGTTGCTCCGCTTGTTTCTTGGTTTCCTTGGGAAGCTTGCTGATCTGGTTATGCGGAAACGGCTCACGCATTTTTGCAAGCGGGTCGATTTTCTGTGTCATGCTGCTTTCCTTTCGGATTCGATCAGGACACCGGGCAAAATCCTAGCGCCTGCGTTTTTCTGCTTCTCGGCATATTCATCGAGCATGGCTTTCAATCCGGCAGGGTCGTGCGCCTTCATGTGTGCCAGCAATGCCCCGTAGTCGGTCACTGTGAAGTTCCAGTAGGTGCGCAGGCCCGTTGCACTGCGGTCGATACGATTAGCCGCTGCGGTCGCTTGTGCGGCTTCCTTGGCTATACGCTCGGCATTGGCGCGGGCTTCTAGATCGGTCGGTGCCGTTGTCTGGAATGCCTTTCGCGCTTCCTCTGCCTTGGCTTCAGCTTCTTCACGCAGGCGCTTTTGCTCGGCATCCTTTTCGGCCTGCACCTTTTGCAGCCAAGGGGTGAGTGCCGTAGCGGCGGTTTTTGCTGCCAGTGTGCCTTTGTCGGTCAGCACCTTCCACTTGGCGTCCACGCCGCGTCCTGCCTTAACGTGAGGTTCCTTTTCGGCCTTGCGGGCTTTTTCGGCATCGGCAACGGCTTTTTTGATGTCGGCTTTCAGGGCTTCGATCTGCGCAGCCTGTTCGGGCGTGGTTATCTCGCCGCCTGTCAGCGTTCCTTCTGCCATCTGATATAAATCATCGATATGCGCTGCGAAGCCGGTGAACGCGTCAATCGGTTCGGGCGGTTGGTTGTTGCCAATGACAGCGCGTTCATTCTGTGCGGGCATTGTCCTGCCTTTCCATTTCGTCGAGCCATTCGTGAAATTCGGGGTCGGTCGCCCACCATTCTGCGCTAGGGACGGAAGCCCGATAGGGCGGAGACGTAGGCTCCGCTTGCGACGGCCCGGTCCCGTAGGGAAGCGCCCTAGTCACGTCGCCCACACCCAAACCCCCAAAACAGTATAGATAACCATCCCTATAAAGCAGGCTATGTCTGTGATGATTGCTCGGGTCATTGGGTGGCCTCTGCAATGATGGCACGAAGTAATTCTATGGCGTTGTAATTGATGCCCTTCGGCGCAAAGCCACAGGCTTTAATCAAGCGCACCATCTGTTCGCGCAACCACTCATCCGTCACAGTGTCATTGCCAATAGGCCGACAGCGGGACTTAATAAGCGC
>JAZKGS010000136.1:0-13955 GCA_040385805.1 Pseudomonadota bacterium | reverse complement strand
GCGCTGCATTGGGTTCAGGAAAATTATAACCCGGAATATATCGTCGATTTGGCCACGCTAACCGGCGCAATCATAGTCTCGCTTGGCAGTGAATATGCAGGGTTGTTTTCGAATAGTGATGAATTGGCCGACAAGCTGACCGCCGCCGGCAAGGCGTCTGGTGATCCGCTTTGGCGTTTCCCGTTGGGCAAGGCCTATGACAAGATGATCGACAGCCCGATTGCCGACATGAAGAATATTGGCGGCAAAGGCGCCGGCTCAATTACTGCGGCGCAATTCCTTGGCCGCTTCATCAAAGACGGCGTGAAATGGGCGCATCTCGATATCGCTGGAACCGTCTGGGCAGACAAGCCTGGGCCTGTTTGGGACAAGGGCGCAACCGGCTTTGGTGTGCGCTTGCTGGACCGTTTCGTCGCCGATAATTTCGAAGGCTAATCCAGCCAGGTCATGCAGGTCGATTTTTATCAGCTAACCCGCGACCCTGCCGAAAAAGTGCTCCCTTTTATTGCCCAGCGTGTGCTGGACGATAAAGGGCGATTGCTGATTGTCAGTGACGACACTGCGCAACTCGACGCCATATCTTCGTCGTTGTGGAGCGCAAAAGCCGACAGCTTTCTCGCGCACGCAAAGGCCGGTGAGGTTGATGATGCCCTGCAACCGATCTTGCTTTCCGACACGGCGGAGGCCGCTAACGACGCGCGTTTTGTGGCGATCGCCGATGGGAACTGGCGTCCAATAGAGATGGATTTCGACCGCGTCTTCTATCTATTTCCGCCCAGCCATACCGACAACGCCCGCGCTGCATGGCGGACTTTGGGCGATGGAGTACAGCGGCGTTATTGGAAACAAGTTGGTGGCAAATGGATGCAAGGCCCTTAAAGCTTGCACTAAAGCGCAACCGTCGTTAGACGCGCGCCAAATTCCCCCTTATAAATTATGGAGCATCTTATGGCGGTTACGCGCACATTTTCGATCATTAAGCCTGACGCAACGCGCCGCAACCTGACAGGGGCAGTGACCAAAATGCTTGAAGAAGCTGGCCTGCGCGTCGTTGCTTCGAAGCGTATCCACATGTCACGCGAACAAGCCGAAGGCTTCTACGCTGTGCACAAAGAGCGCCCTTTCTTTGGCGAACTCGTCGAATTCATGATCAGCGGACCAGTTGTTGTCCAGGTACTTGAAGGCGAAGACGCCATGCAGCGCAACCGCGACATCATGGGCGCGACCAACCCCGAAAATGCTGAACCCGGCACAATCCGCAAGGAATTGGCTGAGAGCATCGAAGCGAACACCGTCCACGGTTCGGATAGCGACGAAAACGCCGCAATCGAAATCGCCTATTTCTTCAAGCCTGAAGAGATTGTTGGGTAACTCCAACCAACCTAGGCACCTCAACCTACAAGTCTAAAACACCGTCATCCCCGACTAAATCGGGGATCTAGGGCGTAAGTTCCGTTCAAATGGAATGATAAGGCGCTAGATTTCCCGCTTTCGCGGGAATGACGGATTAGTTTTCGCACTGTACAAATGCTGTTCTGACTATTTCTGAGGTGAGCCCGAAATCCTCGAGCCGATAGTTATGCCGTTTATGCTTCGGCCCTGAATGGCTGCGGAAACGCTCCATGCGGTCGAGGATGGTGGCGTCGATGTTAAGCTCCAAGCTCTCATAAACTGTGGTCATGGCCCCGCGCCAATCACCTTCCATCTGCTCATAGCCGATTTCAACAACCGGATAGGCGTGGGTCGCAATTCGCTGCCTTGCGATGCCTTCACGCCGTACGGTCCGAATGAGCCACTCACGTCCAATCTCATTCATATCAACGTCATCACTCTGGATTGTTCGTTGATTTGTAACCAATGAGCAGGACGATGCAACCACCGCCAGCGGGTCGCGGGTGACGTGCACTATGCGGGCATCGGGAAAAATGGCCAAAAGCGCGTCGATATCTTCCATGAACTGCGGCACTTTTAACACCCGCGGTCGCGCGGGCCCTCGTTCATGCCATATCTGGGTTTGGATCAGCCACTTTAGCAGCCGGTAAGTCGACGAAGCGTCACGTTCATTATTGGCGGTTACGAAGGAAGGAATGTGCCACTGCGCATCAAATGGCGTGCTGGAAAAACCAAGGCCAAGCCAGCCAATTTCCTCGTCCACCGCTGTGGGTGATGTCGGATGAATGCTGGTAAACTGCGGATTCATGAGCCCGATTGATTGCAGCACTGCCCAAGATTTGATTGGCCGCCAGTCGAGCCCGCGCGGCGGCATCGGGTGCCAGCTGTCGCAAAAGCGGGTGGCGGAAAGGCGATGATCGCTTGCCAACATTCGTTGCATCCGCGTGGTGCCCGCGCGCATGTGGCCAACGACGATGATCGGCGGAGCGACGGGCATGTCGAGAATTTCCGGATTTCGCTGCCATAGCAATTCCAGCTTCATTCGTTGCCGCACCATGCGAACCAACTGGCCATATGCAATCGTGCGGCCAAGGGGGTTAAGCCTTGCCTCGTGCCGAAGTGCATAAGTCAGCGAATGCAGCCGTTCGGTCCATTCGGTGTAGTCAGCAAATTTCAGCGGCGAAAATCCCGCCGTGCCCGCGTGAAGTATTTCGTCCGCTTCCAGTGTTGGCAACGAGGTCCAGCCGCGTTGCCAAGAAAGTTTCAGCAAAGAGTTTAGGCGCCGGATTCTTGCCAAACCCGAAACAGGCGCATCCCCTGTGTCCCCGGCCACAGAGCCATTAAGCGTGAGTGTTGATTGCTTGGCCGACATTCTCAGTCAGAACGCTAAAAATCCGGTTCTGTTTCAAATCGCTTCAACATTTATCAATATGCAGATCGCTTGAGACGATCCTGAACTCTAAAAATCAGCAGCTACGTCCATCAATTTGGTCAATTTTTTGGGTGCCGCCGCCCGCCAGCTTTTGGCAACCCAGCTGCTGATATGATCCCAATCGGTGTCGCCAAGGTCCAGCCTGACCCCTACCCATCCATCACCGAAATACGCAGGCCGGTAATAACGCCCGGGGTCGCTGTCGATCAGCATTGCTTGTTCTTCAACACCGCTGATTTTGACCAATAGCGCAATTTTGCTGTCCCCATGATGGTCGACAGAAACATACGCGAATTTCTTGCCGCCGATGATGCCGAAGCATGGCATGCCGTGGGAAAGGACTTCGTCGGCCTCTGGCTGGGCAAGGGCAAACTTGCGTACTTGCGCTATTAGATATTCCGGATTGGTATCGCGCGACACATAGTCCGCAAGCACCCTGGGATAAAGCTGATGCTCCGCCATTTGTACGCGCGCAGCCAGGGTGTCGGCGGTATCATCAGCCAAAATGGCAACCTCGATTCGGCCGAGCACTGGGCCATCGTCGAGTTCGGCCGTGACGAGATGCACGCTGCAACCTGCGACCTTGTCCTTGGCCATAATTGCCCTCTGGTGCGTGTTCACGCCTTTGTATTTGGGAAGCAGGGAAGGGTGGATATTGAGCATCCGTCCATCCCATTTTTCCACAAATTGCGTGGACAATATCCGCATATATCCTGCCAACACGACGTAAGATGCGCCCGATTGGGTGATTGCTTCGTGCATGATGGCGTCGTGGGCAGGGCGTTCAAGGCCAGCGTGCGATTTGGCGAAGATTGGGGTCCCTTCGGTCGCTGCAATCTTCAGCCCCTCAGCATCTGGATTGTTGCTGGCGACAAGAACTATTTCATAAGGGCAGCCGGGCAGTTTTGCGGCGTATAACAACGCGGCCATATTGGTGCCTGCGCCGGAGATAAGCACGGCGACTTTGGCTGTCATGACTTTACAACCATACTGTCATGCTGAACTTGTTTAAGCATCCATCTCACCAAATCGACCGGAGCCAATTTGACAGATGGACCCTGAAACAAGTTCAGGGTGACGGTGAGGCTTTTAGCCATTGTAAGTCGCAGTCCAGTCGGACCGCGCACTCCATGTTTCGACAGAGCCAGTGACGGTGCAGCCTTTGTCGCCAACGGCGATGTGTCCGATGTTAAACACCGTTTCACCCGCAGCCTCAAGCGCGGCGGTCACGTCCGCGACATCCGTTTGCGCGACCACAATGGCCATGCCGACACCGCAGTTGAATGTGCGCGCCATTTCTTCAGGCTCAATATGCCCCTGCGCTTGTAAAAACGCCATTAAGCGCGGCTGCTCCCATGCGTCAGCATCAACATGTGCATGAAGGCCCGCCGGCAAAATGCGGGGGATATTCTCAAGCAAGCCGCCGCCCGTGATATGCGCCATTGCGTGGATTTTGCCGGTACGCACCAGCGGCAGCAGCGACTTCACGTAAATCCGCGTTGGTGCCATCAGTGCGTCGATCAGTATGACATTCTGGTCGAACAAAGCCGGACGATCAAGCTTCCAGCCTTTATCAGCTGCAAGCCTGCGTACCAGCGAAAATCCGTTGGAGTGCACACCCGAAGAAGCGAGGCCCAAGATAACATCGCCAGCAACGATCTTGTCAGCAGTCAGAACTTGATCGCGCTCTACTGCGCCTACGCAGAAACCGGCGAGGTCATAATCGCCATCGGAATACATCCCCGGCATTTCCGCCGTCTCGCCGCCGATCAGCGCGCAGCCAGCCATTTTGCAGCCTTCGGCAATGCTGGCCACGACCGATGTCGCAACATCATTGTCGAGCTTTCCAGTCGCGTAGTAATCAAGGAAGAACAGCGGTTCTGCGCCTTGCACGATCAGGTCATTCGCGCACATCGCGACTAGGTCAATGCCGACGCCTTCGTGCCGTCCCGATTCTATGGCGAGTTTCAGCTTCGTACCGACACCGTCATTTGCAGCCACGAGCAACGGGTCATTGAACCCCGCTGCTTTCAAATCGAAGAACCCGCCAAATCCGCCAAGGTCGGCGTCCGCACCTGCACGGCGCGTTGCTTTTGCCAGCGGCGCAATGGCGCGCACCAGTGCATTGCCGGTTTCAATGGAAACACCCGCCTTGGCGTAAGTGTAGGATTCTGGGTTTTGATCTTTTGCGTCCATTTGTCGCCGTTAGCGAGAACAGGCTTGGAATTCCACGTCTATGTCGCCTAAAGGTGCGCGGATGACAAATTTGCGCAGAAATTGGTTCCGTGTTGCTGCAATCGGCTTGCCCTTGGCGCTGGTTGGCGGCGGGATCGTGGTTGCGCAGATTGAAGGGCCAAAGCGCGGCATTGCGCCGATTGCCAGCGCCGGAGACTTTGAAGTAACAGGTGTTTCGGTCAACGTGGTTGGCAAAAACGCCTTTGAAGCCCGGCAAAAAGGTTGGGAAGAGGCACAGCGCATCGCATGGGCGGCGTTGTGGCGCAAAACCCATGGCAGTGCCGGGGCTGGATTGTCCGACTCGACGCTGGACGGCATCACGGCGGCCATAGTCGTCGAGCAGGAACAGATTGGCCCGCGTCGTTATGTGGCAAAGTTGGGCGTCTTGTTCGACCGTGCCCGTGCTGGGCAATTGCTGGGCGTCAGCGGCGTTGCCAGGCGCTCTGCGCCATTGATGCTTTTACCTGTCACTTATTCCGCAGGCGCGCCGACGGTGTTTGAACAGCGCACCTCATGGCAGCGCAGTTGGGCCAAATATCGCACCGCTGACAGCACCATCGATTACGTCCGACCCAGCGGGGCAGGCGGCGAGTCGCTTTTGTTGAACGCTGGCCAGCCGGAACGCCGCAGCCGAATTTGGTGGCGTACGATCCTTGACCAATTCGGCGCAGCCGACGTTATCATTCCCATCGCACGGATTGAGCGGCAATGGCCGGGTGGTCCAGTTATTGGTCGTTTTTCTGCGCGCTATGGTCCGGATAACAAGTTCCTAGGTTCATTCACCCTGCGCACGACGAGCAGCGCGGGCATTCCGGCGATGATGGATCAGGCCGTGGTTCGGATGGACCAATTGTTCCAGTCGGCATTCGCTTCGGGTCGCCTGCGCGCCGATGCGTCGTTGGTGCTTGAACCAGAAGTCGTCGAGGACGAGGATTTGGAAAGCGAAGTCGAGGACGGCGCCGTGGCTGATGAAAGCGGCGCCCTGCCGGAAGAGTCCGCCGCGCCGTCGCTGGATGAGGTCGTCAATTCCATCGTGCCAGAGGCGCAGTCGCCGGCCACGCCCGCGCCATCTGCGCCTGTGCCCCGGCCGTAAGCGCATTTAGCGGGTCCATGCGTCAAATTGCCTTGCCCCTGGACGAATTGCGTAGCGGCGCTTCGTCTAGCCTGATCATTACCGAATCAAACGCTTCGGCCTTTGCCGGGCTTTCCAGCGCGGCAGGCTGGGCGACACGTTGCGCGATTCTTACTGGACCAGCGCGTTCCGGAAAGACTCTGATGGCGCGGTATTTTTCCGGCCAAAACGGAACGGTCATTGACGAGGCTGAGGCGAGCCCCGACGAGACGCTCTTCAACGCGTGGAACCGCTCCCAGGAAAGCGGTGTACCGTTATTGCTCATATCGCGCTGGCATCCGGCCGAATGGAATATCGCATTGCCTGATCTGCAGTCGCGGTTGGGCGCGGCGGTGCTACTCGACATTGGACCGCCGGATGACGAGATGATTGAGCAGCTGTTGCAGAAGCAGCTTGCCGACCGAGGCGCTGCCATCAGCATCGATGCCTTAAGCTACGTAAAGCGCCGCATTGAACGCAGCTATGCTGCCATCGAAAAATTCGCACGATCCGCTAACGCAATGGCATTGGCGGAGAATGCACCGGTCAATCTTACCTTAGTAAAAAAAGTTCTCGAAAGCTGAACTAGGCGGGCGTTTCGCGGACCATGTCTTCTTCATGCGTCAACGTCATCTTGAGCTTGCCATTAACCACCGCAAAGGCCAGCCGACCTTCGACGAGATCAAGCGCATCGCGCCCAAATTGATCAAAGCGCCAGCCCGTTAAAACTTCAAGGTCTTCGCGTTCGCCAGCCGCAAGGCGCTCCAACTCCTCCGTCCGCACAATCAGGCGCGGGGCCACATTTATTTCGCGCGATCGGATTTTCAGCAGAAGTTTTAAAAGGTCTGCCACCAGCGAACCATCCTTGCCACCACCGGGGGATGACCGGCTACGGTCTGGCAAATCGTCACGGGCCATGGGCTGGCTCGCCTCAATCACACCCATTAAACGTGCACCAATTTCATTATCACGCCATGCTGGCGACAACCCACGTACCTTCGGCAAGTCGGCCTGACTCTTGGGGGGATGCGCGGCGATATCCGCTAGCGTTTCATCCTTCATGATCCGTCCGCGCGGAATGTTTTTGCGTTGCGCTTCCTTCTCTCGCCACGCAGCCATGGCCTGAAGGCGGCCGAGCACTTCGGGTTTGCGAGACTGCACCTTAATCCGCGACCATGCGTTTTCGGGGTCATTGCGATAATTGGCCGCGTCGGAAATCCGCTCCATCTCGTCATTCAACCACGCGCCGCGGCCAGTCACCTTCAACTTTTCGAGCATCTTCGGAAAGATGACCGATAAGTGCGTGACATCGGCGATGGCGTAGTCAATCTGGCGCTTATCCAGCGGGCGGCGCGACCAATCTGTAAAGCGCGCGCCCTTGTCCAACTGAATGCTCATCCACAAGTCAACAAGGTTGGAGTAACCAATTTGCTCCCCCTGACCGAGCGCCATGGCGGCAATTTGCGTATCGAACATCGGATATGGGGTTTTGCCGGTGAGGTTAAAGAATATCTCGATATCCTGCCCACCGGCATGAAATACTTTGAGCACATCCTCATTACTGCAAAGCAAATCAAGCATGGGCGTAAGGTCAAGCCCCTCGGCTTTCGGGTCGATCGCCGCCGCCTCATTGGCATCTGCCAATTGCACAAGGCATAAGTCGGGATAATACGTATTTTCCCGCATAAATTCGGTATCAACCGCTACAAAGGGCGATTTTGCAAGGCGAGCGCACAATTCGGCGAGACGTTTGCTGTCGGAGATAAGTGGATGAATCTGCATTGGGCATCGCCGTAGCACCCATTCGCGACTTGACAAAGTGCCGCTGCACTGTTGACAGGCGCGCTTTCCACAGCTTTTTTGAATTGAGCAAACAATGCACGCTTATCGTACGCACAAATGCGCCGAACTCCGCGATTCCCATGTGGGCGAAACCGTCCGCCTGTCGGGCTGGGTCCACCGTAAGCGCGACCATGGCGGCGTGTTGTTTGTCGATTTGCGCGACCATTATGGCATGACCCAGATTGTCGCCGACACTGACAGCCCCGCACTACCGATATTAGAGGCTTTGCGCCTCGAAAGCGTCATCACCATTGATGGCGAGGTCAAGGCCCGCAGTGCCGGAACGGTGAACGCCAATCTGCCGACTGGCCAGATCGAGGTATTCGCCCGCAGCGTGACAGTGTTGAGCAAGTCGGAAGAACTGCCGCTGCCAGTGGCGGGTGAGCAGGAATATCCCGAGGAAACGCGCCTCAAATACCGCTTCCTCGATTTGCGCCGCGAAACACTTCACGCCAACATCGTCAAGCGTACGCAGATCATTCGCGAAACGCGCCGCCGGATGGAAGATATTGGCTTCACCGAATATTCGACGCCCATCCTGACCGCATCAAGCCCCGAAGGCGCGCGCGACTTCCTGGTGCCGAGCCGCATCCATGCGGGCAAATTCTTTGCGCTGCCGCAGGCGCCGCAACAATATAAGCAGTTATTGATGGTGGCTGGTTTCGACCGCTATTTCCAGATTGCCCCGTGCTTCCGCGACGAAGACCCGCGCGCTGACCGTCTGCCTGGCGAATTTTACCAGCTTGACCTCGAAATGAGCTTCGTCACGCAAGAAGAGATTTGGGACACGATGGAGCCAGTGATGGCCGGCGTGTTTGAATCATTCGCTGACGGCAAAAAAGTAACGCCAGCAGGGCAATTCCCGCGCATCCCGCACTCAAAGGCGATGCTCGATTACGGCACTGACAAGCCAGATTTGCGCAACCCGTTGATCATCCATGACGTCACCGACCATTTCAAGACTTCGGGCTTTGGCCTTTTTGAACGCATCGTTGAAGGCGGCGGCGTGGTCCGGGCTATTCCTGCACCAAAGACTGCGGAAAAGAGCCGCAAATTCTTTGACGAAATGAACGAATGGGCGCGCAGCGAAGGACATGCTGGCCTTGGCTATGTCACCCGCAAGGGCGGCGAATTCGGCGGCCCAATTGCCAAGAACCATGGCGAAGAAGGCATGCTGGCGCTGTACGAAGCGATTGGCCTTGGCCCCGACGATGGTTGCTTCTTTGCCGCTGGCAAGGAAGAGCAAGCCGCCAAGCTTGCTGGCGCGGCCCGCACGCGGACGGGAGAGCAACTTGACCTCATTGAAAAAGACGCCTTCCGGTTTTGCTGGATCATCGATTTCCCGTTCTACGAATGGAGCGAGGAAGACAAAAAGGTCGACTTTGCCCACAACCCCTTCTCAATGCCTCAGGGAGGGCTTCAGGCGCTCGAAACGCAGGACCCGCTTACCATCAAGGCCTATCAATATGACATGGTCTGTAATGGCTATGAGCTTGCCTCAGGCTCGATCCGGAACCAGCACCCCGATCTGATGGTCAAGGCGTTTGAACTCACTGGATTGACGCAAGCGGACGTTGAGGAGCGTTTTGGCGGCATGTATCGCGCGTTCCAATTCGGCGCGCCACCGCATGGCGGCATGGCGGCAGGGGTAGACAGAATGGTGATGCTCTTGTGCGGCGTGCAGAATTTGCGCGAAATCACGCTATTCCCGATGAACCAGCGGGCCGAAGACCTTTTGATGGGCGCGCCGTCGCCTGCCATGGCTAAGCAATTGCGCGAATTGAACATTCGTGTTGTCGAGCAGACACCTAAGGCCTGAACTCAACCATAAGATAGCATGCGTGCTCTGTCCCTTTTGGGGACAGGGCCGCGCTTTTGCTTGTTTGTACGCGCAATAGGTGCTGGAAAGCGCGCATGTCTATTGACCTTTCCCAATATGAAGCCGGCAAAAAATACGACGGCACTTACGACAAGGACCTGAAGAGCCTTCAGGACCGAATGTCGGAGTTGCAGGCGCTGCATATTTTGCACGAGACGCGTACCTTAATCATATTCGAAGGCTGGGATGCCGCAGGGAAGGGCGGCGCAATCAAGCGCATGACCTCATCGCTCGATCCACGCTATTATAAGGTTTCGCCGATTTCCGCACCGACTGAGGAGGAAAAGGACAAGCATTTCCTTTGGCGCTTCTGGAACAAATTGCCGGGTAAAAAGGAAATCAGCATTTGGGACCGAAGCCATTATGGCCGCGTGCTCGTCGAGCGTGTGGAGGGTTTTTGCAACGAGGCGGAGTGGCGTCGTGGCTATGACGAGATCAACGAATTTGAATCGCGCCAAGGCGAAATCGGCACAAAGATCATCAAGATATTCCTGCATGTAACTGCCGAAACGCAAGACAAGGTGTTGGTCGAGCGGCTTGATGATCCCGCAAAACGTTGGAAGGTCACCGCAGAAGATTTTCGCAACCGCGAAAAGCGTAGCGCGTATCTTGCCGCGCTAAAGGACATGTTCAAGCGCACGCATACGCATTGGGCGCCTTGGACCGTTATTGACGGCAACAACCAAAAGGCGGCGCGGATTGCCGTCCTCACGCATGTGATTCAGGAACTGGAGAAAAGCGTGCCGCAGGAATTTCCGGACGCGGATCCGGAGATCCTAGCCTTGGCGCAGCGGACGATTGGCTACTCCCCCAAGGGGTAATCAATCCTTATAACTTCCCATTCCTTGGGTCCGGTCGGCAGGGTTACCGTTTTGACATCGCCCACACGCGCACCGCGCAGCGCGCGCGAAAGTGGTGCGTTCCAACCAATGCGGCCTTCGCTCGCGTCGGCTTCGTCGTCGCCGACGATGGTGACGGTGCGTTCGACGTCATCGACATCAGCAATCGTGACGCACGCGCCGAAAAATATCCGGCTTCGATCCCCTTGCTTGGACGGGTCGAGTATCTGGGCGACCTTCATCTTTTTTGATAGCTGACCCAACTCGCGATCAATCGCGCGGAGTTTTTGGCGTCCGTAGATGTAATCGCCATTCTCGCTCCGGTCGCCATTGCCCGCAGCCCAATGGACGATTTCCACCACCGCAGGGCGGTCGATAGCGAACAATTGTTCGTAGCGTTCGCGTAAGGCCGCGAATCCGGCGGGGGTGATCGGGTTGGTGCGTTCGGCCATGTGGTTGCTTTAGCGGTTCGTGCCGTGGGAAGTCGAGACACGCTAGAGGTCGTGCATGACTTCACTGTGTCTCGACTACGCTCGACACGAACGGAGAGAGGAGTGCAAGGTGTCTCGACTACGCTCGACACGAACGGAGAGGGGAGTGCAAGGTGTCTCGACTGCGCTCGACACGAACGGAGAGGGGAGTGCAAGGTGTCTCGACTACGCTCGACACGAACGGGGAGGGGGCCTTGAGTTTTATACACTCCGTTCGCCTCGAGCGAAGACGAGAGGCCCATAAGGCACTAATGTCCGATGGATGTCTCGACTGCGTTGGACACGAAGGAAAGGGAGCGCGTTCGATAAATGGGAAAGCTTTACCCCGGCGTCGACTTACCCAAATAAGTGCTCAGCGGCGTTGACGAGCGCACGCGGGCCTTCTCGGGATGGAGATGATCATACATCACCGCATTCTCAAGCACGCGATAAACATAATCGCGGGTTTCGCTGAGCGGGATTTTCTCGATCCAGTCCATGATACCGATGCTGCCGGTACGCGGGTCACCATAAGCGCGGAGCCATTTGTTCACATTGCCGGGTCCGCCATTGTAAGCGGCGATTGCCAACGGGTAGCTGCCGCCATAATAATCGAGCATGCGCTCAATGTAAGTGGCACCTAAGGCGATGTTGTAGTCGGTATCGACCGTCAGCGCATCGGGGCGATAGGCCATCGAAATTTTGCCTGATGTCTCGCGTGCTGTGCCGGGCATCAATTGCATCAGGCCGCGCGCGCCGGCGTGGCTGACGGCTGCGCGGTCAAACTGGCTTTCTTGGCGCATGATGGCGTGGGCGAGGGTCCATGTCCGGTTATGTGCCGACGGGATGTTGACCGTGGGGTAGCTGTTGCCAAGTAAATCAGGAATGCCGTCGGTGCGCGCCGCGCGTCCCGCCATAACCGCAAGATCCGGACGGCCTAGCTTTTGCGAAAGACCGACCGCTGCCGCATATTCGTTGCGGTCATCGGAATGCCGCGCGATTGCGCGGAAAAAGTTACTTTGGTCGCGCCAGCTACCATATTTGGCGGCAAGTGCTGCGGCCAGATGCACTGGTGGCAAATTGCCGTCAGTCAGAACTGGCGGTGTGGCCGCGACGCGTGGAACTTGCGGTAAGGGACGGCGTAACTGTTCCAAGGACAATTGACCAAAGAAGCTTTCATAATAGGCCGCCGCTTGTTCATGGTAGCGCGTTGCGCTCGACTGGTCGCCAGCCTTTGCCGCGGCTTTACCCGCCCAGTGAAATCCCTTCGAACGGGTTTGCGCTGTTTTCGCGGCAGAAGCATAACTTTCAAACATTTTGACGGCATCACGTGGGCGCCCGAGGCGGTCCATCGCTACCGATCCGGCGAGCCACGTCAGGCTTGTATAGCGATCACGCGTGGTGAGGTCTTGGTCCGCCAAAACGAGGCCAGCAGGGATCGCATCATCAACGCGCGACGCGATACGGTATGCAACGTCATACTGTCCGTCATTTTCCGCAGCGCGCGCGTGGGTCAGGAGCAGCTGGTACCAATCCTTAAGAACAGGCGCCGGCGCCGCAAGAGTTCCACGATTTGCGAGCAATTCGCGCACACCAAAGCTGTTGCCGGCGGCGCGCATTGCATCCGCGCGGGCAGCAAGCAGGCTTGCTTCGCTGTTCGCTAAGGCGCCTGCCGCTTGCACCTTCAAATCTGCGTCGGGTGCCTTCATGCGTGTAGCAAGTGCTGCGGCAAAAGCTGGCCGACGCTGCGGTGAGGTATAGGCGATCCAGCGTTCTGCACCGCGCGTCGATCCGGACCATAAAAGCCGGTCGACTCGCGCATCATGATCCGCAGACGTCAGCTTGCCACCAGCAATGCGGAAAACCATCGCTTCGTCTTCATCGTCCAGTGCGCCGCCGCGCCATGCTTCACGCGCTTGTGCTTCGGCACGGGCTTTGTCACCGATGGAATCCAGTGCCAATGCGAACTTTGCGCGTCCTTCATTAGTAACTGGCGACAAGCGGTCGAAATATGCGACGACTTGGTTGGGCGAATAGGACAGTGGATTGATGGCCTGCTCGGCCTTTTTGCGCATATCGTCGGTATTCGGCCAATCGGGATAGAGCATCAAAAACGACGCGTAATCGTTAAAGCTGTAATTGCCGGGCGCGCTCAACATTTTCCAGCGCTGCAAAGCGGCAGGGATTTTACCCTCGCTTGGGTCATATATAGCTGGCGCAGATAACGGTTGCCCGTTTGAAACAGAAACCTGTCCGCTACCGGTGCCACTCTGCCAAACAACACCGTCAGATTGCTGCGCGGAGGCAGAAGCTGTAAATGGAATAATGAGTACAGATGCTGAAATGAGATGCTTTACCATGCTGGACATATTATGGGCCCCATCCTTATCAGGTGCTGAACGAACGACTATATAGCCATTAGCGGCCAAATTTGGCCAGAATGAAAGTGATTAACTATGTTTTCCGGATCAATACCGGCTCTAGTGACTCCTTTTCGCGACGGAGCGTTTAGCGAAAAGCATTTTCGTGCGTTGATCGATTGGCAAATCGATCAGGGTTCGAGTGCGCTTGTGCCTGCCGGAACGACTGGCGAGGCTTCTACATTGTCTAATGCCGAGCACCATCGCGTCATTGAGGTTTGCATTGAACAAGCCGCTGGCCGTGTGCCGGTGATCGCGGGTTGCGGATCAAATGACACTAACAATGCAGTCCTGCACCTTAACTTTTCCAAGAAAAGCGGGGCCGCAGCAGGACT
>JAZKGS010000135.1:7757-37705 GCA_040385805.1 Pseudomonadota bacterium | reverse complement strand
TGCGCCTGTCTGCCTGCTTATCCACGGTACGGGCGCCGCCACACATAGCTGGCGCACTTTGATGCCGTTGTTGGCCAAGCATTATCGCATCATTGCGATGGACTTGCCGGGGCATGGCTTCACCAAATCGGGCGGAAGCGGCAATGTGACGCTTGCGGGAATGGCCGCGTCTATTGGGGTCTTGTTGGACGAACTTGATTGCACGCCTGACCTGATCGTTGGCCATAGCGCCGGGGTCGCGATTGCAGCGCAACTGGTGTTGGACAAGGGCTGGAAAGTGCCTTTGGTTGGCTTCGCGCCAGCCTTAATGCCTTTCCCCGGTCTGGCCGCGCGAATATTCCCGTCGCTTGCCAAAATGCTGTTCACCAACCCGTTTGTGTCGATCATTTTTTCGCGCATGGCGCAGGCACCGGGGCAAACGGCAAAGTTCCTTGCGCGGTCCACTGGTTCGCAGATCGATGCCGAAGGCGCGAAATCTTACACGCGATTGTTCAGCAAATCGGGTCATTGTGACGGCGCAATTCGCATGATGGCCAATTGGCGCTTGGAGGCGCTCGGCGCGCGGCTTGGGGAGATCAGTACGCCCGTGCTGCTGGTGCATCCGGCGAAGGACGCTGCCATTCCGAAATCGGCAGTGACGGATGCAGCGCGGTTGATGCCGCATGTTACGGTCGTCGACATGCCCGGCCTCGGTCATCTGGCGCATGAAGAAGAGCCGGAGCAGGCGGCCAAGATTGTAACGGAATTTGTTGAGCGGGCGTAGAAGTATGAAATTCAGGCTTCGTCTTTACATCCCCCGTCACCCTGAACTCGTTTCAGGGTCTATCGCGCCACAATAACCGCTGGCTATGGGCTGCCAGATGGATGCTGAAACAAGTTCAGCATGACGATAAATATTAAACGCGAAGGAGAAACAACATGGAACAGGGTGCTTTTGACAATTTAGGCTGGATTGAAATCATCTTTGTAGGCGTGGTCGCATTGGGATTTGGCTTCTATCAATTATGGTCGATCAATCGCGAAATCGCTAAGGATAAGGCGGCGAAGGATGCCTCATCCGACAAGGAGTGAGGGGCAATAATCTTCGTCATCCCCGCGTAGGCGGGGATCCAACTCCTGCGGCTCAATATTTTAAACTGCGTTGCGTGACAATGGATAGGCGTAATGGATCCCCGCCTTCGCGGGGATGACGAGATGGGGAGGGATCAGGAGGTTCGGTCGAGGATTCCAAGAGAACTACCCCCCCCGTTCGTGTCGAGCGTTGACGAGACACCCATAAGGCACGCGCCAACTCACCGTGTCTCGACTACGCTCGACAGGAACGAGTAGGCGTCTTAAACCTCCCGTGGCATCTTATATGGCAGCATGAACTGCACCACCGGATTGATCAGCCGGTCTAGCGAAATACTCTCCTGAATCGCGACCACAGGCTCCCCCCATAATCGCGCGGACAGGGCGGTGCGCGCGTAGAAGGGTGAATCCTCCCATGTCTTGATCACCGACGCATGGCCGCGATCGGCGCGGGTTTGGCGTTCCATGCCCCAATAAGTTCGCGGCATTGGCGCAACCAAAGGCAGTTCCACCTCAACTGGTGTACCGCTTGAATCGAAGCGCAACGCGCTGGCGAAATGGCTGCCGTCGCGGCGTTTGCCTTCGTAGATGACTGCAACTTGCTTGGCGACATGCGCGCGCGACCAATGCCAGCTTTGAAAGCCGTTTTCGATAGGCTCACTTCCATGGTTACTGTCGAGATATGCGCTGCCCGTCCACGATATGTCGGGCATCTGCATCTTCACCTCCACCGCTGCACGCGGGGCTATGGCGCGCCAGTGATGGTGGCCCTGCGGATCCAGTTTGAAACTGCGGTCGTTCAGCATCTCGGGCGTCAGGATGATCTGTCCCTTCACCCGCCGCCGCCACGGTATCCCTAAACGAATGTCGCGTTCTTCGATATCGATGATCAGGCGATCCTTGTCCCAACGCATTGCACTTGGGCCGATTTGCAGGCTATCGCGTTCTTGTTTGGTTTCGCCCACGCCGCGCTCGGTCATCACCCAGCGTGCGCCCTTGCCGTATAAGGCGATGTTCAGGCAGCTATGGTCAACCGGAATGTCGCGTCCGGATTTCTTGTAATAAGGCGAAAAGACGCTGCCGATAAAACCAATGATGGTTAGCCCGAAGCGCCCATCATCGCTGAGCGCGTCGACATACCACCAGCGGTAGCCTTGCGGTGGAACCAGCGTGTCGAAATATGGTCGGATAGCAAGGCTGTCGTCGCAAGCTTCCCCGACAAGGCGGCCATCGGGACCCCTGCTCCCGGATGAGTCGCCCCGCCCGCGCAGTAAAGCCCACGGATCGACGTCCGGCTGCCGGGCCGGAGGAAGGACGCCGCCCACCCGTGCGAGGCCCGTCCATAAAGGGCTCCACCCGTCGCCGGGAAGAGTGTCGCGAAATCCGCTGGCGTCACCAATCGGTGCGGCAGCGGCTGCTCCAGTTCCAGTCCGCACGCGCGTAAGCGTGCCAGCATGTCCGTCGTGCATCGTTCTCTCTCCTTTGATGCGTATTGTTCTGTGTCGCCATTGGCTGGCGCATTCACGATGATTTGCAGGCGTTCGGATTGCCCCGCAGGAACAGATGACTGCCCCCGGTCAAGCGCGCAGACATAAGCGGTTGGGTTGGCAGGCGGGCGGCCCGCCTTAATGTCACGAAACTCGGCTTCGTAATCGCTCGAGAAAAAGACATTGTGGTGGTCGAGATCGAAGCCGTCGGTCTTGGCATTGGCCAGCCAGACCAGAGCGGACAGCGAGCGAGCCTTGGCGGGCATCTTGCGCGTGGCAGACGCAGCCGATCTGCCCAGCAGGCCAGATGCCAGTGCTGCGGGATCACCGTTGAAGACGACCTGGTCCGCAGCCAGATATTCGCCGTTGGCGAGTTCAACACCGGCGACAGCTTTGTTGCGGACGTCGATGCGCGATACGGGCGCGCCATAGCGGAATATAACGCCCTTTTCGCGCGCTAGCCTTTCCAGGCCAGCCGCTAGTGCGCTCATCCCCCCCTGTATGGCCCAAACGCCTTGCGCCTCGACATGCGCGATCAGCATCAATGTCGCAGGCGTCTGAAATGGCGATGATCCGCAATATGTGGTGTAGCGGCCAAAAAGCTGAAGCAGGCGCGGATCGTCGAAATGCTCCTTCAGCACCTTCCACAGGCTTTCATAAGGGCGGATCGCAATCAGCGCGCCAACACGCCACAGGCCAATGCGCCACATCAGGCCGGGGGGATATGTTTTGGAGTCCTGCAAAAACGGGCGATCGAGAATGTCGAAGATCTGCCGTGCTTCTTTAGAAAAGCTTTCAAACCCGGCCGCAGCTTTAGCTCCCGCAAAGTCGCCAATAGCCTCTTTGCTTCGCGCGGGGTCGGCAAACAAATCAAGCTGCGTATCCGCGTCCCATGCATGACGCGCAATACGGTCGGCCTTATGCAAGGTCACATAATCTTCAGTGTTGGCGCCTGCAGCAGCGAAGATATCGTCGATCACACCGCGCATGGTAAAAACGGTCGGACCCGCATCGATTTTGGCGCCTTCCACATCCAATTGGCGCACTTTGCCGCCCGCTGTGGTCTCCTTTTCAAGCACCGTTACTGCCATCCCGCGCGAAGCCAGCAGCACTGCACTGACAAGACCGCCAATGCCTGCCCCAATGATCAAAACGGACGATTCTCGGTCGATTTCCTTGGCCTCAGTCAAGATTGAATTGACCGGAGGCTATCAGAAGTCCAATCAAATGGACAATATATTATGTCACAAATTAATTACACCCCTTCATGGAAAGCCCGTTGGGTACTTCGGCGGAATGCGATTCTGGGCAGCGCGGGATTTCAGCGGTGGGCGTCGCGAACGCCTTTGGTCCGCGGCATTGCCCGCCGAAAGGCGGCCGCCCAGTTCGATATGATCGCTGGCTTTGTTTATGCGCAAGTGCTGGCCGCGTTTGTTGAGTCCGAACTGATTGGTTTTCTCAATGGTCAGTTGCGCTGCCTGTCCGAAGTTGCCGATTTTACCAAGCTTGCACCTGACGCCGCCGCGCGATTGCTGCATGCTGGTGAGTCGCTGCAGATTTCCGAATCGCCCGATACTGGCCTTTGGACGCTTGGCGAAGCTGGTGCGGCACTGTCCTGTAACACGGGCGCGATGGCGATGATTCGGCACCATCGTTTGCTCTATCGCGACCTGACCGATCCGTTGGCGCTCTTTGCAAAAGACCGGCGCGAGGAAACGGCTCTGTCGGCTTATTGGACCTACGCCTCAAAAAGCGAAAGCCAGGAGAAGGCAGCGGATTATTCGGAATTGATGGCCGCGACTCAGCCGATGGTGTCGCAGCAGATTATCGACGCCTATGATTTTTCCGCGCACCGCCGAATGCTGGACGTCGGCGGTGGCTCGGGCGCATTTGCGTCGGCCATAATGCAAGCCGCGCCAGCGTTGGAGGTCGGAATCTTTGACCTGCCCGAGGTCATTGAGGCGGCAAAGCAGCGATTCGCGAGCCAACCCGTCTCGGCGAAATGGCAGCTCCATCCGGGCAGTTTCAAGACCGATGCATTGCCCGAAGGCTATGATCTCATCACTTTATCGCGGATCGCGCACGACCATGATGACGCGGTGGTGGAGGCGTTACTGGCCAAAATCCTCGCTGCGCTCCCCACAGGCGGCCGACTGCTTATAATTGAACCGATGGCCGACAGCCCGCACGCCAGACCCATGGGTCATGCCTATTTCGGGCTCTATTTATGGGCAATGGGGTCAGGCCGACCACGCACCAAAGATGAACTGGCACATATGCTGAAAGCCGCAGGCTTCGGCGACATTAGGCCGGTTCGAACCAACTTGCCCATCATCACCAGCGCCCTTGTCGCGATTAAATGACACCTGACTGTCCAAATTATTTGACAATTAAAACTGTTCCGATAGTTTGACACCTGAGAGAACCTCCATCCGACAAATGCGGAAGGAGGCGAAAAGGGAAGAAACTACAATTTTGGAAACGTCAGCCATCATATTCGACGCCCCAGGCAGGTTGGAAATGCGCAGCACTGCATTGACAGCCATGGGGAGCGGCGATGTGCGGGTGGAAATACATTATAGTGGCATCAGCACGGGCACGGAAAAGCTTCTGTGGACCGGAAATATGCCCAGCTTCCCCGGCATGGGTTATCCTCTGGTTCCCGGCTATGAATCCATCGGCCGCATCATTGATGCCGGCCCGGAGCATCAGCAAAGAATCGGTGAATGGGTATTTGTCCCCGGCGCCAGTTGTTACCGCGATGCCCGTGGGCTTTTCGGCGGCGCGGCGCGCAATGTCATCGTGGCTTCGGCCCGCGCAATGCCGATTGATGAAAAGCTTGCCGAGCAAGGCATCTTATACGCGCTCGCCGCAACCGCATTGCACGCCATCAGCCGCGGCGAATTGCCGCAATTGATTATCGGTCACGGCATATTGGGCCGCTTGCTTGCACGCCTTACCATTGCCGCAGGTGCACCGCCGCCAATCGTCTGGGAAACCAACACTACACGGCAAAGCGGCGCGCTTGGTTATAATGTCATCCATCCGCAAGACGACGACCGCCATGATTATGGCCGCATTTACGATGTCAGCGGCGATGCCTCGTCGATCAACAGTTTCATCGGTCGGCTTGCAAAGGGCGGCGAACTGGTTTTGGCCGGTTTCTACAGCAAGCCAATCAGCTTTGACTTTGCGCCCGCCTTCCAGCGCGAGGCGCGTTTGCGCGTCGCTGCAGAATGGCAACCCGATGATCTGCATTCCGTACATGCGCTGATTGAGACCGGCGCGCTTGATCTTTCGGGACTGATTTCCCGCATAGAACCCGCCTCACAGGCCCACACGGCCTATCCCGAGGCTTTTGAAAACCCTGACTGCCTAAAAATGGTACTCGATTGGAGAAACTGCGCATGACTATGCTGGACATAGAGGCTTTACGCGGTGAAGCCGCGATCGAACCGGATCCTGTTCATACAGGTGAAGTGAAAAGCGAAACGCAGATTATCGCGATCTACGGCAAAGGCGGATCGGGCAAGAGCTTCGCGCTTTCAAACCTAAGCTATATGATGGCGCAGCAAGGCAAGCGCGTATTGCTGATCGGTTGCGACCCTAAGTCAGATACCACATCATTGCTGTTCGGTGGCAAAAGCTGCCCCACGATCATTGAAACCTCATCACGCAAGAAACTCGCTGGTGAAGAAGTCTCGATCGAAGACGTTTGCTTCCAACGTGACGGCGTCTTCG
This sequence comes from Pseudomonadota bacterium, assembly GCA_040385805.1. GTDB lineage: Bacteria > Pseudomonadota > Alphaproteobacteria > Sphingomonadales > Sphingomonadaceae > Sphingorhabdus_B. The sequence continues at coordinate 31,406 of JAZKGS010000135.1, read as the reverse complement.
CGATGGAACTTGGCGGCCCCGAAGTCGGTCGCGGTTGCGGTGGGCGCGGGATCATTCATGGCTTTGAGCTTCTGGAAAAGCTTGGCTTCCACGATTGGGGCTTTGACTATGTCCTGCTCGACTTCCTGGGCGACGTTGTGTGCGGTGGCTTCGGCCTGCCGATTGCGCGTGACATGTGCCAAAAGGTTATCGTGGTTGGGTCGAACGACCTTCAATCGCTGTATGTCGCCAACAATGTCTGCAAGGCCGTTGAATATTTCCGCAAAATGGGCGGCAATGTTGGCGTTGCCGGCATGATCATCAACAAGGATGACGGCACTGGCGAAGCGCAAGCTTTTGCCGAAGCGGTCGATATACCTGTGCTGATCGCTATCCCTGCCAACGAAGATATTCGTCGCAAGTCTGCCAATTATCAAATCATCGGCACGTCCGACAGCGAATGGGGCAGCCTGTTTGCAGAGCTTGGCGAAAATGTCGCCAACGCGCCCCCACGCCAGCCAAAGCCGCTTGAACAAGACGGTCTGCTTGGTCTGTTTTCGCCTGACGAAGTCGGCGGCAATATTCAGCTGGTGCCAGCAACACAGGCGGACATGCGCGGCGGCACTTACGAGGTGAAACCATCGCTTGAGGTCATTTATGATGAGGTTTGATGCGTGACTGATCTCGTCGCCCCAACAGCAACTGACCGTGCGCGTGATCGTATGGACGTGTCTGCCGCCCCCGTTGAGGGCAGCGGCTGCCATGGTGGCAAGGACGTCATGCTTGAGGCCGCGAAGAAAGCCGGCAAGACGGAAATTCTCGATCAATATGCCAAGGATTATCCGCTTGGCCCGCATGACCAGCCGCAATCCATGTGTCCCGCCTTTGGCTCGCTGCGTGTTGGCCTGCGTATGCGCCGCACCGCGACGATCCTTTCGGGTTCAGCGTGCTGCGTTTATGGCCTGACGTTCACCTCGCACTTCTATGGCGCTCGCCGCAGCGTAGGCTATGTACCCTTCAGTTCCGAAACACTCGTCACTGGCAAATTGTTTGAGGACATTAAGGAAGCCGTCGAGTTGATGGCTGACCCTGAAAAATATGACACGATTGTCGTCACGAACTTATGTGTGCCGACCGCAAGTGGTGTGCCTTTGCGGTTGTTGCCTGACGCAATCAACGGTGTGCGCATTGTCGGCATTGATGTGCCAGGCTTTGGCATTCCAACGCATGCCGAGGCGAAGGATGTTCTTGCTGGCGCGATGCTGAAATATGCGCGGACCGAGGCGAGCCAGGGCCCGGTCGCCGCGCCTGCGTCACTGCCCGACAAACCGTCGGTAACGTTACTGGGTGAAATGTTTCCTGCCGATCCCATGGGCATTGCCCATATGCTTGAGCCCTTGGGCCTCGCCGCTGGACCCGTTGTACCAACACGCGAATGGCGCGAACTCTATGCGGCACTTGATGGCGCGGTCATTGCCGCGATCCATCCATTTTACACTGCCAGCGTACGCGAATTTGAAGCTGCTGGTCGCAAGGTCGTTGGCTCTGCCCCCGTTGGCCGCGATGGCACTGCCGCCTGGCTTAAGGCCATTGGTGAAGCCACTGGCGCAAGCGCCGACCAAATCGCGGCTGCGCAAAATGCTATCTTGCCCGCCATTCAAGGCGCACTTGCCGCCAAGCCTATCAAGGGCAGAATCACGGTTTCGGGTTATGAAGGCTCAGAGCTTCTGGTCGCACGGCTGCTCATCGAAAGCGGCGCTGACGTGCCTTATGTCGGCACCGCCTGCCCGCGTACAAAATGGTCGGACCCTGACCGCGAGTGGCTTGAGGCGAAAGGCGTACGCGTCAATTACCGCGCCAGCCTTGAACAGGACATTGCAGCGGTCGAAGAATTCGGCCCTGATCTTTCCATTGGGACCACGCCCGTTGTCCAACATGCCAAAGCAAAGGCGATCCCGGCGCTGTATTTCACAAATCTGATCTCTGCCCGTCCGTTAATGGGCCCCGCAGGCGCGGGCAGCCTTGCGCAAGTGATCAACGCCGCCATCGGCAACAAGGAACGCTTCGACAAAATGCATGCCTTTTTTGAAGGCGTTGGCACAGGCCATACAGCAGGCATCTGGGAAGACACCCCCGTTGACCGGCCCAAGTTCAAAGCCAAATTTGCAGCGCAGAATGCTGCAGCTGCCAAGGCTGCGGAGGCCATCGGGTCATGACGTTAATCATCGATCATGATCGCGCTGGCGGATATTGGGGCGCCGTTTATGCGTTCACCGCAATTAAGGGCCTTCAGGTCATTATTGATGGTCCTGTAGGATGCGAAAACCTGCCAGTCACATCAGTCCTGCATTATACCGACGGCTTACCACCGCACGAATTGCCAATTGTTGTCACGGGCCTTGGCGAAGAGGAATTGGGCAAGACAGGGACCGAAGGCGCCATGCGCCGCGCATGGAAAGCGCTTGACCCCGATTTACCCGCCGTCGTCGTAACAGGCTCCATCGCCGAAATGATTGGCGGCGGCGTTACCCCCGAAGGCACAAATATCCGCCGCTTCTTGCCGCGCACTATCGACGAAGACCAATGGCAGTCCGAAGACCGCGCGCTCACTTGGCTTTGGACCGAGTTCGGCCCCAAGAAAACGGTAGCACCCAAAGTTCTCGCCGAGGGCGACAAGCCAAAGGTCAACATCATCGGTCCTTCTTATGGTGTGTTCAACATGCCATCGGATCTCGCAGAAATCCGACGCTTGATTGAGGGCATTGGCGCAGAGGTGAACATGGTGTTCCCATTGGGCAGCCATCTTGCCGATATCCACCGCCTTGCGCTCGCCTCTGTTAACGTCTGCATGTATCGCGAATTCGGCCGTAACCTCTGCGAAAAGCTTGAGCGGCCATATTTGCAAGCACCCATCGGCCTTGATTCCACCACCCGTTTCTTGCGCCAATTGGGCGAAATGACTGGGCTTGATCCAGAGCCATTTATCGAAAAAGAAAAGCATACGACCATCAAGCCTTTGTGGGATTTGTGGCGGTCGGTAACGCAGGATTTCTTTGGCACCGCAAGCTTCGGTATTGTCGCCACAGACACTTATGCGCGCGGCATCCGCAAGTTTCTGGAAGACGATATGGGCCTGCCCTGCAATTTCGCCTTCAGCCGGACAGCCGGGCAAAAGCCCGACAATCAAATGGTGCGTGACGCGATTTTCGACAATCCGCCGCTGGTGATTTTCGGTAGCTATAATGAACGCATGTATATGGCCGAGAGCGGCGGGCGCGGTATTTTTGTCCCTGCCTCCTTCCCCGGCGCAGCCATTCGCCGCCACACCGGAACGCCCTATATGGGATATTCGGGCGCGACCTATCTGGTGCAGGAAGTGTGCAACGCCTTGTTCGATGCGCTGTTCCACATATTGCCGCTCTCCACGCAAATGGATGCCGGCGCTGCCACACCAGCGCGCAGCCAGTCGATGTTGCGTTGGGACCATGAAGCGAAGGCAAAACTTGACGCCATTGTCGAAGCGCAACCCGTGTTGGTGCGCATTTCAGCCGCAAAAAATCTGCGCGATGCCGCAGAACGCAGCGCCCGCCGTGCTGGTGAGGATCATGTATCCGCCGAACGGCTTGCCGCCGCAATGTTACAGGGGGCAGACGCATGATCGGCGCTCCGGAAATTCATCCAGCCCCCGGCCGGATGTCACATACCTTTGCAGCAAAGGGTGCTGCGGGGCTAACGCCCGGAAGAGTCACAATATACGGCTCAATGGGGTTAATTTGGAGTAGGGAATATGAGCGATAACGAACGCTTTGGTCCCGGAGCCTATCTGACTCCGGAAGAAGCCAAGGAGTTTCACAAAATTTTTGTGAGCAGCTTCATTGGTTTTACCATAGTCGCAATCATTGCGCATGTGCTGGTATGGATGTGGAGGCCTTGGCTTCCTAGCATCAATGGCTACGCGATGCTGAATGATGCGGTCCAGGTTGCTACCGCAGCCATTACCACAATCATAACATAAGGAGGCGGTATCATGTGGAGAATTTGGTTAATATTTGATCCGCGCAGAACACTGGTTGCCTTGGCAATCTTCCTGTTCGTTCTGGCTTTGTTGATTCACTTCATTCTGTTGAGCACTGATCGCTTCAACTGGATCGAAGGACCAACCATTGTACCGGCTGCAGTAGCAGCTCCGGTCGCTGCTGCTCCGGCTGCTGCACCGGCAATGGCTCCGGCGAATTGATCAACCAGAACCCCTAAGAGGTCGTGGCGCTTCGGCGTCACGAACCTCCCGGGGGGCCAAATAATTTCACCTGTCGCATTGTGTGACAGGTCCGTGGTGCCTGCCCATTGGGGGTAGAAGGGGACGTATTATGTCGCTGTTGAGCTTTGAACGAAAATATCGTGTTCGTGGCGGGACGCTGATTGGCGGAGACCTGTTCGATTTCTGGATCGGGCCGTTCTACGTCGGCTTTTTCGGTGTGATTTCGGCGATCTGTGCCATTCTGGGGACCGCGCTGATTTTCTATGCCGCGTCATTGGGGGACACTTGGAACCCATGGCTGATTTCTATAAATCCGCCGGACATTAAATATGGGCTGGGCTTTGCCCCGCTTAAAGAAGGTGGCTTCTGGCAAGTTATCACAATGTGCGCCACAGGCGCCTTTGTTTCCTGGGCACTCCGGGAAGTCGAAATCTGCCGTAAACTGGGCATGGGCTATCATGTCCCTGTCGCGTTCGGCTTTGCCATATTGGCTTATGTGACTCTGGTGATTTTCCGCCCGTTTCTTATGGGCGCGTGGGGCCATGGGTTTCCGTACGGAATTTTCAGTCACCTCGACTGGGTTTCCAACACCGGATACATGTATGTGAATTTCCATTACAACCCGGCACATATGATTGCCGTGTCGTTTTTCTTCACGACCTGCTTCGCACTGGCGCTGCATGGCGCTCTCATTCTTTCAGCGGTCAACCCGATGAAAGGCGAGAAAGTCAAAACGCCGGAATTTGAAGACACCTTTTTCCGCGATTTCATCGGCTATTCAGTCGGCACAATCGGTATTCACCGCGTAGGTCTGTTCCTCGCCCTGAACGCCGGTTTCTGGAGCGCGGTCTGCATCATCATTGCAGGACCACTGTACGCAGGTGGCTGGCCGGAATGGTGGGAGTGGTGGCGCAACATTCCGATTTGGTCTTAATGGAGGGGTAAAGAAATGGCACGTTATCAGAACATATTTACCCAGGTGCAGTTGGCATATTCCCCGGAAATGGGGATGCCGCTGCCAGGAACGGACGAACGCCGCATCGCGATGACCGGGTTCAGCTACTGGATGGGCAAATTCGGCCAGGCACAAATTGGCCCGATCTATCTTGGCTGGCTTGGCCTCGCCTCGCTGATCTTCGGTTTTTTCGCGATCGAGATTATCGGGTTCAACATGCTGGCTTCGGTCAATTGGGATCCGGTTGAATTTGTCCGCCAGTTCTTCTGGCTTGGATTATACCCGCCGGCACCGGAATACGGCTTCACGCCGTTCGTTCCGCTTGCCAAGGGCGGCTGGTGGATTTTGGCAGGTTTCTTCCTGACAACATCGATCATCCTGTGGTGGGCACGCGGCTATCGCCGGGCACGGGCACTTGGCATGGGCACGCATGTGTCCTGGGCATTTGCTTCGGCGATCTGGTTGTACCTCGTCCTCGGTTTCATCCGTCCATTCTTCATGGACAGCTGGGCCGAAGCCGTTCCATTCGGGATCTTCCCGCATCTGGAATGGACGAACAATTTCTCACTGCAATATGGCAATTTGTTCTACAATCCGTTCCACGCGCTCTCGATCGTCTTCCTTTATGGTTCGGCGCTCTTGTTCGCGATGCACGGCGCGACGATCCTTGCAGTGGGCCGTTATGGCGGCGAGCGTGAGTTGGAACAGATTACCGACCGCGGAACAGCATCCGAACGCGCTGCATTGTTCTGGAGATGGACCATGGGCTTTAACGCCACCATGGAATCAATCCATCGCTGGGCATGGTGGTTCGCCGTGTTGACGACATTGACCGGGGGCATCGGCATATTGCTGACTGGCACCGTTGTCGACAATTGGTATCTGTGGGCAATCGAACATGGATACGCACCCGAATATTAAGGGTGCACAACCCGCAAAAAAGAAACCCGGCCATTGTGCCGGGTTTTTTTGTGCCTGATTGAATGTTGCTTATCGGGTTACGGAGCGCGCCGCAGCATTCTGCGCCGGTACATGTCATATAGGTGCACAGGGAAGGCCAGAGCCAAGGGCAGCGATACGAAGGGCCATTCCATACCCGTCAGCGCCGCGCGCAGGCCCAACATCATCAATATCGCTGGTAATAGGGCCGGAATGATGTCCGCCCATTTCTGACCCCGCAGGCGAAGCCACAAGGCTTCGACCACCAGCACTGCAAGCACCACATCAACGGCGCGGCCGCTGGCGAAGAATTGCTCCATTAGCCGAAGGGGCCGTTCAATTGAACCACCTGATAATTAAGCACACCAGCGATGGTCACCCAGATGAGATAAGGGACCAGCATGATCGCCGACCATTTGGAAAAACGGCCGCAGAAGATGATCAGCACCAGGATCGATAACCATAAAGCGATCAGCTCGTACACTGCGAGATCGGGCCGCTCCATGCGGAAGAACAAAAAGCTCCAGCCGAGGTTCAAAAACCCGTTCAACGCAAAAAGACCAAGAATTGTTTCGGACTCACGGCGTGTAGGCGCCTTTTCCCATGCCAATACGCCCGATACCGCGATCATCGCGAATATCGCCGTCCAGATAATCCCGAACATATAATCCGGCGGCGCCCAAGCCGGCTGCTGAAGCGAGTAATACCATTCATCAAGGACAGTGATCGTACCCCCGACAATGGCTGTGACCACGGCCAGTGTCCCGGCAATGATGGTCGGGAAAATGCGTGCTCCGTTCATACGAGGCTTATCTCTCTACTGGTTTAAGCCCGAATAGATGCCCCAAATCCTTAAAGAAGATCCGGATATGGGCCATGGGATCGCGCCGTACGAGTTGTTTGTTCATGTAGGCTTCCCATGTCAAGCGCTGGACATCGGGGTCTTCGCACATCTTCACAAATCGTTCGCGGCGTTTGTCGTTTTTGTACCAGAAATATTGCATGACACCCAAGATCCAGAAGACCCGGCCATGCGCCTTCATGAAAGACTTCCGCGCCAAGCGAAGCGCGCTTGGATTGCCTGATTTCAGGAACGCAGAAACCGCATCCGCGCTCATCCGGCCAGCTGTCATTGCGTAATAAATGCCTTCGCCTGACGATGGGGCGACCACGCCAGCGGCATCACCGGCGACGACAACATTCTTGCCATTGTCCCAGCGCTTCAACGGCTTCAGCGGAATAGGCGCGCCTTCCCGGCGCAGCGTCTTCCAATGCGACAGGCCAGTTTGCTCACGCATCAGCCGCGTTGTTTCGCGCAAGGGGAAACCCTTATCCGCGCTGCCAAGGCCGATGCTGGCGGTCTTACCATGCGGGAAGATCCAGGCGTAAAAATCGGGCGATAAATGCCCCTGATAATATACGTCGCAACGCGTTGGATCATAATCCTCCGAGTGGTTGTCCGGAACCTCGACGATCTCGTGATAGGCATAAACGCATTTTACGCGTTCTGCGTCTTTCAGGCATTGCGCCGCGACGGACGAACGCGCGCCATCTGCGCCAATGACGGACCGGGTGGTGACTGTCTGCAGCTCGCCATTGCGGTCTGAACGATAGGACAATTTGACGACCGTATCGCTGTCGTCGACACGTTCACATTTGCCAGTGACACGCGTCGCGCCTGATTCAGCAGCGCGGTTGCGGAGCCATTCGTCAAAGCTATCGCGGTCGACCATGCCGACATAGCCATCGCCCACGGGCATCATGACTTTTTTGTTGGAGGGCGCGATGATCCGCGCTGACTTTGCATGGGCGACCAGCATGTTTTGCGGTATGTCGAAATCTTTCAGCAAGCGAGGCGGGACTGCGCCGCCGCATGGCTTGATCCGCCCTGCCTTATCAAGCAGCATAACTTTATAACCGGCACAAGCAAGGTCATGCGCTGCTGTTGCCCCCGATGGTCCGCCACCAACGACGACTACATCATAATCTGTTTGGGTTCTCACAATATCACCGCCTCTCTTGCTGGTGTTGGCCGCGTCATATGCGTGGCAGTTGCGATTAAAGCGGCGACCACGAACATGGCTGCCTCCACCGCAAAAACTGTTTGAAATGCTATGCTGTCTTGCCCGATGCGGGTGCGCAGTTGATCGACAATGACAGCGCCGAGCAGGCCACCAGCGCCGAAAGCAATCGCCTGCGCCGCGCCCCACACGCCCATGCGGGCGCCTTCGCCAGAGGAACGCCCGTCGCTTGCCAATTGAAGCATTGCGCCGACAGCGGCGACCGCAAAAATCCCGTTGGCAACGCCAAGCGCGAAGACATTGGCCTTCAAAGGCCATGCCGGGCCAATGGTCGCCGCAAAGGATAGGCCAACCAACATGACAGCGGAACTGAAACAGCCCAAGATAATCCAGGCCCGCGGGTTCCGGCCATATTTCTTGGCGAGGATGCTCCCGCCTGCGCCGGAGACCAGCATGCCAAGTAATATGCCGCTATGTTGGACACCCGCCAGTTTCGTGGACTCGCCTGGCGTCATGTTGAAGACGAAACCAGCAAAGGGCTCAAGGATGAGGTCCTGCATGCTGTAGGCCAGCATCGATATGAACACGAAATATGTGAAACGGCGCGCAGCTCCATCGTCCCAGATATTCTGGATGACTTCACGTAAAGGAATATGTGGCTTTGGCGGTCCGCTCGCGACTGCGTGGCTGCCGCGTTCGAGACCGTGGAGCGCGAGGACTGCGGCGCAGAAGGCAACGAGAACCACGATGCTGGTCACCACAGCGAGCCGTGTTTCGGTGAAGGGATCAAGATAGCTGCCCGACACGCCAGCTGCGACAACGATGCCGCCGACCATCATGGTCCAGCTAATAGCTGCGGCGGCAGGTTTGCGTTCAACAGACACCCGCGAAGCCAGCAATGCAAGCAACGCCGTGCCCGACATGCCTACGCCAAGACCAATCATGGAGAACCCAACAATAGCCAGCAGAACGGGAAATACGCCCTTCGACGCCATCATGATGGTCGCGTCGACCGAGAGCAATGTGCCCAGCGCCAATATGCCCATGCCGCCGATAATCCAGCTGCTGCGATGCGCGGACCGGTCGGAATTATGCCCCCAGACTGGGCGCGACAATTGAACACCATAATGCCAGGCAACTAGTGCGGCAGGTATTGACGCGGCGATGGCGTATTCGACGACCATCACGCGGTTCAACAGGGATGTCGCGATCATGACGATAGCGCCAATCGCGGCCTGAACCGTGCCCAAACGGACAATAGAGAACCAGCCGATACCGGCTGCGTTCTGATAGGCCGTTGTCATATATATCCCCCAAGGCCGAGCGCGGCGGCCAACATTCCAAATACGTAAAGCGACACCCCGGTCGCGTTATACCAAGGCGCATATTTCGCCGGGTCACCCACGAGGCGCACCATCAGGAACAGTTGCAGCAAAGTGAAAAGCGCGACAATTGCCGCCGACAGCATGAGGCCTTGCGTAATCAGAAGCCCAATCACTGCAAATTGCGCAACGGCCATCACTACGCAGGCGAAAATCGCGGCGGGACGTACGCCCAGAGTGACCGGCAAAGATCGAAGCCCTGTCGCCTTGTCACCCTCAACCGCCTTGAAATCATTCAAGGTCATAATGCCGTGCGCGCCAAGGCTGTAGAGCAGCAATACGATCAAAATCGTTGCGTTTGGCAAAGCGCCAAGCATCACGCTCGCGCCTGTAAACCATGACAGGCCTTCATAGCTCAAGGCGCACAGTAGAGGCCCGAACCATCCGCTGCGTTTGGCGCGGAACGGCGCAGCGCTATAAGCCCAGCCGCTGAACAGGGCGACGCAAGTGGCGATGAAGACCCATTGTCCCAGCGCTGCGGCCAACAAAAGCGATATGGCGGAGCCCGCCAACGCAATACCGACTGGCCAATATCCGGGAACACGCCCCGAGGGTATTGGCCGGTCGGGCTCATTAATCGCATCGACATGGCGGTCGCAATAATCGTTGATGACCTGGCTCGTGCCGCACACCAATGGACCGGTCAGCGCGATGCCAGCGACCAAAAACAGCCAGTTTTCACTGATGGCAATGCCCGAAGACACGACCCCACACATAAAGGCCCACATTGGTGGAAACCATGTTACGGGCTTGGTGAGTTCGATGATATCGCCAACGCGCGGTCGCTTTAGGGCGAAGCGCTGAATATCCGGAGAAATCGTCGAGTCTGACATGAGGCGAAGCTATGTCACTTCGCTGATACTGTCAAATTAATTGGACAGGTAAATGTCCATTAATTATGACATTAATCGTCTCTGCCAATCAGATTGCCAAGCCCATGGCGATGCAGTTTAGAATAGAGGCTTTGACGGCTCAATCCGAGTATTTCCGCAGCCGACGCACGGTTGTCCGCCGTGTGCACCAATGCAGCCTCAATACACATGCGCTCAATCAAATCTGTACTTTCGCGTACGATTTCTTTGAGCGTCTTGCGACCCACCAATTCGGTAAGTTGTTCGACCGAGCGCGGAAATTCATTCCGGCTTTGCGGCAAGTCGCGCTCACGCCGACCAATGCCGCGGACCGAGTAACCAAATAACGGCTGTTCATGGTCAATCATGATCGCGGAAATTTCAACCGGCTCTTCGCCGCCATTCAAATCGTTGATGATCGAGCTGAAATTGCGGACATTTTGATGGTCTTTCAGCTGCTTTTTCAGCAAGCCCACATCAACATCGGGCCTGCCGACAAAGCGGCTGAGCGAGACGCCCAAAAGCTGCTCGACGGAGCCAGCCTGAACCAACTCGGCAAACGCCCGGTTGGCAACAATGATTGATTGCTTTTCGTCCGTCAGCACAAACGCATCAGGCATTTTTTCGACGACGTCGAGGACATAGCGATCGGACTGCTTGCCCGGTACTTCGTGCAAGCCATCGTCAATGTTGATCAGCCAATATTGTTTGCCCGATTGGCGGAACGCAGATGCAGCGATCTTGACCGATCCGGCTCGACCAAGCAGCTTTACGTTCGCAGGAACCGTCTGGCTGTTGACTGTCACGGCGCCGATATAGGCGATGACATCATCGCGATAATCGGGGTGCACGAGGCTCAACAAATTCTTGCCCTCAAGCGTGCCGGGCGCGGCGCTGACAAGCGCATGACATGCACGGTTTGCTTGCTGAATATCATGCCCTTCGGCATCAGCAATCAGCACAGGATACGAGATATTATCGAACAATAGCCGGTAACGCGTTTCTGTTTGGCGCAGATGCAAATAATCGCGCTCCATCGACTGCTGCGTTTTTAACAGTCGTTGCTGCAGCACCGACATCGACCGCAAATCGCGACCAATCGCGACTTTCCAGCCACCATTTTCCGGCGTGATCACCTTGTAGTTTACAGGCACATCATCACCGTCGTGCGGATGGTTGACTTGCCGCCATACCGCGCCAGACGCGGCACCAGAGCTTAACAGTTGCGCAATTTTTGCTTGGCTTTCAACAGTAACCGTGTCGGCCCAACGCTGGCCAATCCACATGTTGGCGAAACTATGATCGCGTACATTGACGGCAATGTCGCGAATGATTCCGGCCTCATCAATGGCCAGCATGAAATCGCCTGCGCAATAGGCAAGGTTGATGATATCCCCTTTCGAGAAACCATCGAATATGACTTCTGGATCACCGAAGGGGATCCGGTCCGTGTGCGTTGACTCAAGGTTCATCGAGTGGACCAGTTTCCTAACTCAGGTTTTCAAAACTTGCGGCACTTACCGGAACCAGCTGGTCAGCAATTGCGACTGCGGACATTGCATCCTCTGCCGTAGCATCTGCACCGCAGCTGGTTACCAATTCGGGTTGCGCGTTGATAACACGCCCCCCAAGCAAAACCTTTACATGGGGATTGCTCGATACAGCTTTGATAGTGCTTACCAAGCCGCCGAGCGCGCCCGTAGAACAATCATTGCTGACGGTCAATCCGATCAGGTCATAATGCTGCGTGGCAAACTTGCCAATCAGCTCGGATTGGGTCGGCTCAATCAAAACATCGGTCTCCCAACCTGCCCTTTGAAAGCACTCGGCTACCATAAGTGTTCCAAAGCTATGTTGTTCCCCGGGCATGGGCGAAAATAGAGCAGAACGCTGGCCATGGCCGGGTCCGGATAGCGGCGGGATTCGCATCGTCAGCACGCGCAAAACCTCTTGAATGCGCCATAAACCCATGGTGACACCAACAAAATCCTCGCTGTCTGCATCCCAATATTCACCAAGACGGCGGGCCGCAGGGGCAAGTAATTCTACAAAAATCGTTTCCACCGAACTGCCTGTTGCAAGACACTCTTCGACAAATGCCAATAAGACATGTGCTTCCTCTTCAACGGAAAGACGGGAAAAAGTCTCGACGTCATTGTCGCTGATAACCCGGCGTCCAGATGATGCGGCAACAACATCGTCAGGCAACATTGTATCAGTGGTGTCAGGCCACGACGCTCTATCGCCCCGGTCAGCGATCAAACGTGGAATCACAAGATTTTCGAGAAGAAGGGAAAGATCATGTTGCTCCGCCCGGCTAGCGACAATTCTGAGATTGTTAATTGTGGCATCAGCGTCAGCCAGCTCTTGAAATTGGACAATCTTCCGACCCCCACGCCAGTCACCCAGCCTGGATTTCAGTTCGGACAGTCCAAAAACAGTAGCCATATTCAGACTCCCCTAAAAGTCTGGTCGGCGTGGCATGACGTCGGCCTTATCTTTTGATGAAATCATCTCAATTGGCCGCATACGTATAGCAACGTAAAGGCAATGGCAAACTTTATGTGTCAATCTTTTTGGACGTCTAAAAAACTTGACACTTTTATAAATCGGGCCTTTATTTGCAGTCTGGAGATTGGGAGGAAGTGTTCTGTCCATCAGTACGCAGATTGAGTCGGAAGCAACTTTCTCGATTGCAGCGCCATCAGCAGCAATCGGCAACATGCCCCTTTACACTGCGGCGCAGCGTAAACGCCGGGACGAATCGGTCTGGACTCTTATTCAGGGTCTATTGGCGCCCATCCAGTTTCTTATCTTTGGCGTCAGCCTGTATCTCGTGATTCGGTTTTTGATGACGGGCTCCGGTGAGCAAGCTGCCGAAATTTCCGTCCTTATAAAAACCATCGCATTATACGCCATCATGGTCACCGGATCGATCTGGGAAAAAGTCGTGTTCGACGAGTGGCTGTTTGCGAAGCCGTTCTTTTGGGAAGACGTTTTCAGCATGTTGGTGCTGGCACTGCACACCGCGTATTTGCTGATGCTGTTCAATCAATGGGGCTCATCGCATGACCGCATGTATGTGGCGCTGGCCGCTTATGCGTCTTATGTCATCAATGCTGGCCAGTTCCTCTACAAGCTTCGTATGGCCCGGCTTGATGCCCGCCAAGACAATTTGGTGGCAGCATGAACGCCATTGCTCCACTCGCGGCCTCGCCATCGACGGCCGCTTCGCCCGTTTTAAAAGAGCGCGGCCAGCGTGAGGTCTTCTGTGGCCTGACCGGTATCATCTGGTTGCACCGCAAAATGCAGGATGCGTTTTTCCTCGTTGTCGGTTCGCGGACATGCGCGCATTTGCTGCAATCGGCCGCAGGCGTCATGATCTTTGCAGAGCCTCGCTTTGCGACCGCGATCATGGAAGAGCGCGATCTCGCTGGCCTTGCCGATGCCAATGTCGAGCTTGACCGGATTGTTGACCAGTTGCTGGCGCGCCGCCCCGAGATCAAGACCTTGTTCCTGGTCGGTAGCTGCCCATCCGAAGTCATCAAGCTTGATCTTTCAAAAGCAGCGCAACGCCTTGGCGCCAAGCACAGTCCACATGTTCGAATTTTGAACTATTCGGGCAGTGGAATTGAAACCACATTTACCGAAGGCGAAGATGCGTGCCTTGCGTCTTTGGTGCCTATCATGCCTGCGCTGGATTTAGCCGCGCCTGCCAATCTGATCATCGTTGGATCGCTACCCGACATCGTCGAAGACCAATTCCGCCGCCTGTTTGCCGAACTGGGTATTCCCAATGTCGCCAGCTTGCCAGAGCGCGCTGTGGCCAATCTGCCCGGCATTGGTCCAAACACCGTGTACTTGCTCGCCCAGCCCTTTTTGGGTGACACGGGACGCGCACTTGAAGCGCGCGGCGCAACCCGTTTGGATGCATTATTCCCGTTCGGCGTTGAAGGCACAACCAACTGGTTGCACGCCGCGGCCACAGCGTTCAACGTAGATGACGCGCATTTTGACGCAGTCCTTCTTCCGTATCAGGAACGCGCATCAACTGCTTTGGCGCATCAACGTGCGCGTCTGTCCGGCCGGTCCATCTTCTTCATGCCGGACTCGCAACTGGAAGTACCGCTTGCGCGCTTCCTCGCCAATGAATTGGGCATGCGCCTGATCGAGGTCGGCACGCCCTATCTGCACCGCCAGCATCTGGCGCAGGAACTTGCGGCTCTGCCTGCGGGCGTCCTGCTGAGCGAAGGTCAGGATGTCGACCGTCAGCTTGACCGCGTCCGTGCTGCACGCCCTGACCTGACCGTTTGCGGCCTTGGCCTTGCCAATCCGCTTGAGGCCGAGGGCCTTTCCACCAAATGGGCTATCGAACTGGTGTTCTCGCCAATCCACGGTTTCGACCAAGCTGGCGATCTTGCCGAACTTTTCGCGCGGCCATTACGTCGCCGCGACGTATTGAGGGTTTAGGCGATGCAGCTTTCCGTCTGGACATATGAAGGCCCACCGCATGTCGGCGCAATGCGCGTCGCAACCGCGATGGAGGGCGTGCATTATTTGCTGCACGCGCCGCAGGGCGACACGTATGCCGACCTGTTGTTCACGATGATCGAGCGCCGCGACAAGCGTCCGCCAGTTACCTACACAACATTCCAGGCGCGCGACTTGGGCAAGGATACCTCGCAACTGTTCCAGACTGCGGCGATGGACATCATTGAACGGTTCAAACCCGACGCAATGATCGTTGGCGCGTCCTGCACGGCTGAACTCATTCAGGACGATCCTGCTGGCCTCATCGAAAAAATGGGTTTGCCCATTCCCGTGATCCCGCTTGAACTGCCAAGCTACCAACGCAAAGAACATTGGGGCGCTGCAGAAACCTTTTACCAGATCGTCCGCCATTTGGTCGACAAGGATCGCCGTCCATCGGACCGTGATGGACGCCGCCCGCTTGTCAACTTGCTTGGACCAACGGCACTTGGTTTTCGTCACCGGGACGACGTCATCGAAATCACTGGCCTGCTGAACAAGCTTGGCATCGACATTAATGTGGTCGCACCTTTGGGCGCAAATGTCGCCGACATTGCCCGTTTGGGCGAAGCCGATTTCAACATCGTGCTGTATCCCGAAACCGGTGATTTGGCCGCAGATTATCTGGCGCGTGAATTCCGCCAGCCAACCGTCCGTACAGTGCCAATCGGCGTTGGCGCGACGCAAGATTTCATCCGCGAAGTCGCTGACCTTGCCAAGGTTGATCCAGAGCCGATGCTGCGTGAAGGCCTTTCGCGGCTGTCATGGTGGAGCCGCTCCATCGATTCCAACTATCTTACTGGCAAGCGTGTTTTCATCTTTGGTGACGGTACACATGCCGTTGCTGCGGCACGGATTGCCAGCGAAGAGCTTGGCTTCAAGGTTGTTGGCCTTGGCTGCTATAACCGCGAATATGCCCGCGAGGTACGCGCGGCGGCAAAGCTTTATGGCCTGGAGCCGCTGATTACCGACGACCATCTCGAGGTCGAAAAGGCAATTCAGGACGCGCAGCCTGAGCTGGTTTTAGGCACGCAGATGGAGCGCCATATTGCAAAGCGTTTCTCCATTCCCTGCACAGTGATTTCGTCACCAGTGCATGTGCAGGATTTCCCCGCCCGCTTCTCCCCGCAAATGGGTTTTGAAGGCGCGAATGTCATTTTCGACAGCTGGGTCCATCCATTGGTCATGGGCCTTGAGGAGCATTTGCTCACCATGTTCCGCGACGATTTCGAATTCCACGACGGCGCTGGCGCATCGCATTTGGGCCCAGGCCATAGCGCGCCACAAGATCAGGCCGCGCCTGCAGTATCGGCAGACAGTGCCGAGGCCGTGTGGAGCGACGAAGCCAGCCGCGAACTTAAGAAAATTCCCTTCTTCGTTCGCGGCAAAGCCCGCCGGAATACTGAGGTTTTTGCTGCTGAACATGGTGTCGCAACCATCGAACTGGCCACCTTATACGAGGCGAAGGCACATTATGCGCGATAATGCCCAACCCTGTGTCCGTGTTGTGATCATCACGCTCGACAATCATTTGGCCGCTTCGGTGGAACGCGCAAATCATGAGCTGGCGCACAATAATGTCAGCATCGGCTTCTACGCCGCATCGGATTGGGACCGCGACCCTACGGTGTTGGAGCGCGCTCAAGAGGATATCGCCCGCGCAGATGTCATCATCGCGACGATGCTCTTCCTCGACGACCATGTCCGCGCCATTCACCCAGCGTTATTGGCACGCCGCGAGCATTGCGATGCGATCGTCGGCATCATGTCGGCTGGAGACATCGTCAAGCTGACGCGGCTTGGCAATTACAACATGGACAAGCCAGCCAAGGGTCCATTGGCGCTGCTGAAGAAGCTGCGCGGATCAGGCAAGCCGGGCGGAAGCTCGGGCGCGGGCCAAATGAAGATGTTGCGCCGCTTGCCCAAGATCCTGCGCTTTATCCCCGGACCAGCCCAGGACGTGCGTCAATATTTCCTGACCATGCAATATTGGCTTTCGGGTTCGGATGACAATGTTGTCGACATGATCCGCGGCTTGATTGACCGCTACGCCACGGGCGACCGCGCCGCGTTGAAGGGCAACCTGCCTGCGCATGCTCCGCGCGAATATCCTGAGGTCGGCGTCTATCACCCCGATATGCCAGAGCGCCTGACTGCGGACGCAAGCTTGCTTCCAGCGGTTAAGAACCCAGTGGGCACTGTCGGATTGCTTATGCTGCGCTCGTATCTGCTCGGCAAGGACACCGGCCATTATGATGGCATGATCGAAACCTTGGAAGCGCAGGGCCTGAAGGTCATTCCGGCCTTCGCCAGCGGCCTCGACTCACGTCCGGCAATTGACGCCTTTTTTGTCAAGAACGGGGCGCCCTGCGTTGACATCATCCTCAACCTTACGGGCTTCTCGCTCGTCGGTGGCCCTGCTTACAATGACGTTGATGCAGCGGTGGAAACGCTGTCTCGCTTGAACGTTCCTTATATTGCCGCACACCCCATCGAGTTCCAGACGCTGGAGCAATGGGGCGCTGGCAAAATGGGTCTGTTGCCGCTTGAAACCACAATGATGATGGCGATCCCTGAACTCGATGGCGCGATTGCCCCAAGCGTGTTTGGTGGTCGCTCCGATGGCTCACCGGCGGGTTGCACGGGCTGCAATCGCAATTGCAAGTTCACCGTCACCGATAATGTCCGCGCGATGCAAAGCTGCCCTGAGCGTGCTGCATCATTGGCCGCACGCATCACTGGTATCATCCGCATGCGCCAGTCGGAAAAGGCGGCGCGCAAGATCGCCATTGTCCTGTTCAACTTCCCGCCAAATGCTGGTGCTACCGGTACCGCTGCGCATCTCGCGGTGTTCGAATCGCTCCACGCAACGATGCAGCGGCTGCGTGATGATGGGTATGCAGTTGACGTACCCGAAAGCGTCGATGTGCTGCGTGACACGCTGTTGCATGGCAATGCTGCACAATTCGGCGCAGACGCAAATGTCGCAGCGCGCATCAGCGCCGATGACCATGTCCGCCGCGAAAAATATCTGGCACAGATTGAAGCACAATGGGGCCCTGCCCCCGGCCGCCAGCAAAGCGACGGGCAATCCATCCACGTCCTTGGCGCGCATTTCGGCAATGTCTTTGTCGGTGTTCAGCCAGCCTTTGGTTATGAAGGCGACCCAATGCGGTTGTTGTTCGAAGGTGGCTTCACGCCAACACATGCCTTCTCCGCATTTTATCGCTACATCCGCGAAGATTTCGGCGCCAATGCAGCATTGCATTTCGGCACCCATGGCGCTTTGGAATTCATGCCCGGTAAGCAAGCCGGGATGAGCGGCGATTGCTGGCCCGACCGCCTGATTGGCGATTTGCCCAATTTTTATCTCTATGCATCGAACAACCCGTCGGAAGGCATCATCGCCAAGCGCCGTTCGGGTGCAACTCTGGTCAGCTATCTGACACCGCCCTTGGCCGAAGCTGGCCTGTATAAGGGCTTCACGGACCTCAAATCCTTTTTGGAACGCTATCGTTCGATTGCTGACGACAGCGATGAACGCCGCGATCTTGAACTTCTCATCCGCGATCAATGCGCAACGCTTGATATCGAAGCTGGCGAACTTTCCGACCTTGCCGGTCGCTTGTACGAAATTGAGCGTGAGCTTATTCCACACGGACTCCACGTATTTGGCGGCAAGATGACAGCGGAAGACCGCGAAGGTCTTGTCGATGCCATGGCTGGCGCATCACCCGATGTAGACCGCGCGACCATCGAAGCCAAAATCGACGCCAATGACGAACTCGGCGCATTGATGCACGCTTTGGACGGTAATTATGTGCAGCCAGCGCCAGGCGGCGACATCCTTAAAAATCCTGAAGTCCTCCCCACGGGCCGTAACATTCATGGGTTTGACCCATTCCGCATTCCAAGCACATTTGCTTGCATCCAAGGCCGCGCGCAGGCCGACCAATTGCTCGCGCGCCATATGGCCGATGGCGGGAAGTTGCCTGAGACCGTCGCGATGGTCTTATGGGGCACCGACAATCTGAAGAGCGAAGGCACGCAGGTTGCGCAGGTTCTCGCTTTGTTGGGCGCCCGTCCCCGCTTTGACGATTATGGCCGCCTTGCTGGCGCCGAGCTTATCCCGTTGGAAGAACTTGGCCGCCCACGCATTGACGTTGTTGTCACCATGTCCGGCATCTTCCGTGACCTGCTGCCGCTACAGACGCGCATGATCGCCGATGCGACATATCTTGCAACAATGGCCGATGAGTCCGCCGAAGTGAACTTCGTCCGCAAGCACAGCCTCGCGCATCAAGAAAAGCATGGTTGTGATCTTGAAACCGCCGCGTTGCGGGTCTTCTCCAATGCGCAGGGCGCTTATGGTGCCAACGTCAATATGATGATCGACGGCGGCACGTGGACTGACCCCGAAGAGCTGGCCAATATGTTCGAAGCCAAAAAGGGCTTTGCTTATGGCCGCACCGGCGCTCCTGTCCAACACCGCGCATTGTTCGAAAGCGAACTGGCTGGCGTTGAATTGTCCTACCAGAATCTGGAATCGGTTGAAGCTGGCGTCACCGACATCGACCATTATGTCGATGGTCTGGGCGGCATGAGCAAGGCCATTGAAAAAGCGCGCGGCAAAGCAAGCCCAATCTATGTCGTCGATGCAACACAGGGCGACACCAAGGTTCGCACCTTAGGCGAACAAATCGACCTTGAAACCCGCACCCGCATGCTGAACCCAAAATGGTATGAAGGCATGTTGAAGCATGGCTTTGAAGGTGTGCGTCACCTCGAACTGCATGTGACCAACACCATGGGCTGGTCCGCAACCACCGGCACTGTTTCGCCATGGGTGTACCAACAAATCAGCGAAACCTTCGTTCTTGACCCCGAAATGCGCGCGCGCCTTTCGAACTTGAACCCAAAATCGTCAGCACGTGTTGCCGACCGCTTGCTTGAGGCGTGCGAACGGCAATTATGGACCCCCGATGCAGATACATTGGCGCGCCTGAAAGCCGCCAGCAATGACTTGGAAGACCGGCTTGAAGGCCTGGTCGCAGCAGAATGACTGGAGCAACAACATGACACTTAATCTTTTAGATACAGCACCGCCCGATGGCGAAGGCAGTGTGCAAGTTGCGCTCGACCCAAGCGACAAGATCACCAGCGCGAAGGTGTTCGCGGTCTATGGCAAGGGCGGAATCGGCAAATCGACAACGTCGTCGAACCTGTCGGCGGCCTTTTCGAAACTTGGCCACCGCGTCTTGCAAATCGGTTGTGATCCAAAGCATGACTCGACGTTTACGCTCACGAAAAAGATGATGCCAACCGTCATCGACGTCCTCGAAACCGTCGACTTCCACAGCGAAGAGCTTCGCCCCGAAGATTATATGTTCGAAGGCTATAATGGCGTGATGTGCGTCGAAGCTGGCGGGCCACCTGCCGGAACCGGTTGTGGCGGCTATGTCGTTGGCCAGACCGTGAAGTTGCTTAAACAGCATCACTTGCTTGAAGATCGCGATGTTGTGATTTTCGATGTGTTGGGTGATGTTGTCTGCGGCGGGTTCGCTGCGCCCTTGCAACATGCCGATGCCGCAATCGTCGTTGCTGCCAATGATTTTGACAGCATCTTTGCCATGAACCGCATTGTCGCCGCCATCAACGCGAAAGCGAAAAACTACAATGTGCGTCTGGCTGGCGTCGTTGCCAACCGTTCGAAGGCCACTGACGAGATTGACCGCTTCGCCAACGAAATCGGCATGACGCGACTTGCGCATTTTGCTGACCTCGACGCCATCCGCCGGTCGCGCCTGAAAAAATGCACCTTGTTCGAAATGGACAGCACACCCGAAGTCGATGCCGCATGCCAGGAATATATGGACCTTGCGCAAAAGCTTTGGGACGGCGTCGATTATCAGGAAGCCCGTCCGATGAAGGATCGTGATATCTTCGATTTTCTGGGGTTTGAATGATGGACAGCAGCCTCGCCTCGACCAGCTATCAGCAGAGCCGAACCAAGCTCGAAACTTATTTCGACAAAACCGCGCGTAAGGCGTGGGAGGATTTGACCTCCGACGTTCCCGTCAGCGGCATCCGCGCCACAGTGCGGGCCGGACGCGATAGTATGCGTAATCTGCTGCTGTCGACCTTGCCAGCCGACATGACGGGCATGCGCCTGTTGGATGCCGGCTGCGGCACGGGCGCACTCGCAATGATCGCCGCGGAGCGCGGGGCCGAAGTTGTTGCCATCGACGTATCGCACGGCCTCATCGAAATCGCGCAAAAGCGCACGCCCAGCCATTTGTCGATCGACTGGCGCGTTGGCGATATGCGCAGCAATAGTCTCGGTAGCTTCGACCATGTCATCGCGATGGACTCGCTCATCCATTATGATGAAAATGACATTATCGGCGTGCTGAAAGCTTGGTCGCAGCGCGCTTCGCATGTTGCTTTCACCTTTGCGCCCGGCACACCCTTGCTGCGCACGATGCACTTTGTTGGCAAAGCCTTCCCGCGCGGCGATCGCTCACCAGCTATCCTTCCCGTTTCTGAAGCACGTCTATCACACGACATTGCGGTGGCGCTGCCAGAATGGACGATCGACTTCACCAAGCGTGTTTCCAGCGGTTTCTACAAATCGCAAGCGATGGGGATCAGCCGCTAATGATCCAAAAGCCGTCAGCAGTGACATTTTGGCAAGCCGTGGGAACGCGGTTTTTGCCCTTTGCTGACGCAGCAAGTACTGAGCTTCCATTGGCCCGTTTGTTACGGCTCGCGCTGTTTCAAGTGAGCGTTGGGATTGCAGCGGTGCTGCTGAACGGGACGTTGAACCGTGTGCTGATTGTTGAATTGAATACGCCGACTTGGATCGTGGCCTTGATGATTGCCATTCCTTTGTTGGTTGCGCCATTTCGCGCATTGATTGGCCACCGGTCCGATACCCACCGTTCGGTGCTTGGCTGGCGCCGAGTACCTTATATCTGGTTCGGCACGCTTGGGCAGTTTGGCGGCCTTGCCATCATGCCGTTCTCGCTGATCCTCATTACCCGGCCCGACACCTTCGCCTTTGGTGTTGCAGCAGCCTGCTTGTCATTCCTGATGACTGGCGCTGGCATGCATGTCACGCAGACCGCTGGCCTTGCTCTGGCGACAGACATTGCCCCCGAAGACAAACGCCCCCGCGTTGTTGCCTTGCTTTATGTCATGCTGCTCGTCGGTATGATGCTGGCGGCATTCACCATCGGCAATTTGCTGCTCGACTTCACTGCGACGCGGTTAGTTCAGGTCATTCAGGGTGCAGCAGCGCTTACCATGGGCCTCAATATCATCGCCTTGTGGAAGCAAGAGGCGCGCAATCGTGCCCTGACATCGTCGCCTTCGACCGGTCCAACCTTCAGCGAAATCTGGGCATCGTTCACGGCTCAGCCCAATGCCAAGAGATTGCTTCTCGCAATTGGCCTCGGCGCGATGGCCTTTGCCATGCAGGATGCCTTGCTTGAGCCTTACGGTGGCGAGATATTGGGCCTTTCGGTCGGCTCTACGACCGCATTAACGGGTGCATGGGCTATGGGCGCGCTGATTGCCTTTGCTATCAGCGGCAAGCGCCTGTCTTCAGGTGCTGACCCACTCCGGTTGGCCGGCTTCGGCGCGGTAGCAGGGATTGCAGCCTTCATCATGACCTTGTTCGCTGCGCCAATTGCGTCTGTGCCTTTACTGTTTGCCGGGGCAACCTGCATCGGCTTTGGCACGGGATTATTTTCCGTCGGCACTATGGTTGCCGCGATGGGCCTTGCACAAAAAGGCAGTGCTGGTCTGGCGCTTGGTGCCTGGGGCGCGGTGCAAGCGAGCAGCGCTGGCGCTGGCGTCGCCGTTGGCGGCTTGTTCCGCGATGGCATGACCACGCTGGCGCTGCATCAGAATATGGGCGCCACGCTTGCCGACCGGGCAACGGGCTATGGCGCTGTATATGCGGTCGAGATTCTATTGTTGCTGGTTACATTAGTGGTGCTCGGCCCGGTAATCGGCCTGCATCTGCAAAGCAAAAATACAAGTGAACGATATGAATTAACGGAATTTCCTACGTGAAGCGGGAAGTGTGAGGAGGACGTATGATTGATGATGTAAAAATAGTGGGCACAGTCGATGTGACCGAACTGGTGTTTTTGGCATTCGTGCTGTTTTTCCTCGCGCTCATGGTTTACCTGCGGCGCGAAGATCGCCGCGAAGGTTATCCGTTGGAAGACGAAGTCACAGGGCGCGTCGATACGCAGGGTGGCGTGCTTTCGCGGGCTCCTCCAAAAATATTCAACATGCCGTTTGGTCGTACCGCCCAGTCCGCGCCAGCACATGGCCGTGAACCCGTTGATATTGCTGCTGCGCGGACGTTCCGTTCGCCAGGCGCGCCATATTATCCGACCGGCAATCCGCTGGTGGACGGCATTGGACCAGCCGCTTGGGCAAACCGTGCCAAGCATACCGATCTTGATGCCGAAGGCCGCAACCGGATTGTACCGATTGGCATTGCCGAGCATATCTCGATCGATACCCGCGACCCTGATCCACGTGGCATGACCGCCATTGGCGCCGATGGCGCAGTGGCCGGGACCATTACTGACGTCTGGGTTGATCGCGCTGAACATGTGATCCGCTATCTCGAAGTCGACACCGGCACGAATAAGGTGCTTGCACCAATGGGTATGGCAAAGGTCAACCGTAAGAAGGGCCAGGTCGTCATTGACGC
>JAZKGS010000135.1:0-7657 GCA_040385805.1 Pseudomonadota bacterium | reverse complement strand
GCCGTTTCGGTGTTGGGCGTTAGCGTTGTTGGACTGTTCGCCTTGTTTGCCTGGGGCGTTGGCCGGACGACGGTTTACACTTTGACCAACAAGCGTCTGGTCTTGCGGATCGGCGTTGCATTGAACAAGTGCATCAACCTGCCCTTGTCGGAGATCAAGTCGGCAAACCTCAAGATGCTCCCATCGGGTCACGGCAATATCGTCCTCGACCTTAAGGGCGCGCCTCGTTTGGGTTATATCATGCTTTGGCCACATGTACGGTCGCTGCGCTTTGTAACGCCGCAGCCAACCTTGCGTGCCATTCCGGATGCGCAGGCCTTTGCCGCCTTGTTGTTCAAGACAACACAAGCCGTTCAGCCCGTTGCGCCCAAGGAAGCAGCGCCGCAACGCAGCCGCGACGTTCCATTGATGGGAGTGCCCGCATGAGCCACGCTGTCCATCATGACCCAACGGTGCCACGTGGCGCACTGATCGGTGCGGCTATCCTGTTGCTGTTCGTCATTGCACTGACGGGCGCAGTGCGCTTCGGTCTCATTCCGAAAGCGTCCGATCCATCGGTTACCCGTGCTGCGGCGCAAGTGATGCCGGCACAGGAGCGTTCGCTGCGCTTTGCCGATCGAGCCGACGGTGCCGTCGTCGTCAGCGACGCCAATAGCGGTCAAACCGTCACTGTTATCGCATTTGGCGAAGGCGGATTCTTGCGGGCAACGATGCGCCGCATGGCAAAGGCGCGGATTGCAGCCGGCATCGGCGCTGAACCGCCATTTACGCTCACCCGCTGGGAAAATGGAGCGCTGTCACTCAGTGACCCAGAAACCGGCCGTGACGCCGAAATCTATGGCTTTGGCCCGGATCATACCAAAAGTTTTGCCGATATGTTGGAAGCACCAAAATCATGACGCGTCTCCTGTCCTCCGAAACATTTGATACGCCATGCCGTATCGAAGTCGAACAAAGCGCAGCGCATTTTCACGCGCATGTGAAATTGGATGGCGGGATTGAAATTGAACCCGGTGACCGGGTTAAGGTGCATGGCGACCCCATCACCGTTGGTTTTGGCGAGAGCATCGTTTTGCACCGCCATGCCACCGTCCGCAAGGCGGGGCTGCTGCGCCGCGCCTGGACACGCTTTGCAGGCCATTTTGAGCTTGCCGAATTATATGAAGTCAGTTTCACCGCAGGGAGGTTGTAATGAACGCGCCGGCCAATTTCGCCACACCCATCGTCGCCGACCATGACACGATGGCGATCGCCCGATCCGACACCGTCCTCGCGCCGCGTTTCTACACGACCGATTATGAGGCGATGGATAAGATCGACGTCTCGCTCGTCCGCGCAGATTGGGAAGGCTTGATGGAAGAGATGGAGGGCGACCCCAATAAGCGCCACTTCAAGAAAACCGATGCTTTTGACGGCGTGATTGAAGGACTGGAGCCTGAACTACAGGCCGAATTCATCGACTTCCTCGCAAGCTCGCTGACATCGGAATTTTCCGGCTGCATCCTTTACGCAGAAATCGCCCGGCGGACGAAGAACCCCGACATGAAGCGGTTGTTCAAGCTGCTTGCCCGCGACGAAAGTCGCCATGCAGGTTTCATCAACGAAACGTTAAAAGGGTCAGGGATCGGCATTGATCTGAGCTTCCTGACAAAGACCAAGAAATACACTTTCTTCAAACCGAAGTTCATTTTCTACGCGGTCTATCTGTCCGAGAAAATCGGCTACGCGCGCTATATCACCATATTCCGCCACCTAGCCCACAACCCGCAGAACAAGTTCCACCCGATTTTCGATTGGTTCGAAGAATGGTGCAATGACGAGTTCCGCCATGGTGAAGCTTTTGCTTTGCTGCTGCGCGCAGACCCGAAATTGTTGCAGGGTGCGAACAAGCTTTGGATCCGCTTCTTCCTGCTGTCGGTCTATGCCACCATGTACGTGCGTGACCATAACCGACCGGTGTTCCACAAGGCACTTGGCGTGCATCCAGCCGAATATGGTTATGAAGTGTTCGAGATTTGTACGCAGATCAGCAAGCAAGTCTTCCCGATTGAAATCGACACAGACGATCTGCGTTTCCGCAAGGCGATGGAAGAATTGCGGCTTGCCTCGGTTGCCATGGAAGACGCCAAGGCGCGCGGCGGCATCGGTGGCTTTGTCGGTCGTTATGCTGGCATGGCCAAAGCAGGCTTTGCCTTTGCCCGTATGTATTTCATGCGTCCACGGGTGAATGAATTGCCAGTTCAAATTCGGCTTTCACCTGCATGGTAACGGCAACCAGCCTTGTCCTACCATTCACGGTGGTGATTGCCCTTTGGTTCTTCAGCACTGGCCTGGTAGCCATGTTGAACCACCGGTTGCGGCAATCCTTTGGCCGCGCCGTTCTCATTGCGGGCATCTGCGCATCGCTTGGCCTCGCATTGCTGGTCTTCACCAGCCATTCGAGCGCGGTTTGGGCAACATACGCCTCATTTGTCGGCGGTTTGCTGATCTGGAGCTGGCATGAAATCAGTTTCTTGACGGGCGCGGTTGCCGGTACGCATCGCGACGTATGTCCCAAGGGTGCCAGGGGCTGGCAGCGTTTCTCACTCGCCACCATGGCGCTCATCCATCACGAAATCGCGCTCGCCATGACCGCAGCGTTGTTGCTGTCGCTAAGCGCACTAACTGCCAATCCAACGGGCGCGTATACCTTTGCGCTGCTGTTGGTTTTCCGGCTGTCTTCCAAGCTCAACATCTACTGGGGTGTGCCTAATATGAGCGATGAACTGCTGCCGTTGCATCTGGGCTATCTCAAAAGCTATTTCGGGCCAAAGCGGCTGAATGTCATGCTGCTTGTCTCGATCGCGTTGATCCTTGGCCTAAGCGCTTATTTGGTCAACCAAGCCATAACTGCCGTCCGGCCAAATGAAGTCGTGCAAGCCGGGGTGTTATGCTGCTTATGTCTGCTTGCGGCGCTTGAACATATTTTCCTCGCCATTCCGTTTCGCGACTCTGCGTTATGGAATTGGGCACTGGAAGCCAAGAACAACAAAAAAATCGTATAAGAGGGGGAGTGAGGGCATGAACTACGAGGCATTTTTCGGTAACGAACTGGCCGCCGTCCGCGAAGAGGGACGCTACCGCGTGTTCACCGAAATTGAGCGCACCGCAGGATCATTCCCGCATGCCACGCGCTATATTGACGGCAAGACCAGCAAAGTCACCGTCTGGTGCTCGAACGACTATCTCGGCATGGGACAACATCCAAAGGTTTTGGGCGCCATGCACAAGGTGCTTGACGAATGCGGCGCGGGCGCCGGCGGCACACGCAACATTTCCGGGACGAACCATCACCATGTTCTGCTGGAAAGCGAGCTGGCGGATTTGCATAACAAAGAAGACGCCCTTCTCTTCACCTCGGGCTATGTCTCCAACTGGGCAGCACTTGGCACATTGGCATCGAAAATTCCTGACTGCGTCGTGTTCTCCGACGCGCTCAATCATGCCTCAATGATTGAAGGCATTCGTCACAGCCGCGCAGAACGGGTCGTTTTTGACCATAATTCACCCGAAGATCTCGACCGCAAGCTGGCGCGGATCGAGTCCGACCGTCCAAAGCTGGTGGCGTTTGAAAGCGTCTATTCGATGGACGGTGACATTGCGCCGATCGCCGAAATCCTCGACGTCTGCGAGAAACATAACGCGATGAGCTACATCGACGAAGTCCACGGCGTTGGCCTGTATGGGCCACGCGGCGGCGGTGTTGCAGAACGTGAAGGCCTGATGGACCGCATTACTGTTATCGAAGGTACGCTTGGCAAGGCTTATGGCGTTATGGGCGGATATATCGCTGCCTCGCGCGATCTGTGCGACTTTGTCCGCACCTTTGCCAGCGGCTTCATCTTTTCAACCGCATTGCCACCCGCCGTTGCCGCAGGCGCCTGCGCCAGCATAAAGCATCTGAAGGACAGCACCGTCGAGCGCGAGCGGCATCAGGATCGCGTGGCAAAAGTGCGCGGCGCGTTGGACAGGATGGGCATTCCGCATATCCCCAACCCCAGCCACATCATTCCCGTCATGGTTGGCGATGCGCATAAGTGTAAATTCATCAGCGACTGGTTGATGGACAATCACGGCATCTACGTGCAGCCAATCAATTATCCGACTGTTCCACGCGGTTCCGAAAGATTGCGGATTACGCCATCACCAGTGCATAGCGACGACGACATTGATCGCTTGCTGCGCGCGCTCAGCGAAATCTGGTCGCATTGCGAATTGGCACGGCGCGACGTCGCCGCCTGATAGGTGCAAACAGCATCAACAAAAAAGGCCGGGAATTACCCGGCCTTTTTTGTATCGACTGATATCTAGATATCAGCTTGGCGTCTCAAGATATGCGATCACGTCTGCACGCTTCTGTGCATCTGGCAGACCTGCGAAGATCATCTTCGTCTGTGGAATCACGCGCTGTGGCTTTTCCAGATACTGGAACAATTTTTCCTTGGTCCAGACAACACCGCTGCTCTTATTTGCTGCGGAATAAGTGTATCCGGGAACGGTACCAGCAGTGCGCCCGATCAAGCCATTTAACGATGGGCCAGTCTTGTTTACGCCAGCGTCAGTGACGTGGCATGTGCGGCATTGCGCAAACACCAATTTGCCGTTGGCGGCATTTCCGGTGAAGCTTGCAAATGTGGTGCCGTCAAGCGTGCTGACATCGGTTGCAGCAGGCGGGCCTGCGGGTGCGGCAGCCGGGGCTGCTGCAGGAGCAGCGGCCGGTGCTGCTGCTGGCGCTGCTGTCTCAGCCGATTTATCAGATTCGCCTTCCGAACCACCTGAGCAGGCGGCAACCATTGCGGATAACGCCACCAAGCCAGCTATTGCTTTTGTCTTGACCATATATTCTCCTATCGCGTCTTCATTGGCCAAATAGCCAATCTTTTACGTACTTAACTTCATTGCGGGTCTAGCCCACAACGCCTCCCAAGGAAAGCGCATTATGCAGCCATTTCAGCGCTTTTCAATACGGGCATTTTCCTCGACGCTTTCCTTTAATACTTTGTGCCTGAGACGATTAACGAAGAGGTAAATCAGCAACACCACGGGCAAGGTAACTGCGCCAACAATCAGGTCGCTATTTGCGCCGCCTTTTATCGCAGACACACCCTTTGTCATATAAGCGATGAGGCCAACGAGATAATATGCAGCGGCAATGACCGAAAGCCCCTCAACCAAAGTCTGTAGGCGCAACTGGAGCTGCGTTGAGCGTTCCATCGACCGCATAAGGCCAAGATTTTGCGCCTTGATTCGGCTGTCGATCCGCACGTCCAAGGTATGCATTACGCCCGAGATACGTTCCGCAATATCGCCAAGGCGTTTCCGGAATACTGAGCATGTCCGCGATGCTGGAACCAACCTCCGTTCCGTAAAATCGGTGAGGCTTTGGAAGTTCAATATTGGTTGAACATCAAGCGCCGTGAGCCGGTCGGCAGCAACCTCTGCATAGGCCGCCGTCGCACTTAGCCGGAACCCTGTCGCCGAACGTATAAGCTCAAGCTCTGAAGAAATTCCCGCCAGATCATTGAGCAAAATTTCATCATCTTCATCCGCTGAGGCCACGCGGCGGGCATGGTCCGACAAGCGATGCTCCAACTGGTCAAGCTGCGGACCATATTGTTGCACCACCGGAAAGCCGAGTAATGCGAGATTTCGGTAATTGCCAAGTTCCTGCACACGTTGAATGATCCGACCGCGTTCGCCCTCCCCGACGTTGCCCGCCGTGATAAGCAGCCTGCCATAACCGTCCCCATGAATACTGAAATCGGACCAGAGCCGAATGCCGGCATTGATATCGCAACAGACCATTTCGTCTGTCATTATGCCTATGGCGGATAACTCAGTATCAATATTGACGGTATTGGGAACCACCCGAATTTGCGTCGCGCGGACGACGCCGCCCGGCCAGTTTTCCAGCCATTGAATATAATTGTGCCGCACTGGCTCGGGTATTTCATGTGGGAAAATCAGCGTTAAGGTGCTGGCTTCGGTATGGCGTTCCCACAGGAATTGAATCCCGCTTAACGTATGGCCAGAACCGTGTCGGGCTGCCAGGGTCCAATCATCAAATTCGGGACGCGAATTTATCAGCCAGCGATCCTCAGCATTGCGCTCCTCAGGTTCGATGAGACGTACCACCTGATAGATTTCACAATGCGCATTCACCGGCGCGAAACGACGCAACCGCATTTCATCAACAGCCCATCGGCGCAGCGGATGCTCAGTAAAGCTCATAGCGCGATATTCGCACAAATTTGTTGAAAGTCCATAGGCTTGAACGGTGGTGTAAAATCAGAAAATGGCGTGGTCGCCAAGGTCGACTTTACGATCTCCAGCAATGATTTTTCGGTAATGGTCTTCAAGGGTTTCGCTTCCAGTGGATGGAGTTGCGTCGGCATCATATCTGGCCATCACCGGGTCCCAAACCAGCATGGATTCGGTTGCATAATATCGTCCAATTCGCGCCAGTTCAGCTTTAGCCGTAACACCCGGAACAATCCGGCCAACCAGATTTAACGCCGAGATAATTGCATCCATCATGGCAACAGGCACGTGCCGATACCGCGGTTCTTTCTCCAGCAGTGAATACAGCAATTCTCCTTGCTCGCGCGGCGTTATCGCCTGACCCGGCCCGCCAATGGGCAGAATGCAATTTCTGCGGTCCGGCCGGTCAACTGTCTCCGCAAGAAAGGTGGCAAGGTCGCCATCGCTGATCGGCTTGCAAGCAGTCAAATTGCCATCACCGAACAGCAAAAAGGGTTTACCCTTTTGAACACGTTCTATTTGGCCTGACAACGATTTGAAGAACGCGGTCGGACGAACGATGGAGTAATCCATGCCAGAATTTATAAGTATATCTTCGAAAGCCAGCTTAGCATGCTGAAACGCCAATAATGGCTTTTGCACACAAATAGCGGAAAGCAATACCATGTGCGTCACGCCAGCCGATTGCGCGCATTCTAACGCATTTGAATGTGCTTGATAATCGACTGTCCATGCGTCCTTTGCATCGCCGGTACGTGATGCCATACAAGACAGAAGAACGTCGAATTTTTCTCCGCGAAAACCATCGCGCAGCAGCGCCTTAACATCAGTTACATCGCCATATCGCCAATGGGGGTTGTAGTTTTCGTTTTGATCGGTTGCCTTTGGACCGCGCGCAAAACACACCAGCTGATGGCCCCGCGCGATCAAAGCAGCACATGTTGCCCGTCCAATCGTCCCGGTTGCGCCAAGCATGAAAATCCGTTTAGGCGTCATGCGATGCCTTATGCCACAACATAGGGAGACCGCAACAACCGGCTATTCCCTTATACACCCTAGGCGGATCGTTCGCTGTTTTGGAACATCCTTCATCTGATAGTCGCCCAGCATAGTATCCAGATAAATGCGGAGCCATGTTGGACGAGACACATCGTTCCACAACCTGTCTTGGGGTCATGGGGCGACCGGGTTGAATAAGCTGAGTCAGATGTCACACCGACAGAAATGACTTAGGCACTGCGCGATTTAAGAAAGATCAAGCCAGAGTTACAAGACCAATGACGGCGCCTGTCATGGCGGACGCCATATTGCCAGCAACCCAACTCTTCATGCCAAGCGCCGATACCTCTGCCCGGCG
>JAZKGS010000134.1:19581-30392 GCA_040385805.1 Pseudomonadota bacterium | reverse complement strand
TTTAAGCCTCCTGCTCTGCACGGGGTGCGCGATCGGGGCGGTCGCCACGATCGGGACGAGGGGCACCGCGATCACGATCGCCGCCACCAAATCCACTGCGTTCGCCGCGCTCTGGACGATCGCTCTTGCGCATCATGACTGATGGGCCCTTTTCATGCTCGTCGACGCGGACGGTCATGTAACGGATCACATCTTCGTTCATGCGTGTCTGACGCTCGAGCTCGGCGATGGTGTCGCCCGAAGCATCGATGTCGAGCATTACGAAATGCGCTTTGCGGTTTTTCTGAATTTTGTAGGTTAATGTGCGAAGACCCCAGGTTTCGGTCTTTATGACCTTGCCCTTATTGTCTTCCACAATCTTGGTGGCGTTTTCAGCCAGCGCATCAACTTGGGCCTGTGAAAGGTCCTGACGCGCCAAAAATACATGCTCGTACAGCGGCATGGGCGTTTCCTTGTTCCTACCGATC
This sequence comes from Pseudomonadota bacterium, assembly GCA_040385805.1. GTDB lineage: Bacteria > Pseudomonadota > Alphaproteobacteria > Sphingomonadales > Sphingomonadaceae > Sphingorhabdus_B. The sequence continues at coordinate 29,925 of JAZKGS010000134.1, read as the reverse complement.
GCTGACGCAGCACCATGCATACGCCCCTCCGGCCTTCTTCGAATCCCTTGCGGGAAGCGGGGCTGTTACGGGGAAGCGCGATGCATTGCAAGCAAAACGGCGACTAATCAGTCAGGCGGCGACGCAGACCTTGTCCCGACCAGTGTTTTTAGCCTCATATAAGGCTTGGTCGGCGCGCGCCAGAAACGTCGTGCTGCTTTCGCCATGATGCAATTGGGCGACGCCTGCGGAAAAGGTGACATCCCCGATAGGCTGCATCGTATCTTTGGCGATCAATGGCTTTGCCGACAGCCTTCTGCGTACCTTTTCGAGAATTTCCACAGCATCGGACACCGTTTTCTTTTCAAACAGGATGACGAATTCTTCCCCCCCATGGCGTGCGACATGCACGCTGGCCGATGCTGTCTCACGCAGAATTTGACCGATATGGTTTATGACCCGGTCACCCGTGGCATGTCCATGGGTGTCATTGATCCGCTTGAAGAAATCTATGTCGCAAAAGGCGACGGACAATTGCGATCCGCAGCGGCCGGTGCCTTCCATCGCTGTTTTCAGGCAGGTTTCAAAAGCCCGCCGATTGGGAAGGTTGGTCAACGGGTCGCTCAACGCTTGCTTTTGGCTCTGTGCCAACCGGCTTTTCAACTGGGATATCGCTTTGCCCCGCGCCTTAAGCTGCGCTTCGGCGATCGCCGTCCGTTCAATCATTTCAGCCGTCAAACGCTGAAGCTTTTTCAACTCGCCAATTTGTGCATCACTGCCATGGTCGCTTTTTGAGAGTAATTGTACCGATTCGCCCAGTGCGTCGCCATACTGCGCGGCATCACGGCCAGATCGATCCGTCAGGGCCGCCGCTTCCGTCATGTTTTGGCGGGCATCTTCGACCATCTGACGCAGTTCACGTTCGCTGAGCGCTGTACGAATTTTGTCCAGTAACGCGCAGGCATCCTGTGGTTCAATACAACCATGTTCAAGCATATGGCTTTCTACCATGATCCGCTGTGTTGATGACGAGCATGTCAAATAATGCCACGCCAGTTCATAATGGTCGGGCACCGGATCAAGGCCCGTGCGTGCGAGGAAGTCGACAATCTGTTCCATCAATACCGAGTGACGAAGCAAAAACCGGTCTTCACGGCTAATGCCTTTACGCGACTGTGCCGCTTGGGCCGACGTTTTCGCATTCCCCCCGAAAATTCGGTCAAGGAAGTTCGGTTTGCGATGCAACGCTGCTGCTTCAAATTCCTGGGACATGTTCGTCATGCTGTTAACTACGGTTGCCGACATCGAAGCTTTAGCGGCGTAGGACTAATCGCTAGGCGGCACCGTCGCCAGAGCAGCAAGCAACTGTGCTGCAAAACCGCTTAACGTATCATCCCGTGCGCCCATGATAACAATGCGGTCGCCAGGCTGAGCAAGCCCGACGATGCGATCACCGCAGGCTTCGCGCGTTGGGATATATTCAGCGTTGCGGCCAGCAGCAGCTACTGCGTCGGTAATGCTTTGACTGCCGGTGCTTTTGTCCACGGTGCCGCCGAAATAGACGGGGTCACACAGGATCAGTTGGTCGTCGTCACCCAGCAAATCTGCAAACACGCCAGCGAGTTCAGCGCCCATGACACGGATTGGGCCGTAGCCATGCGGTTGGAAAAAAGCGATGATTCGGCCGGGAAATGCCTTCAGCGTCACCAATGTCGCGGCTATTTTGTCCGGGTTGTGGCCGAAATCATCAATGACGGTGATGTCGTTGGCTGTACCGACAATGTCGAAGCGGCGTGCAAGGCCACAGAAGCGCTCCACACCGCGCACGGCTTGCCCCACGGAAACGCCAAGCGCGACGCTCGCGGCGATTGCGGCAAGCGCGTTGGCGATATTATGCCTGCCAGGGACGATCAGAGTGACGGGGTGGGCCTCACCGGCAGCGTGGAGCGTAAAGCGGCTACCGAGCGGGAGGTCCGTAATGTCGGTTGCACGGAAATCGGCTTCAGGAGAGAAGCCGAAACTGACTGCGTTATCCAATGCCATCGGGGGCACCAAAGCCGCGGTTTCGGCATCATCGGCATTCCAGACGCAGACTTTCGCTTTGCGTGCAAAATCGCCGAATAACTGCCGCAATTCTTGCAGGCTTTTATGGTCGAGGCTGACATTGTTGAGTACCGCGACTTCAGGCGTGAACAAGGCGATGGAGCCATCGCTTTCGTCGACTTCGGAAACGAAAATATCGCCCTGTCCGACGCGCGCGCTGGCGAAGGGCGTATGATCGGCAACCAGGTTCTTCATCACTGCGCCGTTCATGATCGTTGGATCAAGGCCAGCATCGGTCAATATCCAGCCAATCATGCCCGTGACGGTCGACTTGCCGCTGGTCCCGCCGACAGCGACGCAGCGCGGCGCCGCGTTAAACAAATCGGCCAGCAATTCCGCGCGCGTCATGCGGACGCAGCCAAGCGCATTGGCTTTTGCGATGTCGGGCACGCTGTCCTCGATTGCGGCAGATGCGATCAGGATCTGGTCGCTGCTGGTGAGGCCTGTGCCGTCTTGCGGGAACAAGTCTATTCCAAGGCTTTGTAGCCATGCGAACTTTGGCCCCAACCGGCCTTGATCCAGCGCGCGGTCGGACCCTGCAACGGTCGCGCCTGCATCACGGACGATATTGGCCAACGGCAACATGCCCGAACCACCAATGCCGCAGAAGAAATAGGATTTGTTTTTGTGCATGCGTGGCGGTTATGGCTTAGCGCAAGATTTGGCAACTACCTCTTCCGTTCGTGTCGAGCGCAGTCGAGACACCCATCGGTCGTGCATGACCTCCTGGCATCTCGACTACGCTCGATGCGAACGGTTTTGGTCTTGGGGATTTTTGAGGGGCGGCAATGAAAATAGCTATCTGCGCACCGTCGACGCCATTCACGCGCGAGGATGCGGCGCGCGTCACTGCGCTCGCGGCAACAACGCACCCCAGCGCAGAGCTTTACTTTCACGATCAATGCTTTGCCGAAGCTGGGCATTTTGCTGGGTTAGACCATGAGCGTTGCGCTGCGTTTGTTGACATCGCCAATGATCCGGCCCTCGACGCCGTCTGGTTCGTACGTGGCGGCTATGGGGCGTGCCGGATTGCGCAGGACGCTGTGGCTGCGTTGAAATCAGCTGCGGGCGACAAAATCTACATGGGCTACAGCGACGCTGGCAACTTGCTCGGCGCGCTCTATCGAGCCAAAATAGGTCGTGTCTGCCATGGCCCAATGCCAGCCGATATCAGGCGGGATGGTGGTGAGGCAGCAATATTGCGTGCGCTCGATTGGATGCTGCACGCATCGCCGCAATCACTTGAACCGCATGTGCAAGCAGGCGAAAAGCATGCGGCATTCAACCTGATGACCTTGGCGATGATGGTCGGGACACCATTGATGCCTGACCTGAAAGACAATGTATTGATGGTCGAAGAGGTCAGCGAATATCTCTACGGATTTGACCGCGCGTTTTTCCATGTCACCAGCCATTTGCAATCCGCAGGACTTGCTGGATTGCGGCTTGGCCGCGTCAGCGATGTCCCCGACAATGACCGCCCCTTTGGTGAAGGGGCAGAAGAAATTGCACGGCGCTGGTGCGCAAAAACGGGCATAACTTTTCTTGGCCGTGCGGACATTGGACATGATGCCGACAACCGGATCGTGCCGTTCGGGCTTGCAACATCAAGCGCCGCGCCATAGGCGGTTTCCCAATTACATGGAGCATAGGAGCAAACATGCGCGCATTTATTTTCCCCGGACAAGGCAGCCAGGCCGTTGGCATGGGCAAGGCACTCGCCGAAGCCAGCCCAATCGCGCGTGCAGTGTTTGAGGAAATCGATGAAGCGCTTGGCCAGCATCTGTTCCGGTTGATGTGCGAAGGCCCTGAAAGCGAACTGACGCTCACCGAAAATGCACAGCCCGCGATCATGGCCAACGCGATTGCTACCTTGCGCGTGTTGGAAAAAGAGGGCGGCGTGCGCTTGGTCGAAAAATGCAACTTCGTCGCTGGCCATTCCTTGGGCGAATATACGGCGCTGTGTGCCGCCGGAGCGTTGCCGCTGTCGGTGACCGCTGCCTTGCTTAAGCTGCGCGGGCGCGCGATGCAGGCGGCCGTGCCCGTTGGGATTGGCGCGATGGCCGCTTTGCTTGGCGCTGACATAGAGAAGGCCGAAGCCCTCGCTGCTGCCGCTGCGGAATATGAAACCTGCACCGTCGCCAATGATAATGACCCGTCGCAAGTTGTGATTTCCGGGCATAAAGGCGCAATTGACCGCGCGATTGCGCAAGCTAAAGAACATGGCATCAAGCGCGGCATATTGCTGCCCGTATCCGCGCCGTTTCATTGCCCGTTGATGCAGCCAGCTGCCGATGACATGCAAAGCGCGCTGGCAACCACCACGATTCACGCGCCGTTAGTGCCCTTGTTCGCCAATGTGACCGCAGCGCCGGTGTCAGACCCAACCACGATATCCGCGCAATTAGTGGAGCAAGTCACTGGCCGCGTGCGCTGGCGCGAGTCGGCTATTGCTATGGCGGACGCTGGCGTCACCCATTTCGTGGAGTTCGGCGGCAAGGTGTTGTCCCCTATGGTAAAGCGCAGTGCGGGCGAAGACATTGCCACATCAAGCGTCATCAGCATGGATGACATCGATGCTTTGTTGAAAGATATCTAATGACTGACCAAATCCTCCAATCGCGCGACGGCGGCATATTGACGATCACGTTGAATATGCCCGAAAAGCGTAATCCAATCTCGGATGTCTCCGTCGTCGAACAGATGTGCGACGCGTTCATGGCGGCTGATCAGGATATGTCGGTGCGCTGCGTTATCTTAACGGGCGCAGGTACGGTTTTTTCATCAGGCGGCGACCTGAAGCAAATGCGCCCCGATAGCGGGGGCTTGCGCGCTGGGTTGCCGGCGGAAACACGGCGTAACTATAAATACGGTATTCAACGCTTGCCGTTGATGTTCCAAGCGCTGGAGGTTCCCGTCGTCGCCGCAATCAACGGCGCAGCCATTGGCGCTGGGCTTGATCTCACCACGATGTGCGACATCCGCATCGCTGCATCCTCAGCCAAATTTGCCGAAAGCTTTGTGCGCTTGGGCATCACCCCGGGCGATGGCGGCGCGTGGCTGTTGCCGCGCATTGTCGGTTTTTCAAAAGCGACCGAGCTTGCCTTAACTGGCGAGACTATCGATGCCGCCGAAGCATTGCGCATCGGGCTGGTTTCCGAAGTCGTCGATGACGCCGACCTGATGACCGCCGCGCGTAAGGTTGCAGACAAGATCGCGGCGAACCCGCCACATGCCGTCCGCATGACCAAGCGCTTGTTACGCGAAGGCCAGACAGCAGACCTCAAAAACATCCTCGAAATGTCAGCCGCGATGCAAAGCCTTGCGCATGCCACTGCGGACAATGACGAAGCGATCACTGCGTTTCTGGAAAAACGCGCACCCGAATTTAAGGGAGAATGACATGTTTGATCTAACCGGCATGACCGCGCTCGTAACCGGCGCATCTGGCGGGATTGGCAGCGCAATCTGCCAAGCGCTTGCCGCGCAGGGTGCGCGCCTTGCAGTCTCTGGCTCGAATGTCGACAAGCTGGAGGCGTTCAGGGCATCATTAGGCGGCGACCATGTTGCGGTCCCGTGCAACCTTGGCGACAAGGACAGCGTCGAAGCGCTCGTTCCCGCTGCCTTGGAAAAACTGGGCAAAATCGACATCCTTGTGAACAATGCTGGCGTCACCCGCGACAATCTGACGATGCGTATGAAGGATGAGGAATGGGACGACGTCATCCGCATTAACTTGGAGGCAACGTTCCGCCTTATGCGCGCTGCAACCAAGCCGATGATGAAGGCGCGCTTTGGCCGTATCATTACCATCACCAGCGTCGTGGGTACGACGGGCAATCCGGGCCAGGCGAATTATGCCGCATCGAAAGGCGGCCTTACCGCGATGACTAAAGCCATTGCGCAGGAACTCGCCAGCCGCAATGTAACGGCCAATTGCGTTGCGCCAGGTTTCATCGCAACGGCGATGACCGAAAGCCTGCCCGATACCCAGAAAGAAGCTCTTAATGCGCGCATCCCGATGGGTCGCATGGGCGAAGGCGCAGACATTGGTGCTGCCGTTGCCTATCTCGCTTCACGCGAAGCTGGCTATGTTACGGGCCAGACAATCCATGTAAATGGCGGCATGGCGATGCTTTGACGCATAAGCTTCTCTTGCCACTTGCCAGCGGCCAATCTGGACATTAGGGCAATAGAAGAAATTCATCCTCCCAACCAATAAGGGGCACAAAAAATGAGCGATACCGCGGAACGGGTCAAAAAGATCGTAGTAGAACATCTGGGCGTTGAAGCCGACAAGGTCACCGAAGCTGCAAGCTTCATCGATGATCTTGGCGCAGACAGCCTCGACATCGTTGAACTGGTTATGGCGTTTGAAGAAGAATTCAACGTCGAAATCCCCGATGATGCTGCTGAAAAGATCGCCACCGTCAAGGACGCGATCGATTTCATCAACAGCAACGGCTAAACCGTTACGCGCACCAACGTGCGCGGTCAGTTAGAAATTCAAACGGCTTTCCGGCCAGCGTCAACAGCGCTTCCGTCGGAAAGCCGTTTGCTTTTTGGCCCCTATTTGCAGTAATGGGCCGCAAAGATTAGCTTTTGGAGATAACGCAATGCGTCGTGTCGTGGTCACCGGATTAGGTCTGGTTACGCCCTTGGGTGCAGATGTTGAAACCACTTGGTCCAACCTGATTGCCGGGAAATCTGGCGCGGGCATGATCACGCATTTCGACGCCAGCGACCAGAAATGCCTGATCGCATGCGAAGTGAAGGGCAAGGATCACCCATGGGGCTTTGACCCCGACAAGCGAGTCGACCATAAGGTACAGCGTCAGGTCGATCCCTTCATCATTTACGGCATAGATGCCGCTGGCCAAGCGTTGGAAGACGCTGGCCTCACCGAATTGACCGAAGAGCAAAAGGTCCGCGCTGGCTGCTCGATTGGTTCAGGCATTGGCGGACTTCCCGGTATTGAGAGCGAAGCACTGTTGCTTGCCGAAAAAGGGCCAAGCCGCGTTAGCCCGCATTTCGTACATGGCCGCTTGATCAACCTGATTTCTGGCCAAGTCAGCATCAAATATGGCCTTAAGGGCCCGAACCACGCCGTTGTCACGGCTTGTTCGACGGGCGCACATTCCATTGGTGATGCAGCGCGCATGATTCGCGATGATGACGCCGACATCATGCTGGCTGGCGGCGCGGAAGGCACTGTGAACCCGCTAGGCATCGCTGGCTTCGCCCAAGCACGCGCGTTGAACACAAGCTATAATGACCGTCCAGAAGCCGCCAGCCGTCCCTATGACAAGGACCGCGATGGTTTTGTGATGGGCGAAGGTGCAGGCGTCGTTGTTCTCGAGGAATATGAACACGCCAAGGCGCGCGGCGCGAAAATTTACGCTGAAGTCGTTGGCTATGGCTTGTCGGGCGATGCATACCACGTCACCGCACCGCACCCCGAAGGCGATGGCGCTTTCCGGTCGATGCAAATGGCGCTGAAAAAGGCTGGTATGACGCCGTCAGACATCGATTACATCAACGCACATGGCACTTCGACTATGGCCGACACGATTGAACTGGGTGCGGTAAAGCGCCTTTTTGGTGATGCAATATCCACCGTCTCGATGAGCTCGACCAAGTCCGCCATTGGCCATTTGCTTGGCGGTGCTGGCGCAGTCGAGAGCATCTTCTGCATCCTCGCGCTGCGTGACCAAATTGTGCCGCCAACGCTCAACCTCGACAATCCGGACGAAGGCACAGATGGCGTTGACCTCGTTCCGCATGTTGCCAAGAAACGCAAGGTAAAGGCCGTTTTGAACAACAGCTTTGGTTTTGGTGGCACCAACGCCAGCCTCATCATGAAGGCGATCTGATCATATGCGCCGCCTCGCCAAATGGGCGATAGTTGCAGCGGCGCTGCTGCTGGCGGTTGTTGCGGGTAACTTCATTTATGGCTGGACCGCTCCAGGGCCGCTGGAGCGCGAGACGACTGTAGTCATCAAGCCGGGAGCAAGCATAACGTCGGCCGCGCAACAGTTGGAAAAAGGCGGCGTGGTCAAGTCCGCCGACGCGTTCGTCAGCCGCGCTAAAGTCTTTGGCGCGTCCAGTACGATCAAGGCTGGCGAATTTATCATTCCAGCCAAGGCATCGAACTCCGACATATTATCGATCCTGACCGGCGGTAAGACCGTGCAACGCATGGTCACCATTCCCGAGGGCATGCCTTCGATCATGGTGTATGAACGGCTCATGGCGAATGACCAGCTGACCGGTAGCATCCCTGTCCCGGCCGAGGGTTCGGTTTTGCCTGACAGCTATGCCTTTGACAAAAACGAAACGCGCGCCGCAGTTCTCAAGCGTATGCAAGACGCGATGAAAAAGGCGATGGCCGAGTTGTGGCCAAAGCGAAGCCCGAATGCCGTCGTTAAAACACAGCTTGAGGCGCTGACGCTCGCGTCGATTGTGGAAAAAGAAACGGCATTGAAATCCGAACTGCGTATTGTATCCGGCGTGTATTCCAACCGTTTGCGTACCGGCATGATGTTGCAAGCCGACCCGACAATCATCTACCCAATCACAAAGGGCAAATCGCTTGGCCGGCGCATTCGCCAGTCCGAAATTGCCGACGTCAACGACTATAATACATACGCGATGACTGGCCTGCCAAAGGGTCCAATCGCCAACCCGTCACGCGCAGCGATTGCCGCGGTGCTGAACCCCGAAAAAACCACCGCATATTATTTCGTCGCCGACGGTAAGGGCGGACATGTGTTTGCCGACACCTTGCAAGAGCACAACGCGAATGTCGAAAAATGGTACGCCATCCGCCGCCAGCGTGGGGAAATGTAGCCCTTAAGGCTCCACTATGTTGAACGCGCCGGGCATTGGGTCAAGCGCGGCCTGAAGCTTTTCGATCGCCGTTCGGTCGCCCTCGATCTTAAGTCCGACCGACTGTAGTTGCGCCGCTGGCATTTTGAGGAAGAGCAAAGCGAGAAACAACTGACGCGGGCCAGTGATAGTCACGGCCGGCGCGGCATGGCCCTTGTCCATTTCGCTGAACATCACTGCATTGCCGACGGTGACTTTCGCGGTTTCTTTGCGGTCCGATATGACGAAGTTCAGCGCGAGCGCAGCATCCCCAATGATATTTGGATCCAGACGGGTCGATACCGAATCCAGCAGCAAGCCCGTCGGTATCGCCGAAATCATATCGATGCTCTGCGCATTAATACCGGCCTTCATGCCCTCCCTCAGGTCGCGGGCTCCTGACAAGAACATGTTGCGCCAAATCGCGGATTCAGACTGATAGCCTTGCTGCTCATAGCTGTCGGCGAGCAGAGCGCGGCCCTCGACATTTTTGGGATCAGCAAAGACGAGCTGATTCAAAAGGTCTGATGACCAGCGATAATCCCCCGCCTTCATCGCCTTCTTGGCCTCTGCCAAGACCCTCTTCGCGCCACCCATTGCCGCGACCATTTTGGTGGCGCGCACTTCCGGCGGGTGTGGATTAAGATTGGCAGGAACGGCATCATACCAGCCGAGATAATATTGATAAATCGCCTTAGAATTATGGCTGTAGGTGCCGTAATAGCCTTTGTTGAACCATTGGTCACCTATCGCTGGCGGTGCCTTCAACGCCTCGGCAATCTCGGCCTGAGTCATGCCCTTGTTCATCATTCGGACCGTCTGATCGTGCAGAAATCGGTAATTGTCGCGTTGCCCCGATAGCCAGCCTTTTACCTCGGACTGCCCAAAGCGCGGCCAGCAATGGCTTGAAACGATAATGTCGCTTCGGCCGCCATAGAGGTTTAGCGCTTCGTTCAGAAATCCGGCCCAACCCAACGTATCGCGCACCTTCGCGCCGCGCGGGGTCAGGATATTGTGTAAGGTGCAAGTGGCGATTTCGGCGGCCAAAAATGTGCGGACGGCGGGCAAATAGACGTTCATTTCGGCTGGCGCTTCGGATTGCGGCACCATTTGAAATTCAAGCTTTACGCCATCGACTTCACGCACCTCGCCCGTCTTGCGTATGTCGATTGTCGGCGCAATGAGTGTGATGTCACCGCCGCCAATACCTCGGCCAATCCCGCTGCCCATTATCCCTTGCGGGCCGGGCGTCAGATTGCTGCCAAATTGGAACGTCGCGCGCCTGCCCATCGCTGGACCGGCCATGACATTTTCCGAAGCCGTTTCGGCCAAAAAATGCTCCGGCGCGATAATCGCGACTTTGCCTGCTTTCACATCGGATTCGTTGATGATTCC
>JAZKGS010000134.1:17949-19481 GCA_040385805.1 Pseudomonadota bacterium | reverse complement strand
ACGGTGTCGGGTGACTTGCCATCGACCATCCAGTCATATGCACCAAGGTTCCAGACAGGTTTCCCATCTTTGTTGGCGATAACTGGATCGGACAATGTACCGATAAAGCCACGGTCAGCGAAGTCGAAGTCGCGTCCATCTTCTGCTGGAAGCTGGGCCGCAACGCTGCGTTGCGCGGCGATTGTTGCATCAGAGGCTGGCTTTGTATCTTGCGCCCACGCGCCTGTGGCTGATGCGGTGCCGAGTAACGCCGCCCATAAAATCCTATGCATCCTGCTTCCCCCCAATATTTTGGCGGCAAGATGCATCAGAAGAAGCTGTAGGTAAATCCGCTATTTAAACGTTCAACTTGCGCGTCACAGGAAACTGTAGGGATCGACATCAACCCCGACCCGGACGCCGCGCGGAAAGTGCAACGCGCCAAGCCATTCACGAATGATATTCTGCACCTCAACCGAGCGTTGGGCATGCACCAACAGCCGCTGGCGATGGCGGCCACGCAACATCGCAAGCGGCGCTGGCGCTGGGCCATAGACATGCATGCCTTCCACTTGCGGCGCAGCGCCACCCACCGCGCGCGCGGCCTCAATCGCCTCGCGCTCATCCTCAGACGAGATGATGATAGCGGCAAAGCGCCCGAACGGCGGCGCACCAGCGGATTTGCGTTGCTCGGTCTCCGCATCATAAAATGCATCGCGGTCGCCAGCGACCAAAGCGGCAATGACAGGATGGTTCGGGTTACGCGTCTGGATGAAGACCTCCCCCGGCTTCTCCCCGCGCCCTGCCCGGCCCGCGGCTTGCGCAATTTGCTGAAACGTTCGTTCGGCAGCCCGCAAATCCCCGCCTTCAAGACCGAGATCAGCGTCGATGACTCCGACCAAGGTGAGTTCGGGGAAATGATAACCCTTCGTCACCAATTGCGTGCCGATGATGATATCGACCGCCTTGTTTTCGACCCGCGATACGAATTCAGCTGCCTTCTCCGGCGACCATAATGTGTCCGATGTCGCAACAATTGTCCGTGCATTGGGAAGCAGACGGTTGACCTCATCACTGATGCGCTCAACCCCAGGCCCGCAGGCGACCAGGGTGTCGCTCTCGCCACATTCAGGGCATTCCTCGGGAGGTGGCATGACGTGGCCGCAATGGTGGCAGGCGAGTCGGCGCACGAGGCGGTGTTCCACCATCCAGCTTGTGCAGTTCGGGCATTGAAACCGGTGGCCACACGTTCGGCACAAGGTCAACGGCGCATAGCCGCGCCGGTTCAGGAACAACAGGCTCTGTTCGCCGCGCGCGACGCGTTCCTCCAAGGCCTTCAACAAGGTCGGGGCGATCCAATGCTGAGCCTCTGGCGCATCGAGCGTGAGATCAATGGCATTGATTTCGGGCATCTTGGCCGCGCCAAAGCGCGAGGGGATTTCAAGACCCTTATAACGGCCAATCGCAACCATATGCCGCGATTCTAACGCGGGTGTTGCCGATGCAAGCACCACAGGGAAGCCTTCAAAACGGCCGCGCATCACCGCGACGTC
>JAZKGS010000134.1:9122-17849 GCA_040385805.1 Pseudomonadota bacterium | reverse complement strand
GCGATTTCGGGGAGCAGCACCAGAACCTGTTTACCCAAGCGTATCGCTTCGGCCACCGCCTCAAAATAGGTTTCGGTTTTGCCGGAGCCTGTCACGCCATCAAGAACGAAGGTGTCAAAGCCGCCGTCGCGCACGGCATCGACCATGCTGTTGGCAGCTAACTGCTGCGCGTCGTTCAATTTTGGCGTGTCGAAATCTGCCAGCGGTTCAGGCAGCGGCGAATCGACGCTAATCGTCACAGGTTCAAACGCGCCTGCCTTGATCAGCCCGCGAATGACAGCATCGCTAACGCCGGCCTCTGCCGCCAACTCGCGAACAAGCCCTTGCGCGCCTTCTAACGCATCCAGCGCAGCCGCGCGTTGCGGGGTGAGCCGTGCAGGCTCGAAACCGGTGCGCCGATATTCGGTAATCGTCCCTGTCGCTGTGAACGCGGCAGACGACGCCAAAACCATCCGCAAGACGGCCGCATGGCTGGTAAGATAATAATCCGCGACCCAGTTGATCAGGTGGCGCAGGCCGGGTCCAACCGGCGGGCATTCGACCAGTTCAAGCACCGCGCGCAATTTGCTTGCATCAACCGCCTCGTCGCCAAAAACATCATCATCCCAGATCACGCCGGGCAATTTGCGGGGGCCAAGCGGCACCACTACGACGCAGCCGGGGCCAGCGTGCATATCCGCCGGCAACCGGTAATCCAGCGGACCAATCGCTTGCGTCAACAAGACGACACGGACGCGGTTGGTGGGCGGGTTCATGACGGGCGTATAGGCAATCTGTTGGCCAACGTCACCCATTGGATGCATATCACCCGGCGCTGGCAACCGCGTTCAAATAGGCATGTCATTTCAAGCCATATTTTGCCAAGAGAGGCCAAGACCCGAATCTTCAATCAGGAAATAATCCCATGAAATTCTTTGCCGATACCGCTGAAATTGCCGACATTAAGGATCTGGCAGCGACTGGTTTGCTCGACGGCGTGACCACCAACCCTTCGTTGATTGCTAAGTCTCGCCGGGATTTCATAGAAGTCACCCGCGAAATCTGCGCGTTGACCGATGGGCCAGTGTCGGCTGAAGTCGTCGCGCTTGACCATGCGACGATGATGAAAGAAGCCGAAATTCTCCGCAAGATCGCCCACAATGTTTGCATCAAGGTGCCATTGACCATCGACGGTTTGAAAACTTGCAAGGCCCTGACGTCGGAAGGCACGATGGTCAATGTAACTTTATGCTTTTCGGCAAATCAGGCGCTGTTGGCCGCCAAGGCCGGCGCAACATTCGTGTCGCCTTTCGTTGGCCGTCATGATGACAATGGCTTTGACGGTATGCAGCTCATCAGCGACATTCGCCTGATCTATGACAATTACGCTTTTGGCACAGAAATCCTGGTCGCAAGCGTGCGCCACGGTGTCCACGTGCTTGAAGCGGCAAAGATTGGTGCGGACGTCATGACCGCGCCGCCATCGGTTATCAAGGGCCTGTTCAAGCATATCCTTACAGACAAAGGCATTGAGGGCTTTCTGGCCGATTGGGCCAAAACCGGTCAGGCGATTGGCTGATTTTTGTTAGCAGAATGACATGCCATCCGTTGCGGAATTATCATCATATGTTGCGAAGCGGCACCTATGGGCTATTGTCCGTATAGTTTTTAGAGGCGGGCGGACATATCTTTAGGCAAGAAATTGCGGGCACGAGGCCTGCGGGAGCCTAAAGATGAACAAGCCCGAGAAGGTGTTTCCCATCGCGCATATCCATTATGAAGACGAAATCGGTGAGAACGGCAAAATCGTCGTTCCTGATGAAGTCCAAGATGCAATTCGCACATTAATCCGCTGGTCTGGCGATAACCCGGAGCGCGAAGGCTTGCTCGACACGCCAGCGCGCGTCGGCCGTGCATGGCGTGAATATTGCGCTGGATATGCCGAGGATCCCGCAGCGCATTTGTCGCGGACGTTTCAAGAGGTTGGCGGCTATCACGAACTGGTGCTGCTAAAAGACATTCCGTTCCAATCGCATTGTGAGCATCACATGGCGCCGATCATCGGCAAGGCGTCGATTGCCTATATGCCGACCGACAAGGTGGTGGGCATTTCAAAGCTCGCGCGTGTTTTGCACGGCTTTGCCCAGCGGCTTCAGGTGCAGGAGCGCCTGACCGCAGAGGTTGCAAACTGCATATGGGATAATCTGAAGCCTGAAGGGGTTGCCGTTGTCATTGAGGCCCAGCATGGTTGCATGACCGGCCGTGGCGTGAAGGTGCATGGCGTTGGCATGGTCACATCCAAGCTGATCGGCTGCTTTCTTGATGATCAGTCGAGCCGCAAGGAAGTCATGAGCTTGATGGGTTATTAATCCGTTCGATAGCTGTTTTCAGCAATTGCTGGCCAGAGCGAACTTACCTATGGTTGGGACATTATCCGTTCCATAGTCGCGCCGGAAAACAGCATCATGTCTTTTGAAATTCCCTTTTTTGATTTGGGCGGTTTTGTCCGGACTACGCTCGCCGAAGATCTGGGGCCGACGGGCAAAGATGTAACGTCGGAAAGCGTGATCCCGGCAGATGTCCGCTTCGACGGCATCATGGACAGCCGCGATGCCATAACCGTCGCTGGCCTGCCCATCGCGGTGGCGTTTTTCCGTTCGCTCGACCCGGAGATGGAGATCGAGCTGCTGGTCGCAGAAGGGCAGCAAGTGCCCGCCGGCACTGATCTCATGCGATTAAGGGGCAATGCCCGCGCTATGCTGACGGCGGAACGATCGGCGTTGAATACGGTGCAGCATTTGTCGGGGATTGCAACGATGACGCGGCAATATGTAGACGCGATATCGGGCACGGGCTGCACCTTGCTGGATACCCGCAAAACCATTCCCGGGCTCCGACTATTGGAGAAATATGCCACACGCATGGGTGGGGCGACGAACCACCGCATGGGCCTTTGGGACGCAGCGATGATCAAGGACAATCATGTCGCGGTCGCAGGCGGCGTGGCAGAGGCTGTTGCGCGCGCGAAAAATGCTGGCGTCGAACGCATCATCCTCGAGGTTGATAGCATCGCCCAGATTGAACCTGGCCTTGCGGCAGGGGCAAGCCACTTATTGCTCGACAATATGGATGCCGATACGTTGAGGCAGGCCGTAAAACTAATCGCTGGCCGCGTGCCGACGGAGGCCTCGGGCGGAGTTACGTTGGAGACGATCCGCGCCAAGGCCGAAACTGGCGTGACCTATATCTCGGTTGGCCGGCTCACCCAAAGCGCGCCAGCAGCCGACATTGGTCTGGACTTTGCGCAGGCTTAAGGCTCTCGCATTTGCGGGCACATTGGCTGTCATCCAACCTGCGCCACTGATGGCGCAAGCGTGGCAATGCCAGCCGCCTAAATTTCTGCCGCGCCCGGCCCTGGAAATGCCGCCGTCGGGTCAAATACGGCGGACGGCGATCGATGGCTATGTATTGGCGCTGAGTTGGAGCCCCGAATATTGCCGTGGGCGGCTACGCGATCCTGCGGCCCGTTTCCAATGCTCGGGTGAAATTGGCGACTTCGGTTTTGTCCTGCATGGCTTATGGCCGGAAGCCAAAGGCCCAAATTATCCGCAATATTGCCGCGCAGTTGGCGTCTTGCCCCGGCGCGCTGTTTCGGAAAATATTTGCCTAAGCCCCTCTCCCCAGTTGCTGCAACATCAATGGGCCAAGCACGGCAGCTGCATGGCGAGGACAGCTGAAGCTTATTTCGGGGCGGCCAGTCTGCTGTTCAACGCGATCGAATTTCCCGATATGGCGCGACTATCGCGCGAACCGGAACGCGGGACGCCCTTGACCGCGCAAGTGTTGGCCGAAAGATTAGCTGACTTGAACGACGGCCTGCCACCCAATGCCATTGCGGTAAAGACCAATGCGAAGGGCTGGCTTCAGGAAATCCGCATCTGCCTTGGCCGCGATTTCAAGCCGCGCCGATGTCCCGCCTTCACGCGCTTGGCTTCACCCAAGGCGCAGATAAAAATCTGGCGCGGGCGTTAGCTCTCAATAATCCGCGTACCCGGGTGATGCTTGTCGAGATGCTTTTTGATAATCCGCAAATTCTTGCTGTTGGAACGCCAGACAAGATCGAACGCGTCGCCGACAAACGGTATCGCACCGATAGCCGTATCAACACCAACATTGGCGGTCATACGGATAAGCTGCCATTTGGACATGCCCAGGTTGCGCGCCTCCCATACCATGTATGCGCCCATGGCCGCGGTCACGAGATCGCCTAGTACCGGTACCAGACCAATGACGCTATCCAACCCGAACGGAATTTTCGTTCCCGGAATGACAAAGGCGCGCTCAAGTAACTTCTCAAGCGCTTCAACCCGCGCGCGCACGGCCTGTGGGTCATTGCCCATGCCGGGCAAATCCTTGGCAATCTGCGCAAATTGTTCCTGTGAAAGTGGCACGAGCGTTACTCCTTTATGCCTATGTCGGGTCGCGCCCGAGATTTTGCAACAGGTGCCATCCACGACCATTGGCGAAATGGCCCAAAAGCCCGGGCCGGACGATCGACCAGCGTAAAGGATTTGCAATGGGTATGAACGCGACAGTTGATTGCAATTCAGCCTCGGCTTCACCCAATAATTGCGCCCGCATCGCCATGTCATTGGTCAACCGTGCTTCCGCCACAATCTCGTCCGCTCGCGTGCTGCAGATCGTCGCAAATTTGCAGGAAAGCTGATCCAGATACCAAGCAGGGCTGGATTGTTCGGCGGTGCGGTCGACCAGCAACAGGTCATGCGGCCTGTCCGTTGTCACGCGTTCAATATCAATTCCGACAGTTGCAAGGTCAGCCCGCAGCCGCGCGAAGAATATCCGGCTGCCGTACCCACGTGGCAAGGCAACGCGTAACGGCCGGATTGCGCCATTGGCATTCTTCCAATTTGCAATCGTCGCCGCGGCCATCGTCCTGCGATCTTCCATCGAAGGCGCCGCCCAGGAAGGGCGCGCAATATCTGCACGGTTCGGCAAGCTTTCGGGTACCAGGGTCACCGTTTCCCGCCACGCAACAATATCAAATGCAGTCAACAATTTCGGACGATCAATCGCCATGGCAATTGCCGCGCGGTTGGCTGCTTCAGAAAGAAAGGGACCGTCCTCCACCACCTGCAATCCGAACAGACCTGGCACTGCATCGAACTGGATTTCGTCAGCCCTGATCTGCGCGGCGTCGAGCAGGGGAAAGCTGTCAAACCGTCCGCCTTCGACCAGATCACTTTGACCCAGCGCATAGCGGGCAAGCACCAGCGACGCCTCCCCCCGCCGTAAGGTAACCGTTGCATTGCCTAGGAACTGTGCGCCTTCGTCATCGGTTTCATTGCGCCGCAGTTGCATCACTTGCCCGATTTTTCGGGCCTGCATCGGGCCGGAACCCGCGCCTTTGCTTAACAGCCCGAATTCCGGCAGTGCCAGCAGCTCAAGCAAATAGGGCATCGGCGCTTTCAGCCGGATTTCTACGACCTTGCCTGTCATAGCCACCACTCGATCAATGACGCCAAGTTCGGGGCCAAGGCGGCCCGTGCGTAATTCGCGGATACGTGCAGTTAACAGCCGGGCGACTTCCCTCGACTCCACGTCGCGCCCGTCATTCCACACCGTTTTATTCAGCCGGAAAATATAGCTTAGGCCATCTTCAGTGACGATCCAGCGATTGGCAAGCCCTGGCGCTACACGTCCCTTTTCATCAAAGGTGACGAGCCCTTGGGCAGTCGCGGCGCGTAAATAAGCAGAGGCAAGCGGCAAAGGCATTGCGGACACACTGAAAGGCCGGGGCCGTTCTTCAATGACATCAACGCGGATACGTTCATTGTCCACCCCCTCGGAACATCCGGCAAGCGTTGCCGACAATAGCAACAGCAGGAGCGACAGCGAACGGATCATGCCGCCACCATAAGCCGTATGTCCCGCCGCACAATCCAAGATTCAGCGGTCAGAACAGGTGAACAGCAATATCTCGTTCGGCGCAGGCGGCAATTGCGCGGCAATGGCCTTGTTCATATTATCGATGTTGGTGAGCTGGCTTTGGTCAGCGGTGCAGGTCTTAACATCATAAAGCTGCCGCGCCTCTCGTGCAGATTGCATCGCGTCATTGCCCGGCAGAAAGCGTTCGATGCGGTAAATGTCGGTTTCCGGCGCATAGCTGATGACCGAAATTTGCGCGTCATTATTGGGGACAAAGCTGCGAACCCAGCGGCCCGCGGTTTCAACATATTGCGTCCGCCCGTTGACGCAACCATCGGGCTGCCACGTAAATTCCACGTCAGCGGTGTCGGACATGGTGACGCGGCTTCGTTGCGGCTGCAGCACACATATTTTGGCTTGCGCTTCGGTTGCGTCAGTGCCTTTCACGGCTGCTTCATCGCCGGGGATATCGGCATCGGCGGTCAAAACGGCGCGCACCCGGTCATCGACTTCGTTGAATGACGGGCGGGCGGCAAATATTCCTAAGGCCATTGCAAAAAGTACGGCACCTGCCGCGGTCGCAGCCTTAAACCGGTCGCGTTGATCTCGCTCCGAAAACTGCCAAGCAGCGCCACCGGCAACAGCACTCAACACGAGCAATAGCCCAGCCAACGCCAAATGGTTTTCCCGCTCACCGATGACGGCATGTTCGGCGTCGCTGCGCACTTTGCCTTCCCGGCTGCGTTGCAATTCGGAGGCAACCCGTGCCTCCCGCTCCATCTTCGCGCGTGTCGATGCCTCAAGCTCAGCCTCCGCCCGCGTCAGTTCGGCGACAGAGCGGCATTGACCGCGCACAGAGCGGAACTCGATACCCCGGCTCGTTAGAAACGAAGACAATTCACGCGCCGATATAGCGAAATAGAATTCGGCCCCGCCATCGGTTGGCACTGATCCAAAGCTGTTGATACCCAGCACCCGTCCACACACATCGACAATCGGCCCGCCGCTGTTCCCGGGCGCAATGGGTGCGGTATGCAAAAGCGACTCAACGGACTTTGACGTACGACCTGATGACACCGTTCCGCGCGTTTTGACGGGCTGCTGCGGACGCAGGACATCAGCTTCACTCTGCTCCAACGCGACATCGACGCTGGCCGGATAACCTATGGCAAAAACATCCGCGCCATCCTCTGCGGTCCCGGCAAAAATGCTTGCGGGAACGAGTGCGCCCGAGGTCAATTGCAGCAATGCAAGGTCTTTTCCGGGCAAGCTAGCTGAGACCGTCGCGCGAAAGCTTTGCGTCCCGTCAGAAGGCACAATGACAATTTGTACGCTGTCATCGAGGCTCGCCATCTCCACGACATGGGCGTTGGTTATAATTTTATCACGCGCCACAACAACGCCGGAGCCTATGCTGACGATATTCTGCTGCCCTTCGGCAGAACTGTAGACGATCACGCGCACCACGCTGCGTGATGCAGCGCTGATGTCGCTGGCATCGGCAAAGGCTGGCGCAGCCCACATGGAGGCCAGACACAAGAATAGCATCGCAATATATCGCATGAATTTATCCATAGCAGAAGATTACGCGCATTAGCGCGGTTCCGGCGCGGGGCGTTCCGCAGACGGGGCAGGCTGAATATTCGCGCCATCGCGGTCGAGTGTGATTTCAAGCGGAACGCCGCCTACATCAGTGCTCACGGTTACGCCCTGCCCTTGGTCTATGCGTATTTCTGAATTGCCGATGTCGATTGGCAGCTCCTGCAGTTCAGGCAAATCGAGCGGTTCAACCGGACCGTCCGGATCGGGCGTTTGGGGCATTTTCGGCCTGACGACGGGCGCTGCATTGCGGATCGATTGCGACATGAAGTCACGCCAAATCCGCGCTGGCAAGCCGCCGCCGTTAATGCCCTTTAGCGGGCTGTTGTCATCATTTCCAATCCACACTCCGACCACCAGGTCGCCTGCGAAACCGACAAATAATGCATCACGATTGTCTTGGCTGGTACCGGTTTTCCCATAAGCGGGAATGGATAGTTGCGCCGCGCGGCCCGTGCCTTGCTTGACCGATGCCCCTAATAAATCGAGCAACATCCGGTGCATGCGGCCGCTGAATGAACGTGGCCCTGACACCAGCCACTCAATCCAGCCTTGTTCCTCTTGCTTGAAGGCGTGCGGTTCCACGGGCCATTGGTTGCCAGCGACACCCGCATAAGCTGCAGTCAAATCAATCAACGTTACACCCGAACTGCCAAGCGCAAGGCTTTGGTCCAACGTCAACGGGCTTCGGATACCAAGGTCTTGCGCCGCTCGTTCAACCTCTTTGCCGCCCACTTTTTGGTACAGGCGCACAGCGGCCACGTTGCTCGATTGGGCAAAGGCCTGCTCCAATGTGATATCGCCGCGATAACGCTGCCCGGAATTTTTGGGACGATAGCTGCCTTCGTTAATCGGTGTGTCGGCAATCATCGACTGCGGCGTCATGCCCGAACGAAGTGCCGCAAGATAAACGAACAGTTTGAATGTCGACCCCGGCTGGCGCTTTGCCTGAGTCGCGCGGTTGAACGCGGATTGTTTATAGCTTTTGCCGCCGACCATTGCGACCACCTCGCCATTTGGCCGCATCGCGACCAAAGCGATCTGCGCGCTGCCAACGCCAGAGCGGGCCACAACCTTGCGGGCAATATTCTGCAGACGGGCGTCCAGCGTCGTCGTGATCCGCACATCGGAATAGCCGCTTTCAGTCAACAGCCGTGCTTGCGGGATCGCCCAGTCGGCAAAATAGGTGCCAGTTGGCAAAGT
>JAZKGS010000134.1:0-9022 GCA_040385805.1 Pseudomonadota bacterium | reverse complement strand
CCAAAGTAGACGTTCGATAGATAGCGCCCAAGAATTTCATCCTTCGTCAGGCGCCCCTCAAGCCAAAAGGCGATGAGCATCTCCCGCCCCTTGCGCGTCAGGCTGCGCTCTGGCGTCAGGAACGTAAATTTTGCGAGCTGCTGCGTGATCGTGCTGCCGCCTTGCGTAATGCCGCTGCCAAAAGCGTTCGACCAGAACGCACGGGCAAGGCCGCGCGGATCGATGCCCCAATGCGAGTAAAAGCGCCGGTCTTCGATAGACAGGAAAGCCTGCACGACATGCGGCGGCAATTTGGTGACATCGACTGGCTTGTCGACAATAGCGCCGTTCCGCGCAATCGGGGTCCCGTCCGACGCGAGCAATGTAATCCGTGGCGGCGCAATCGGCTGGAGCGATTTCGACAAAGGCGCCGTGACCGCCAGCCAAATCAATATCAGGATGAACAGCGCCAGTATCGCCGCGCTGCCGCGCACGACCCACCACCAACGCGATTTACCGAGGAACAACCGCTTGGTCTTAACGGGCGCGGCATTATTCCAAGGCTGCGGATCGTCGGGAAAGCGCTGCGCATAGCTTTCATCGAAAGCGGCAAGCCGACTGTCGATATCCGCATTTTTGTCAGAAGAGGAGCGCCAGAAGAGCATTGCGGGCTGTATTATATCGATAGAACGGTGAAGGCGAGTGTATATTTGATAAACAACGTGAACCGGAGATGAAACGCCATCAAAGCATTAGAAATGCGAGCCTCAACGCCCGCCTGCGTCCAGCCAATACCGCCCAAATTCAATATCCAGTGCGATGGGATTGAACTTGTCGAGACCTGACCCCGGGTAAAATGTCATTTCGCCAAACATAGCTTTTCCGCCAATTTCATAGAGATCACAGCGCACAAAATCAAATCCGCGTGATAATGTTTCAGCCGCTTCCAACATATGGCGAAGCGATCTGGGTGGCGCGGGGTCGGCATCGCTGGTTGCAGCGGATACCCGCTTCCAATCGCGGTCAAACACTATCCACCTGTGCCCATTTTCACGCTCAAGATGAACCTGAACATGGGTGGCAACGCCGCCGAATACAAAAATCTTATAGTCGATGGGCAGCTGCCCCCGGTCGCCCACAAAAGGCTCAACCAAAATGCCGCGCGGGATCTGGGCATAAAGCCATTCGTCCAGCCATTGTCCGTAAGGTTGACGAATCCATTTTGAGGCATGTGCCTGCAAGGCGGACCAACGAAAATCGTCGTCGCGCACAAAGATATTCTGGTTGCAGCCATGCCGCGATTTAATCACGAAAGGGCGCTCCCAATCGGGCAGGTCGGGAAGACGCGTTCCATGCCACAAACTTGGAATGACCCATTCGGCACCCAAAGCATCGGCGACGAAAGCCTTTACCGCGACCTTGTCGGCGAGCGTCACCATGCGCATGTCGCGATTTCGCAATTTTCTTCGCTGGACCAATTCGTTGAATGAAGTTGGCGCGTCAAGGTCGGCCAGTCTCTGGTGCCGGACCAGATAGCAAAGTTTTATCCGGAGCTTTGCGAGCGCTCCGGCGTTATTATCGCGCAAAAGCCCGTGCCCACTGTAGGCAACGTCAGTGATTATCAAACGCCTGGCTCAATGTCATACAGGATCGGCTTGAATGCTCCATTGTTCGATTGTAGCGCCGAACAGGCTGTAAGGCCAATGATCAGGTCGGCATGGGCCCTAAACCGGATGCTGTCCCCTGCCTTACTTAACGGTGGATCAACACTCAGATTGCCCGTCACGCCATCGACTGCGACATTCATAAAACAATTAAAGGCTATTGGAATCATGTCTTCCGTTACGCCAAAGGGCGCCAGGGCGCCAGCCAGATTGCCGAAGCAGCCCTGATGCGGATCGGTATCGCCGTAAATAATACGGAAGGTATCTTTGCTGCACGGTGTCAGCAAAAAATCATGGCGACCCACATCATCTGAAATAATCTCCAGCATCACATTGCTTCGGTTGGAATACAGCAGGTCGCCAGTCGTCAGAAACAATCGGCTCGCATAATCAAGCGTGCGGCCGGACGAGATAACTTCCCCGATATCGCCCTGATGAAAGGCAAGCAGATCAGCAACCTGTTCCCCGTTCGGGTCAGTCACGGTCAAAATGTCGCCCTTGTTCAAGGTAAATGCGACGCCAGTGCGTGGCTCAATCCGTGATGGCATCTAGCAGTTCCTGATCCGGATGAGCGCCGGCACGCTGATAGGGGCATTTCCAGCCGCTTTCAACCGCACGGCCGCTATATTGGCGCGCAGCGGAAACCTCACCATGTTTCGACAACATCGGGTTTAACGTGCCCGCAATTTTCACGTCTCGGTCCATGATGGAAGCGCGCAGCTTGTCATACTGGTTGGCTTCACGCAGCAGTTCGAACTGGTCATGCAGATTGAAAACCATAGCGGGGCGCACAAACTTGCGCGCAGGCCGGCTTGCGTGCGGGTGAAGACCCACAATGAAAAACGCTTCACCGCCAAAGCTGAGCGAGAATTCAGGGTGGTTGGGGTCATGCGCCACGCGGGCGTCCTGTTTCTGGCCCAGCCAATCATCCTTGTCGCTTAACGATTGAAGCCGCTCCCAAAGATATTGTTCGAATTCGAGTTCATCGAGACCGGAGTCATGTTCAAAAATGACAGCGAGCGAGCGAAATGGCGCTCGGTTCTCGCGATATTTATCGACAAGACCGCGAACCGCGGCATGGATGTCGAGATCATCCCAAGCCGATTTGATGTCGCGCGCCATCACAAAAGTCATTTGCTGCTTTGACAGCGCGGCCTTCGCGCCGACGCAGGGGAATAAGGGCTCGCGGACGAATTCTTCGAACGCGCAAATCAGCGGGTGGCGAATTGCAGAAGGTGATTGGAACATGACGTCATAACGGGCAGGATGCAAAATGGTTTCAAGATGAACCGATTATGCGCCCGCACCATCGAAAAACCTGCAGCTTCCGTCAAGCCCGGCCGAGATCGCCTTTGCCAATGGTCCCACTCGCCATCTCCAACATCCGGTCCAGGCTCTTTTTGGCCGCCAACCGCACAGTTTCATCGAGCTCGATTTGCGGGGTCAGGTCACGCAGCGCGAGATATAGCTTCTCCATCGTGTTGAGCGCCATGTAAGGACAAATGTTGCACGCACAATTGCCGTCCGCGCCAGGCGCACCGATGAAGGTCTTGGTGGGTTCAGCCTTTTCCATCTGGTGAATGATGTGCGGCTCAGTGGCAACGATCAGCGTGTCGCCCTCCATCGTCTGGGCATATTGCAGTATGCCGCTGGTGCTGCCGACATAATCCGAATGGTCGATGATATGCGGCGGGCATTCGGGGTGGGCGGCAACCGGAACGCCGGGATATTGCGCCTTCAGCTTTAGCAACTCGGTTTCTGAAAATGCCTCATGCACAATGCAGACACCGGGCCATAACAGCATTTCTCGATTGAACTTGCGGCTAAGATAGCCACCCAAATGACGGTCTGGGCCAAAGATGATTTTCTGCTCTGGTGGAATTTGGCTCAGGATGGTCTCGGCGCTGCTGCTGGTCACAATGATGTCGGACAGCGCCTTCACTTCAGCCGAGCAATTGATGTAGGTCAGCGCGATATGGTCAGGATGTGCCTCACGAAACGCGCGGAATTTGCCGGGCGGGCACGCGTCTTCCAGCGAACAACCAGCCGCCATATCAGGCAGTATGACGGTTTTCTGCGGGCTTAAAATCTTGGCAGTTTCGGCCATGAATTTGACGCCGCAAAAAGCGATGACATCTGCGTCGGTTTCCGCCGCGCGCTTGCTTAATTCAAGGCTGTCGCCAACGAAATCGGCCAGATCCTGAATTTCAGGCTTCTGATAATAATGCGCGAGGATGACGGCATTGCGCTCTTTCTTTAGCCGATTGATCTCTGCGAGCAGGTCAAGGCCTTGCAGATTTTCGCGGGTGGTTGGAGCGTTCATGCGTTCTTACCTTTGCCAAGCCGAACTTGTTTCAGCAGCTGAATTGAACGCCTATGTGGTCGATTTGGCGTCACGAAACAAGGTCAGCTTCGCGCCCTCACGGCGTTTTTTCTTGGTCCCGTACAATTTGCTCAAGCGGCGTCGATTCATCCCAACGCGTCGACACCTGACCACCGATTTCATCTGCGAAATAGGTCTCGACTTTGGCATTCAGGCCAACCGCACGCAATGGCGCCTGAAAATTCTGCGTGATAGCGCGCTTGAACGCATCGCGGGCCAGTTTCATCGGCACAGGGCCCTTGGCTTGGCGCACAAGCTCTGCCTGCCCTTTGGCGCGGTTGGCATCATCAAGGGTATCATCAACATCGGTCAACGCGCGTAACAGGCCGTTCTCGCCATATTCCTGAATGGAGTTTAGATCGATTTGCGGCGGTGCGACTTCAATCGGCGGAATTTTGACGCGCAGCGTTTGGGTTGAGGCATCCCAGCGGACGTCGTCCTCATTCAGCTTAGCCATGTCGACTTCGTAACGGACCAACCCTTGCATGATCAGCGTCTTGCGCGCCGACAAGCCAAAGCGCGTCTGCGTACTTGTCACGACCGCAGCATAGTTGGCGGCAAAGGCCGATAGGCGGTTCTGTTCGCGAATACCTGTTAGGCTGGCACTCGCAATAGTTTCAGGCGATGGCCCCTCGCGCCACGAGCGCACGCTGTCAATCGCCCACCATATCGTTAAGATCAGCACGGCCACGACGGCAAGTGCGACAAGGCGCGCCGTCCAATTTTGCGAGGTTCGAACTGTCATAGCCTCTAAATAGGGGCAAATGACTTTTCGGCAAATGCTGATGTATTATTCCGGCATTATCGGCGGTGGCGCGAATTCGAGGCCGGGGACCGCGGCACCGGGATGACCGGCCGTCACTGCCACATAGATCGCATCGCCCATCGCAGAGTTCGCAATCAGGTGAGACACTGGAATGACTGCCAAAAATGCCCCTACACCCCAATACCAAGCCGGATGTACGCGCCCATATTTGCGCCAATCGCGGATCATTCCCGCGATCGGGAACAATAATCCCACCAACCCGGCAATTTCAAAAGCGTACGGAATGAGCAATGGCATCGGCAGCAGCCGTCCAAAGGCAGGGCCAATAATTGCCGTCATCGCACAAATATGCAGGCGCATATGCCAGTCCGTTTGCCGCCGAAGCCGAATGGCGGTCCAAGCGAGCGCCGCAAACACGATGGCGGACAGTGGATTGGCAATCAGGAAATTCTGCGGTTGAAAGAAAAATGGAGCAGTGCCGCGCTGGGTAACATCAATGCTAATCAAGCTTCCCATGACCAGCAATACCACGACCCAAACTGCGCCAATCCAGCCCAATCGTCTGTGCAGCGAAATGGGGCCGTGCGTTGCAAGCCAAGCCTGGGTCACAAACAGGCCCACCCAAGCCATGAAGGCCAAGCCGTGCATATGCACCAGCGGCCGCGCGGTAAAGCTTGAACGACCGGCGAGAAACTGCACGGAAAAGCCCGCAACCACGGTCACCGCCATCAATATGGCGAGTGTACGGAAAAAATTGTCGGCCTCGCTTGTATGCGATTGTGCCGGTGCCAAAGTAGCCATGCGATGTCCTCCCCCCAAAAGTTGAGACTTCGCGACCCAGTCCGATAAATACCACGCCCTTAAGCGGGCTTCAAGCCTCGGTTATCAGGTGCCAGCCATCACCTTGCGCGGCCACGCGGCCCTGATTTTGCAGATCAATGAGATGCGCTAGAACCGAACGCCCGGCTGCGCCAATGAGTCGTGGGTCCAAACCTTTATACATCGCCGCAACCATATTGGGTATATGCCCCTCGCCTGCCTCAAGCAGAGTAACAATCTGCCGTTCGCGTTGCCTGCGATGACCAATCATGCCGCGCACAAGCTGACGCGGATTTTCGACTGCGGGGCCGTGGGCCGGGTAATAGATACGGTCTTCGCGTTCGTATAATTTCTGCAGGCTCGCCAGATAATCGCTCATATCGCCATCGGGCGGGCTGACGACGCTGGTCGACCATTTCATAACATGATCGCCGGTGAACAAAGCGCCGCTTTCTTGCAAGGCGAAGCAGAGATGGTTGCTGGTGTGCCCCGGCGTCGCCACTGCCTCCAAGGTCCAACCATCGCCAGAAACAGTCTCAGCGTCCTTTAAAATGCGATCTGGGCAGTAATCAGGGTCAAAGGCACTGTCGGCACGCGGACCATCGTCGCGGAGCACCAGTGGCGCGCAACCAATGATCGGGGCGCCCGTTGCGGCTTTCAACGGCGCTGCTGCGGGCGAGTGGTCGCGATGGGTATGGGTGCACAATATCGCCGTGACCCTGGAGTCGCCCACTGCGCGCAAGATCGCCTCGACATGGCCCTCCCCGCGAATGTCGGCTGGGTCGCCAATGCTTTGCCCGCTGCCGACCGGGCCGGGGTCAATCACGGCTACATCGCTGCCATTGCCAACAATCCATGTTTGCGTTCCGGTGTAGGTGTAAGGCGACGCATTGGGTGCAAGCACCCGCCGCACGAGCGGCTCATGCTGTTCGGTTTCGCCTGCTTTGATTGTATCGGGCCAATTCATCCGGGCGATATGGCGCATATTGGGCAAAAGAAAAAGGGGCGGCTCTCGAATACCGCCCCGACCGGGTCATCAAAAGGGGAGCATGCCTGACCCGAATGAAGTTTCCCTGTTATTCGCCTTGAGGTCTTTTTGCCTCAAGCTTGCGAATTTGGACTTCAAGTTGCTTCACAACATCTTTGCGGACACCGGCTGGCATGTCTTTGTCATTGCCGATTTCACGGCGGGCTTCAAGTAGGCCCTTAATGGCCTCAACGCGGGCGATCCGTGCCTGATCTTTGCCACACATCACAATTTTTACACGCGACTTGTTCGTGCCGTCAAAGCCCTGAACGTCGGTGGTCACAGGTTGCCCGGCAGTGCAGTTTTTGGTGATTTCCTTGATTTCGATCTCGGGCACGTAAGAGGCTGCGTTGGTCATCGCGATGACACGGTTTGCCTCGGCCATACCGCGCGCAATCTCTGCCGATGCCATAGCCATATCCGCTTCAATTTGTGCGCCATTGGCTTGGCTCATCGCCTTCGCTGCTTCCCGGCCAGCCTTGTTGGCTTCCACCATGGCGACGGCGGCTTCAGCGCGCGCTTCGTTAGCGTTGGCAATAACTTTTTCCAGCTCAGCCTCTGAAAGTGGCTTGTCGCTGCGGAAAACATAGGTCGTGCCATCGCGCAATATTCTTTGCACCACTTTACCTTTTGGCTTGCCGTCAGTGGTCGTGCCAAGCGAAATATTGATGACCTTAACGGGTTTCGCAGGCGCCACGGGCACCTCCGGTGCAGCAGGCGCTTCTGGAGCAGCAGGTGCAGCAAGTGCGGCGGGTTCGGCTGGAACGGCGGGTGCGGCGGGTGCGGCCACGTCGGCAACTTGCGCCTCTTGGGCATTTATCGCTGGTACGATTGTCGCAGTAAGCGGCAAGATGATGGCAGCGGCAGTTAATATGCCCACTTTACCAATCGACCGGCGTGTTTTGCTGGCGTCATTCATGGTCAGTCTCCTCAATCTTTCAATCACGGTTTTGGGGGAATTCAGTGCGGTGGCAAATGTCGGCACGCCGTCAAAGGCGGTCCGAGCAAGCGCGCGCCCGTAAATCTCGCGCTGGGTGGAATCCCTTCCAGCAAGCACGCGGGCGTCGCAGGCGGCCTCTTGATCGAAGCGAAATGCACTCCAGCTCATCCATGCCACCGGGTTGAACCACAAAAGGCACAAGACTGTGTATGCCGCAAGGTTAGCAAACAAGTCGCCTGATTTGTGGTGCGCCATTTCATGGGCAAGTGCGAGTTCGCGCTCCGCAGGCGAAAAGGTTTTGAAGAAATTCTCCGGTACCGCAATCGTCCGCTTGAACAGGCCAAAGGCGAGCGGCCCTGCGACTTGGTCGGATGCAACTATCCTGATGCCGTCAACATACGCGATGTCGGTGGCCTCCGACAGAAGATCGTCCCGCATTGCGGCGTAACGGATCATCTGAATGATAAACAACAATACCGCGCCCCCAAGCCAAAGCGTGAGACCAAGCACAACATAATCGACCGAAGGCGCTGTCGCCAATTGGCTGGTGGTCACAGCAACGGTTTCCGGGGTGGAAACGTCCGTCAGGATAACATCGCGAACAGTGGCTTGCACCGCAAGGTTGCTTTGTACTGTCGCAACGGCTGGCCCCTCTAACGTCGGCATCAGCACGCGGGCGGCAGGGATAAGCCAAAGGGCATAAGCAATGCCGGGTCCGAAATGCTGCGCGACAGATCGCCGGACCAGCAAGACCGCCGCCATCAGCAATGTTGTCACCGTCAAAGTATCGAGCAGCCATGCGCCCATGAAGTCGGTGTTCATGATTTCATCTCCTGCAACAATCTCTCAATCTCGGAAATATCGGCATCGCTGAGCTTTTCCTGCTCGGCCAGATGTGCGACCAGCGGCATGAATTTACCGCCAAACAGGCGGTCCACCAGCCGTTTGGATTCGTGCGAGACATAATCGTCGCGATCAATGAGAGGCGAGTAAAGGAAGCGTCGGCCGTCGGCGCTATTTTGAACCGCTGCCTTGGCCAGCAATCTCGACAAAAGAGTCTTGACGGTAGGTAGTGACCAGTCGCGTTCGTCAGGCAAGCGCGCGGCAACCTCCGTCGCGGTTAAGGGCGCTTGATCCCAAAGGATTTCCATAATCGCTAACTCGGCGTCGCTGATACGTTCTGATGACATGCTTGATTCTCCGACTACAGACGTAATCGATTCGATTACATCTGTAAACGTCGTTAGTCCCTGTCCGTCGGCTTTTTGTCGATATATTTTACACGGTCTCGCAGCAGATAAGCGCTGGAAATTGCTTACACATTGAAAATAATAGAAATTGTACACTTGGCACAAACAGTGCATGGCAGTGGTTGTTCAACACCCACTCAGTTAGGACGGGTGGTTGCTACTGGTCTCGCACTACCCGTCCTCACTTTCTCCTT
>JAZKGS010000133.1:0-14844 GCA_040385805.1 Pseudomonadota bacterium | reverse complement strand
AAAAAAGCGACCAACTATCCCATTTTTACGGCGAAAGCTTTCCAAAAATAGAACTTTTTCCGTTCGTCGGGGGAACGGCACCGCTCCGCTCTAACGGGCAAATAGGGGCAAGATTAACTCGATATTAGGCTTTATATCCCATTACCAAGCGGGGGCCTAAAGCAATAACATCGCGCAGAGGGTTAATAATGGAAATGCAAATATCGCCGAAGGCGCTGCCCACGGGCAAGCGTGCGCTGAATCACGCGCATCTAAAAATCTTTGCTAAACTTTCAAAAATGCAATTTGGTATGGAACGCATTAGCCACCAAAAAGGTTCCACGCGGCGTATGTGTTCAATAATCGCTCTTGGATTAGCTGTCGCTGCTTGCCGCGGCGAGGCGGGCGGCGCGGATAGCGCAAGTGCGGACATGATCCAGGTTGAACAAGCGAAAAAAACTAAGATAGTGGCTACACCGACCCCGCCACCGCCTACCGTGTCGCCGGCGACTAATGTTAGCACGGCGACGCTTGAGGGCGCTGCGCCCATCGCCAGTAACTTCGATCCGGCGACAGAGTTGGTAACAACGTCCATCCCGCCTTCTGCTGCCCCTGACGTTGTCGGCGCATTCCGGTTCATTTGTATGCCAGGTCAATTAAAGGCTGATGACCCCATCGTTTATCCCGGTCAGCCGGGCCGAAGCCATCTACACCAATTTTTTGGTAATAATTTGGCAGATGCGAACTCTACTTATGAATCTTTGCGCACCACAGGAAACTCCACTTGTATGTCGCCCGTAAATCGCTCTGCTTATTGGATGCCAGCGGTCCTAAACGGTAAAGGGCAGGTTGTTCGGCCCGATTATGTAAGTATATACTATAAGCGTCGTCCACTATCGGACCCGATCGTTTCGGACCCTAACCACCCCCAATATCAAGGAAAGGGTGTCACGCTCCCCAACGGCCTTCGCTTTATCTTTGGACGGGACATGCTCAACCTTGCAGGGCCAAAAACAGGCGCGTTTTCATTTGCTTGTGACGGACCAACCGCACCTTCCGGTATGAGTTGGGATAACCTTGAAGATGCGCAGGCAGGTTGTCCTGTCGATAATCGAATTGGCGCTAGAATCTCCGCTCCTGATTGCTGGGACGGAAAGAACCTCGACAGCGCGGACCATCGCAGCCACGTTTCATATGGCTCCTATGGGTCGTGGGGTTACTACAAATGTCCTACATCTCATCCTTATGTCATACCGGCTTTTACAATGGGGGCGTGGTTTACTCAGGCAGCAGGGGAGACTTATTCGCTGGTATCTGACAGCATGGACACATCGCCTGGGCACAAGCGTGGAGACACCTTCCATGCTGACTTTTTCATGGCATGGGATCCGGGTGTGCATGATGCTTGGGAGAAAAATTGCCTCGATAAAATGCTAAATTGCTCGGCAGGCGACTTAGGTAATGGCAAACAAATCAAACAAAGCTGGGCGCAAAGTTGGACAGCTAACCCTCGCCTTGTTGATCCACCTGTGGGTCACTCGCACTGAAACCCGAATGCGCAAAATGTCCTCGTGTCCATTATATTGTGGCGCGGGGACTAATTGCACATGAAGCAGGAGACGGTCACATTATTCCATGTGGATCGATCAACCTATATGAAATTTGGATGCTGCAGCTGAGTAAGTTTTCCAATAAACTCCCCGACGCAATTCATCCCGGCGCAAAAGATGTGGCTTTACATTCCGCCGTTCGCTAGCAGCGAAGCGAACTGAGTTTTCGGGAATCACTTATGCGCAAATTGGTAATCCTTCTCGCGTTGTCGACTGCATTGTCGGCGTGCGGTAGCTCGCAACTCGGCGGAGCTTGGAACGCGTCTGATGTCAAGATCGTTGAGAGCGATGTTCTGCCTGAGCCGACCCGGCTTGACCTGTTTGAACAGAACCGGCCGTATCTCATTGGTCCTTTTGATAAGCTGACCATCGATGTGTTCGGTATTGAAGAGCTGAGCAAGCAAGAAGTCCAAACCGACGCTGGCGGGCGGATATCGTTTCCCCTGGCCGGAATTATGGAGGCCGCCGGTAAGACGCCCGGTGAGTTGGAGGAGGAAATCGAAGGCCGATTGCGCGGGCAATATGTCCGTGATCCACAAGTCACCGTGAACCTGAAGGAAACCGTTAGCCAGGTGATAACGATTGACGGCCAGGTGCGGGAACCTGGCTTATATCCGGTAATTGGCAAAATGACCTTGATGCGCGCTGTGGCAGTGGCAAAAGGAACGGCGGAATTTGCCAAGCTGGATGACGTGGTAATTTTCCGGACAGTAAATGGCCAGAAAATGGCTGCGTTGTACAATCTGAAATCTATCCGCCGCGGGGTTTACAATGACCCGGAGGTGTTTGCTAACGACGTCGTCGTTGTAGGTGACTCACAGGCCCGCAGACTGTTTAAGGACGCCTTACAGGTCGCGCCGGCACTGCTAACGCCGTTGATTTACATCTTACAGACAAACTAAGCTGCTAGATCTCTGATGTTTTGCCTCGAATGGACGCACATGGTCGTCTTTCGGGTCAGCCCCTCTGGGCGATGGCGGGAACGTCGCCCGTGTAAACCTCAGTTTTCAGTGTGGCAATTGCACCTGCGATTTCCTTCTCCATCTTTGCCAGATGGTCCACCCGGTTTTTAGAAAAGTCATCTTCGCTTATATTCTCAAGTTGCCCACATAAATGGGCCAGTGAACGCGCGCCCATGTTATTGCCGGAGCTCTTGAACGCATGGGCACAAAATCGGAATTCTGCTACGTCCTGTGCTTTTACGGCAGCACGCATTGGCTCGAGCGACTGCTCTATATCTTCGAAAAAGCCTTCGATCATTGCGTTGACAAAAGTTTGATCGCCAATGGAGCGGAGATATTCGATTTGTGTACGATCGATAGTATCAAGGGATCGCTTAATTTCTCGCGAAATCGGGATGACGATATTGTTGTGCTCTTCAGTCAGGGTGATGTCCGATTGCCGTGGTTCGCTGACCTGGCTACAATATTTTTCGATTGTGGACAGAAGTAGCTTGGCATCTACTGGCTTAGTAATCCGTAGATCCATTCCTGCTTCGATGCATTGCACCTCGGTTTCAGTAGTTGCGTCGGCAGTAACGCCGATGATTGGCAAATGACTGGCGCCAGCTTCTTTTCGGCGCCATGATATACAGGCGTCTATCCCACTTAAACGGGGCATGTTGACGTCAAGCAACAAAATGTCAGTTTCACCCTTTTCAAGTTCTAGCAGAGCTTCATCACCGTCCGTGGCCATCACTACGGAATGACCGGCTGCTTCAAGAATTGCTGCCAAAACATTGCGATTTGTCCGATTATCGTCAGCTACCAATACCCGTCTGGGCGTATATGCTTCAACTTCCCTTTCGCTCTGCACGAGGGGGGCGCGAACTTTTTTGGCAAATGCGCGACCAATTTTGAATGCACTGCGGATTTCTACAAAGTTGGCCGACGATTGTAAAACGGAAGTGAAAGCGGGGAAATATGCGCCAGGCGCAGCAACGTCCCCTTCGGATACCAAAATGGGCGCGACATCAGCGTCTGCCAAAATGGTCCAAAACTCGTCGTCAGCTCCGAGTTCGTGCGCCAAATGTTCAGGTATAAGAACGATCGCAAACATATTGAGATCCAGCTCGCTCGTAGCTGCTACGAGTGCAGCCCGGCCTTCGCAGGGCATGTGTCGAACGTGGAAATTTTCTTGCGCTTGGGCATTTGCCAAAAGTTCGGCCGCGATATGGCCGAACGAGAGAATGTGTGTTTGTGCGCCAGCGTGAATGTCGTCAAATTGTGACGGACCCTCAATCGTCTGGATGGGGATATCAATCCTGAACTGACTTCCCTGGCCGATTTGGCTTTCGACTGTAATCACGCCGTCCACTTGCTCGGCAAGTTGTTTGCAAATGGAAAGCCCGAGGCCAGTACCGCCAAAGCGGTTCATCACGGTTTCGTCCGCTTGCTGAAACGGTTGAAAAATGCGTTCTCTGGCGGATTCGGCAATTCCAATACCTGTGTCACGCACGGCAAACGAAAGCGCGGGTTTGTTGTTACGCACCGCCAGACCGCAGCTTATCGTGATTGAACCCGCTTCGGTGAATTTGGCGGCGTTTCCTACCAGGTTCAACAGTATATTCCGGATGACGTTAACTGGTCCCTCGACCATGTCGTCGCTTAAGGGTTCGGCTTGAAGGTGAAGCGCGAGGCCTTTCTCTTCAACCCGCCCGGCCATGATGTCCCGGATTTCCGCTAACAAATCCGTGGGCCGGAATGCTGCAAGCTTGACCTTCGTCTTGCCTGTCCCGGCTTTGGCAACGTCAATCAGCTGCTCAATCAAATGAAGTAGATGCTCGCCAGCCAATACGCTTGCCTCAACCATGTCCTTTTGATCGCGCGGCATATTTGATTGGCGCAAGTGGTTCCCGTAGCCAATGATTGCGTTCAACGGGGTTCGCAATTCATGACTTACGCTTGCAAGAAAATAGCTTTTCGCTTTGCTTGCCAGGTCGGCCTCTTCTTTGGCGTCGGAAATGTTCCGGATCAGTGTTGAGCAATAAGCGGGAATAGCAAGCAAGGCGAACATCAGAGCCGCCCCCAACATAAGATTCTGTTGCCAATATTCCGTGGTCGTAACAACAGCCCCAAAGCTTATGGTTGACAATATTGATGACGCGAGAAGCCAATTTACACCAAAGCGAAACCCGTTGCTTAAAATGATCCATAACAAAACCGGATAATAGATCGACATTTGGACAGGTGCATAAGACATAACTGCAAAGGCGAATATCGCGTCGATTATAATGGCAGCTATCCACCGTCGTTGCGGCTGCCATAGATTATGCTTTTGCATCACTAAAAGCGTGACATTGAACATGGAGTAAGCGGTGAACGCCAAAATGATCACTTGATCGACCGCAAAATAATAGCATCCACCTGCCGACAGCAGAGCAAGTAAAATTCTGTTCACAAGCATCTGCTGCTCTGAAGTGAAGTCGCTTTTGATAAATGGAAGCAGCTTATTCATTTTGTGGCCAGTCGGAACCGCGCCTGCCCGTTACTGAATAGCGCGTGCAATTCTTCCACCGATAGAGGGCGTCCCGTAAGAAAACCCTGGACTTCATCGCATCCCGAAGCACGCAGCAGAGCAAATTGCGCTTCTGTTTCGACGCCTTCAGCAACGACCCGCATGTCAAGGGCATGCGCCAAATGCGCGATGGTGGAGATGATTGCCCTGTCCGTCGCTGAAGTTTCTATGCGTGAGATGAAGGTTTGGTCAATTTTCAGCCGCGTAGCGGGCAAATCTCGCAAATATTGGAGAGACGAGTAACCTGTCCCGAAATCGTCAATTGAAATCTGAATGCCGCCAGAACGCAGTGTCGCCAGTTGTGCATGTACCTTCTGGCTATTGTCGATCAAAAGCTCCTCGGTAATTTCAATCCCAAGCTTGCCTTTGGGCACTTCATATTTGGTGACTAGGTCGAGTATTTCTTTGCATAACGCGGCGTATTGAAATTGTTTCGGCGACACATTGACGGCGATCGGTGGCAGCGCGATGCCTTGCTTGATAAAATCCGCGATCTGTTTGCAGACCGCTTCGACAACCCAAGCGCCAATGCGTCCAATCAAGCCTGAGTCATTTGCGACTTTGATGAAGTCACTGGGAACCAATCTTCCTCGCACAGGGTGGTTCCAGCGCACCAAAGCTTCGAGCCCGACATATTCTCCCGTTTGGGAGTCTACGATAGGCTGATACTCAATGAAAAGCTGATCATTGTTTAATGCATCGCGCAAGTCAGCCTCAATTCCGGCATTCATTTGCGCAATGTGGTTCATTTGGGGGGAGAAGAAGCAAAAGCAATTTCGCCCTGATGATTTTGCCTCGTACATAGCGAGGTCGGCAAGGCGCAGAAGTTCATCGGGCGAGGTGCCGTCTTCTGGGATCAGCGCAACACCAATGCTGGCACCGATTAACTGTTCTACGCCCCCGATTGTGTAGGGCTCACCGATTTTTGCAAGCAGTCTCGTGCAAATCGTTGCGACGCTGCTGCTATCCTCGAGATTTTGAAGAACAATGGCGAACTCGTCCCCGCCAATGCGCGCAGCAAATCCATTGCTATCCAAGGCCGCGGTTATCCTCTCGGCAACCTGCCTGAGCAAAACATCGCCTGTTTGATGTCCACGGGTGTCATTGATCACCTTGAACCGGTCCAAATCGAGCAGCAACAAAGCAGCTCCGCGCTTGCTCGAGTTACTGTCGTCTATGGCGGAACGCATCCATTGCGCAAGCAGAGTACGGTTCGGCAAACCTGTAAGCATATCGTGCAGGGCCAAATGGGTACGATGTTGTTCGGCAAATTTCCGGGCCGTGATGTCCAAACCCGTTGTTAAAATGCCAATGGCTTGATTATCCTTGTTCAGCAGAGGTGATTTGTTGCAATGAAAAATCAACTCGACACCCTTGCTGACGAACTTCTCCTCAAAATTCGGTATTGTAACACCAGATTCCAGGATCATTGCATTCCGCCGCATTTCCCGCTCGACGAGGTCAGGCTCCATGATGTCCGCTATCGATTTGCCGACAAGTTCATCGGGGGCACGTCCGAAAAGAGCGGCTTGATACGAATTTAGAAACAGAAATTTGCCGTTTCGGTCGGTTGCATTTATCAGGATTGGTGTCGTATCAATGATCTGCTCGAGCATTGATTTGCCGCTTTTATCCTCGTTATCCCGGTCGCCTGGTGCGCGGTTTGCCTCCAATGATTGATTCAGTTCGCGCTGACGATAATGCTGCCCTAGTAAAAGCAAGGCGCGGTCCCGAAATTCGATGTGCGTCACGGGCGTCTGCAAAAAATCGGTAGCGCCAGCGTCCAGCGCAGTAATCCTGCATTCGCGGTCCTGTCGCGCAGTAATGATGATTGCGGGGATGTGGGCGCCAACCGTACGCGATCGTATTTTACTGATGAATTCCGCGCCATTCATTTCCGGCATGCGATAGTCAACAATCAAAAGATCTGCGGTCTCGGTCTCAAGCCATTTCAAAGCGTCGACCGCGCTGTGAAAACACTTCGCTGAGTACTTCGGACCCATCATGGCGACATACTGCGCGTAAACGCGAAGGTTGGTCGACCGATCATCCACTATGACGATGCGCGCATGCATCACAATGCGCTAGCCTGAGAACCTCAAGGAATGGTTAAAACGGTGTTTGTAATTGGGCATATCGCCCAAAATGGAGAAGCTTTTGGCGGCTGAGGTCGCGGGGCTATGCCAGTGTCAATGATTCTGCAGCTTAGTGACCTGATATTCAACGATTTTTGTAGCGGGTAAACTGAGTTGAGCCCGTGGATCGACTGGGAAATACCAGAATGCGGCACCCATTCTTTATGGTTACCGTTGCGCCCAAGATATAAATAAATGCGCCAGCAACATGAGGCATATAAGAATATTTGGCAGATGAATTGCATTCAGTAGCTGCAATAGGAACGAGCATGTGAGGGACGTTTCGGCGAGGGACTAGACGGCTAGCGCAGTTGGGAAAAAAACGGGTCGGCGGTCGATTGCGTCGCGCCGAATTCGGTTACGCAGCCATATGCCTTACAAAATCGTCGAAAGCATGCCCAAGGCTCGGCACCATTTGGCCGTGGATTGACTGCAACCCTGACTGGGCGGGTCGCGCTGCGACCCAACCTAGCTCCTCCGGAGAGGCCGATCCGATGCGCCGGGAGTTCAGGCCACCAGCGGCGCTCAATTCATGTGCGAATTCAAACCAGCTTAAAGTCGTGCCGTTGGAAATATGCCATAGTCCGTGCGCGCGATCTATTGTCAGGTCCAGCACGATATTTGCCAAATGAGGGACGTAGGTCGGGGAAACCTGATGGGCTGATGACGCCAAGAACGTATCTCCGTTGCGCAATGCCGAAAACAAATTATGGGCAAAGTTGTGCGGATCAAAAGGCGAGAAAAATGCCGCCGTTCGGACGACCAGTGGCGTTGTCATCTGTAACAACATAGCGTCGGCGAGCGCTTTACTTTCTCCATATACATTCAATGGGCCAGTCTGAGCACTTTCTCGGTAGGGAACCTTGGTCTGTCCGTCGAACACGAGATCGCTGGAAAAATGGACGTTGGGTAGTCCTAGATCATCGCAGCACATCGCGAGCGCCAGCGCGCCATCGGTATTGATCGAAAGACAGGATTGAATTGCGTCCTCTGCCTCGTCTACTTTGACCCAGCCAGTTGCATTTATAACAGCCCAAGGTCGGTGATGTTGCAGAGCTTCCTTGATGCTGGCGAGGTCCTGCAGCGACATATCGTCCCTCGACGTGGTAACCACATGCAGGCCGCGCTGCTTTGCTGCTTGCACTAAGGCTTGCCCAAGCGAGCCAGTAACCCCTGCAATCAACAAAGGTGCGCTTTTGCCGGGTACAGTTTTACGAAAAACCGGGCGCGCTACTTGAACTGGGGCATATTTCAGGCGATCTTCACGCTGCCACCAACCAGGCCCTGATATTGCCGATGGCAGCGGACGCGAATGGGTTATTGCTGTAATTGTTTCTGCAAGTCCTGTCGGCCTTAGCGTATGACTTCGCGGGTCAAAGACGCCGCTTTCAAAATCGTCCGACGCCGTCGTTAACAGATCAGACCAACCGCGCGCGCCCATTAATGTCCAAATTGTGACCGCCCGAATGTCCTTTCCAGCTGCATTTAATTGCACGCAGCTGTCCCATGCATCACGCACCCAGCGCATTTGTTCCTCGCGCGTGCAGCCATTGTGACATTCGGTTAAGGCAACGGGAATTTTATATCGATCATAGGCGTCTGACAGAGCAATTTTCATTCCGTTAACGGGTGTCGCAAGTACCCGGACGGCTTCAATATCGGCGTATTTCTGCGTATTGTTCGCACCAATACGGGTGTCGGGATAGTGGCTGATGCGGTGGTCAAGGAAACGGTCGCTTGTGATGTAATGGTTTACGCCGATGATGTCTGGCGGGCAGGGCGCACTCGCTATTCTATGCAGACGGTCTTGAAATCCAAGGTTGCACAATCTGTCGTAGAATGGGTGGCCGGCTACTACCATTCCACACAGTAGATCCCACGTCATCCAACGCCTTTGGTTGTCATAGCCTGCCTGATCGCACAATGCAGCAGTTGCATAAGTGGTGCCGATATCCTCCGTCTGGACAAGTTTTGCGGCGGGATTGACGGTGCGAATTTCCCGCATTGAGGCGATGGTCGCATCTGTTTGATTTAAAAGTGCCAGCCAAAACGCCTTTTCGTCGCGCTCATGGGGGTACCAATGCCCGTAAAGTGCCGAAAATCGCGCCGTTGTCAGCGGTTCATTTACAGGTGTCCAAAACGCGACATTGGGCAGTCTGCGTGCGACTTCTGCCGCGTGCGCTGCAAGGCCTGAAGAAAAATTGTCGTCAAGCAGGCTTGTGTGTTCCGGCCCGCTTCCGTGGTGGACCAGGCCGATAATGGGATCGATGCCTTGGTCGTTCAGAAATCGAATGTCTTCTTCAACCCACTCCCAAGGTGTAGAAACATCTTCCCAGGCCACCCGGTATCTAAATGCGGTGACGCCTAATGTTGGGAGAGCGCGAAGACATGCCTTACGCATTTCGCGCTCATGGGGTCGGAGTTGATCCTGATACCTATCCCCGACGCGATTAAGCGTACATTCAAAGCCGGCCCACATTTCCATCGCATTTTCCTCAATTCGTCGGGAAATGTGGGAACCATCATGGCATGCATTAGTTTCATGGTTAATGTGAACTTGGGATAAATAACATGTTAATGCAAGCGTCAGATGAAATTAGAATAAAAGGTGATTTGATGCCTATTTTATTGTGCTTTAGTCATTTGCGTTGGAATTTTGTATTTCAGAGACCTCAACATTTAATGTCTCGTTTCACGAAAACACACAAAGTAATCTATTGGGAGGAACCCACCTTTACATCAGACAACGAACCAACATTGAATTTGACTGTTTGTCAGTCAACCGATGTGTGTGTTGCGACCCCGATTTTGCCCGAAGGGATGACTGAACCGCAACAGGAAATTGCGCTGCGGGGCTTATTGGATTCCTTGGATCTACCAAGCGGGAATTCCCTCCTTCGCTGGTATTATACGCCAATGATGCTGCCATTTTCGCGCCATTTGGCTGCTTCTGCAGTAGTTTATGACTGTATGGACGAACTAAGTGCATTTAGATTTGCACCGCCGGCCCTGCTTGCGCGTGAGGCGGAGCTGATCGATGCTGCAGACTTGGTATTTACCGGCGGCAAGAGCCTTTATGAGGCAAAGCGTAGTCGGCATCATTCGGTGCATTGTTTCCCCTCAAGCGTCGATGTCGCACATTTCAAAGCAGCGCGGACGCATGTACAAGACCCTGAGGATCAGGCTGAAATCGGCTTCCCCCGGTTGGGCTATTATGGCGTCATTGATGAGCGCATTGACCTTGCGCTCATTTCCCAGTTGGCGGATGCGCATCCCGAATGGAACATTGTCATGATCGGTCCAGTCGTGAAGATCTCCGAGGAAGAACTTCCGCGTCAGCCGAACATTCATTGGCTGGGCGGCAAAAGCTATGACGAATTGCCGCAATATTTGGCCGGGTGGGACGTCGCATTGATGCCGTTTGCTATAAATGAATCGACGCGCTTTATCAGCCCTACCAAAACACCGGAGTACCTGGCGGGCGGAAAGGTTGTCGTGTCGACCCCGGTAACCGATGTGGAGGCTGGATATGGCAAGTGCCCACGTGTTTGCATTGCAGAGACCGCCGAGGGATTTATCGCAGCTTGTGAAACGGCACTCGTGTTCGCCAAAACTGGCGAGGGCGCCAAGATTGCTGACGCAATGATCGCTGAATCGAGTTGGGATAAAACACAGTCTGAGATGGCTGGGCTGGTAGCAGCGGCACATTCGGATGGCCGTCGGGTGCATCCTATTTCAGCGCCCTCGGGATGGCCAGCGCCGGCCAAAAAGCATTATGATTGGGTCGTTGTCGGAGCAGGTTTCGCAGGTGCCGTGATGGCCGAGCGTCTTGCTGCAGGTTCGGGATATAATGTCCTGGTCGTTGATCGACGTCCGCACGTTGCTGGCAACGCTTTTGACGAGCGCAATGAGGTTGGCCAATTGTATCACAAATATGGCCCGCATATTTTCCACACAAACTCGGCTGACGTGTTTGAATATCTGTCACGCTTTACCAAATGGCGTAAATACGAACATCGCGTTTTAGCCAGCGTTGATGGCGTGCTCGTCCCAATCCCTATCAATCGAACGACGATTAACACGCTTTACGGACTTGACCTTGATACTGATGCCGAAGCCGAAGCGTGGCTTGCGGCGCGCGCCGAGCCAGTTGATACGATAAAAACATCGGAAGACGTGGTTGTTTCTGCAATCGGTCGCGAACTGTATGAAAAATTCTTCAGGGGTTATACACGAAAGCAATGGGGTCTTGATCCCAGCGAGTTGGACAAGTCAGTAACGGCGCGCGTGCCAACACGTACCAATGTTGACGACCGATATTTTACGGACACATATCAGGCTATTCCTAGCGAGGGCTACACACGGATGTTTGAAAACATCCTCGATCACCCAAAAATTGACATCATAACGGGCATCGATTTTGCAGAAATTCGAGACACATATTCCTATGACCGCCTGGTCTATACAGGGCCAATCGATGAATATTTCGGTTTTTGCTATGGCGCATTGCCTTACAGGTCGCTGCGTTTTGACCATGCCGTTGTCGAGCAGGCAAATTACCAGCCCGTCGCTACAGTGAATTATCCAGACGAGCACACACCATATACGCGGATTACCGAGTATAAGCATTTCACTGGCGATACCGGCGATGTAACCAGTATTACCACCGAATATCCGGCCGCAGAGGGTGATCCCTATTACCCGATTCCACGCGAAGAAAACCAGCGCCTTTATAAGCGCTATGAAGCGTTGGCGTTAGCGGAAGAGAACACGTTGTTCGTTGGCCGGCTTGCGACATATAAATATTACAACATGGACCAAGTTGTGGGGCAAGCGCTCGCCACTTGGCGCAAACGGGTTCTGGCCGACCAAGAGGTGGTTCAGGTTAGGGCTGTCGTGCAGGCGGCAGGATAGCCCGATCAGCCGGAATAGATAGGTGGAGAGAGCGCGCGCAAATTGCGTGCTCTCCCGATACATGCGGGCATCGCTTGTTGCCAAGGTTGGCTCCCAAAATCATGATTGTTGAATTGGGTAAAATGAGTTCCAATATACAACACTTCATTAACCTTGTTTCCGTAACCTGATTCAGTCTAGGTTATCGGAGCAAGCAAGTCATGAAGGCAGTTATGGCAGCATATAGTGCACGTCTGTATCGAAAAAGTATTTCGGCAGTTGCTTTGCTTGAAGGCAGCATGCCCAAAATTATTTTTTCATGGGTCGCCTTTATTGCCGTTGCGGGCATCTTGCGGACGAGCTTTGCGGTGTCTCCCATCAACAGTGGGGTCAGCCTCCTGCAAACCGTGATGCCATATGTACTGCTTGGGCTATCGCCGCTGGCAGCATATTGGATTGCCGACCGGCTTTTCCCGCGCGGCGGATTAATGCAACAACCGGAAATCCGTTTATCGCGGGTCGGCAAATGGCAGTCTATTGATGTGCTTGCTGCCCGCGCGCATCCGATGTTCGGGCCAACTGGAATGATGGCGTCCTTACTCGTCGGCATGTTGCTTAACGTGCCTGTGCGAAGCCTTGAATTTCTTGCCGCAGTGCCCGCGATGAATGGCAATGCGCCCCTTTGGGGACAAGTTCTGTTCGCGGTGACCACATTTGATGTGGTGGTCATGAACTTCCTGTATGTCTTGTGCTTCATGGCTGCTTTGCGCTGTGCACCATGGTTCCCGCGCTTTCTGCTGTTGGTTTGGGGCCTGGACATCGGCTCGCAACTGTTAATGGCCCATATTGTCAGTGGCACGACAGGGCTACCTTACGGCGTTGGAGAAGCGCTTGGCAGTTTGTTGCAAGGAAATTTGCAAAAAGTCATGATCAGCATGGCGATCTGGATGCCGTACCTAATCCTTTCCGAGCGGGTCAATCTGACATATCGCGGCCGGGTAGCGGTGCAGACGGCGGCGCGATAGACGTTGCGATCGCGACAA
Organism: Pseudomonadota bacterium; assembly: GCA_040385805.1. Taxonomy (GTDB): domain Bacteria; phylum Pseudomonadota; class Alphaproteobacteria; order Sphingomonadales; family Sphingomonadaceae; genus Sphingorhabdus_B. The sequence goes on along the minus strand of JAZKGS010000133.1, from coordinate 1,668 downwards.
GGAATATCATTGTCGGATAACCAAAATAGAGCGCGCCATCATATAGCGAATACACCAGTATTCCAACAATGCCGCCGAGGCCAGCCGCGCCAGTGCCGCGGATGTAAGGCCATTTCCATTGCCGCAATGCTGGAAAAAAGATCATTAGCATCAATATAGCCCCCACGATCCCGCCTGAGAACATCAATTGAAGCGGGAAGTTGTGTGGATGGAAGAAATTGGCAGTCTTTGACGGACCGGATGCAACAAACTGGTTTACCCCCCATCCAACGATCGGGCGCTCAATAATTTTGTCTATTGTACCGGACCAAAGGATTGTTCTGCCCGAGCTTGGATCGGCCGTGCCTTGCGCAGTCAAATCGGCCATCCCGGTCGCACCGGCTATCCCGTAAATTGGATGTGGGACCGGTAAGGTTGCGACTACAGCAGTTGCCACCAGCGCTGACGTTGCGAAAAAGGCGGCTATGGCTTTGCGATCCTTGGCAGCCGTACAAAAGGTGACAAAGATCGTGACAAACGATGCGAGAAGCGGACCGCGTGACCCGGTCCATAAAGCCAGGCCCAGGCCTACCGAGCCAAATAACAAAGGCACGACCCAACGCAGCCATACGCTCGTGCTGTTTTGATAGGCAATCAAACAGACGAGGCCAGCCAATACGCCAGCAATTGCAAAATGACCGGTGTGGCGGACATTGTTGACGCCAGGGATGCGGTAAACCCAATCGTCGCCTTGCGGCGAGATAACCCAAATATGAAACGCCCAAAGTCCGGTGTACAATAATACGCCGCCACCTATCGAAACCCATAGGATCAGTGAGAAACGCGGCCCAAACGCCTTTCTCCATTCTATCAGCGCGAGAAAAAACAAAGCTGCAACCGCCAGTTTCAACAGGCCGATGATTGCCGCAAGATGGTCCTTTCCGGCCTGAAACGACACGATGCAGGAAATTGCCAACCACAAGGCCAATGCGACTTTGGTTAGGTTGGGCAATTCTCTCATTGCTCGAAAAGGTGAAAAGGTGCCTGACATTGCCATCAAGACAAAGACAAATTGGAGGAGGGGGACCGCAAAAGAATTTGCGCGGACGAAGACTTGCCACCCTTCGGGATTGGCGGTGATACCGAGCGGAAGCAAGATCATCCACGCTGGTAATAGGGCTATAAGTATAGCCGCCAGCCGCGCAGTCTTAAGCGATGCACCGTTGTGCATGATTTCTCCCCCAAACAGAACGCTCGCGGTTCTAATGCCTTTGTTCCGGAACACAATGTTACAATGCAAATGCGAAGGTGGCTGAATGAAGGCCATGGTTTACCCAATGTTACATCTATGCCCATTAACTATCGTAGGCATATATCTTTAGTAAGATATTGTGATTCGGCTGTTTTGTGGCATTTTTGGCGGATTTCGCGCTATGGTTAACAAAAATTAACTGCAAGCTACTGTTAACAAACAATTAATTTAAAATGTTGACGGTGATACCCTTTTTGAGGGAACTTTTAGGTGTTCTAGGAAAACAAACGCGAATTGAGGCCGGACGCAATTCTGGCTTAAAAACAAAAACAGGGTCGCGTTTGGTATCAATTTGCCCCTTTTTCCTGGCACTGTCCTGTTCGGCCGGACGCCGAAATGGAATTTGCTTATATTCAATAAGGGGTTTTTATTATGGT
>JAZKGS010000132.1:4807-16499 GCA_040385805.1 Pseudomonadota bacterium | reverse complement strand
CCGGGCAGATTTACAGTCTGCTGCCTTTAACCACTCGGCCACCTGTCCACATCTTCGCGCGGGGCATCATGTGTTTGCATGAGGGCCGGTCCCGCAGAAGAAGCAGCCCAATGGCGAAACGGCCCTTGCCTGTCAATGCCTCAAGTGGGAAAGGACATTATAACCTCCTCTTTTTCATGCACAGGTAATATAAAATGTCTTCACACAAGAGCCACCGTCGCCGTGGCGCCGCCGTCATCAGCGGCAATCCAAAATTTTATGGGCGGCATGCTGTTTATGCCGCGCTCGATAATCCCGAACGCCGCCTCATCAATTTATGGGGCACACGGGAGGAAATCGGTAAGATCGTCGTGCCAGATGGCCTGACTGTGCAATATGCCGAAGTGAACGATCTGGCGCGTTTTGTGCCGAAAGACGCGCCGCATCAGGGCCTGGTGCTTGAGGTTGCGCCGTTGGAAGATGTCTGGCTGACTGATGCGCTTGCCGTTGCCAATGACGACAATCGGCCCTTGCTGATCCTCGATCAAGTAACTGACCCGCATAATGTCGGTGCGATATTCCGGACGGCAGCGGCGTTTAATGCGGTTGCCGTTATTACCCAAGATAGACACGCGCCACCCGAATCGGGCGCATTGGCAAAGGCGGCGTCTGGCGGAATTGAGATCACGCCATGGGTACGTGTGGTCAACCTAGCGCGTGCGCTCGAGGAGATTGCCGAGGCTGGATATTGGCGAATCGGTTTGTCGGGTCATGCGGACGTAACGCTTGACCAAGCACTAACGCCAGGACGTAACGCACTTGTGCTCGGCGCCGAAGGCGACGGCATGCGCCGTAACATTGAAGAACATTGCGACCAGCTCGCAAAATTGCCGATCAGCGATCAGATGGAATCGCTGAACGTGTCCAACGCGGCGGCGATTGCGTTGTACGCAGCGACTGTGCGACGCGGCGCATAGGCCAGCTTGCATGGGCATTCCAACACAGCAGCTTCATGCCGCGCTTGATGCGCTGGCGGCGATTGAGCCCGGCATTGCGGCAGCCATTGCGGCTACTGGCTATCCCGACGAACGGATACGTGAGCCGGGCTATGCGACCTTGCTGCGCACGATTGTCGGGCAGCAAGTCAGCGTCGCGGCTGCAGCATCTGTGTGGAACAAGCTGGAAGCCCTGCTGGGGCCTGAATGCCCGCCCGGGCAGTTGCTGGCCCAAGATTTCGATGCATTGCGTGCCTGCGGCCTTAGCAGGCAGAAACAGGGCTATGCGCGGTCGCTAGCTGAACTGGTGGTGACGGGTGCCTTGCCGCTCGACGCACTGCCAGCCGACGATGAGGAGGCGATTGCTTATCTGACGCAAGTGAAGGGCATTGGCCGCTGGTCAGCGGAAATCTATTTGCTGTTCGCCGAAGGCCGCACTGACATTTGGCCCGCCGGCGATTTGGCGGTGCAAGAGGGGGTGGGCCGTTTGCTGAAGCTGGAAACGCGGCCGTCGGAAAAGGAAATCCGTGTCATCGCCGAACGCTGGCGACCGCATCGCGGCGCAGCGGCGATTTTTACATGGCATATTTACGCAAAGGGATTTCAGGCGATTTAGGGCTTAAGGCCTTTGTTGAGGCCCGCGACCTCCAACAAAAACGTTTTTGGTTTTTTGAAATAGCGGCTTTGGCGGTTGACGCTGAGGCCAAGCAACGCCGCTGCCTCCATCGCGAAATGCACACAGTTGCGTTTGCCAAGATTGTAGCTTTTTCCCGGCAGGCTGCGCCATTTATCGATAAAAGCCATGAAGCGCGCATATTCGGCGTCCGACAGCCTGACCGAAAAATGGGGGTTGCTGGCGGCGATGTATTTAGCGTCCTTGGTTTCTACCATGCCTTTGACGGATCCCATCAAGATGGCAGGCGACACGTTCACGGCAGTAAAACCATAATTGGTGTCGACCACCTCACCTGTTGTTTGGACATTGCCTTTCAGTTTCACAAAGGCGTGGGGGAAATTGTCTCCGAAGTCATGGCTGTAAAATGTGGCCACGACCTCAGCCCGCGCCGACTCTGGAAACTGGCATAAAATGGCGGCAATCAGCAATGCAAAATAGCGAAACATAGACGCTCCTTAGATCCTGGGGATGTATCCAGCCTTTACCGCGGCTGCAATAATCAGTTGACGTTGTGGGCAAATTGATGTCGCTGACAACCATGTGAGTAAGGGGGGAATCACCATCATGTCAGCAGCACAGAAAAGCATTTTCATCACGGGCGCTGCGTCCGGCCTTGGCCGCGAAGTCGCGCGTTATTTTGCGAATGTAGGTTGGTTTATTGGCCTTGCGGACGTTGACGAAAAGGGGCTGGATGAAACCGCCGCCTTATTGCCGCCCGGCCAGTGGTCGCAGCACCGGCTTGATGTGACTGACCGGGCGCAATGGAAAGCCGTCGTTGCCGAATTTGCCAAGCGCACCGATGGCCATATGACCGTGTTGTTCAACAATGCTGGTATCGGTGCTGGCGGCCCTATTCAGGATATGACTGACGAAGATATTGACCGCCTGATCGCCATCAACCTGACAGGGGTGATCAGCGGCACTCGTGCGTGTTTTGACCTTTTGAAGAACACACCGGATGCATGCGTACTCTATACCAGCTCTGCGGCAGGTATTTACGGATCGGCTGGCCTCAGCGTCTACAGCGCAACCAAGTTCGCCGTGCGCGCGCTTGCCGAGGCACATGATATTGAATGGCGGCGCTATGGCATCAAATCACGCAGTCTGATGCCCGGCTTCATCGACACCAACATCATTGGTAATGTCGACGCCAGCAGCAATATGACCGGCAAAGAAAAGCTTCAGTCCGCTGGCGTTGAGGTCAGCCCTGTATCGGTCATTGGCCCTGCCGCGTGGGAAGCGATACATGGCGACAAGGTGCATACGCCCGTCAACAAAATGGCCAAGCAGCTTGCCTTTTCTGCACGCTGGTTCCCGAATCGTTTGCGTAAGCAACTTGGCCTATTGGGAGGCCTTGGGGACGTCGTGCAGACGAAACCCTGAACGTGGTCTAGGCGGCCATCGCGTCAATTTTGGTGGCAAGATCAATGTCACGTTGCGACAGGCCACCGGCGTCATGTGTGGTCAGCAAAATTTCAACGCGATTATATACGTTGAACCATTCGGGGTGATGATCCGCTTTTTCGGCCAAAATCGCGACGCGAGTCATAAAACCGAATGCCTCAGCAAAGTCGACAAAGCGCAAATTCCGTCGGATGCCCTTTGCGTCAGCGTCATATGTCCATTGCGGCAGTTGCTCCATCGCCGCGTCGCGGGCCGAGTCATCCAGTCTTGAAACTTGCATTTGATAATCCTGCTTTTGCAATTGAACGAATACTTGCCTAAGTCGCGCTATGTCCTCCCGTCAAGCATCCTTGCCATCGCTAAGCCTTGATAATGTCGCGGTCGTTCGTGGCAACCGCATGGTGTTGCGCGGTCTGTCGGTGACGGCGCGCGCCGGCGACATCATCTGGATCAGGGGCGCAAATGGCTGCGGAAAATCGACGTTGCTGCGCCTTGTTGCGGGGTTGCTGACGATGACGTCCGGTGAGGTTAGTGCCGAAGGCCGCATTGCGCTGGCCGATGAAAATCTCGCGCTTGATGCCAATTTGACGGTCGACGCAGCGCTTCATTTTTGGGCCGAGATGGACGGCGCATCTGCGGACGAACGGGACGCGGCACTTACCGATATGGATTTGCAAGGCTTGGCCAATATCCCCGTCCGCTTTCTCTCGACGGGTCAACGCAAACGCGCCAGCATCGCACGCGTTCTCGCTTCCAAGGCGGACATATGGTTGCTCGACGAACCCTATAATGGCCTTGATAGCGCAAGCTGCGCGCGGCTTGACCAGGCAATTACGGCCCGTGCCGCATCCGGCGGAATAGTTCTCGTCGCCGCACATCAACCGCCCTCGATCAATGTCGCAAACAGCCTAGTGCTCGACAGCCAAGGCGTGGCCGCATGAAAGCGTTTGTGGCTTTGGTCGCCCGCGAAGTGCGCTTGGCATGGACAGGCGGCGGTCTATGGCTTCCGGTGGTCTTTTACCTAGCCGTGGCTACGCTGTTTCCATTTGTGACTGGCCCTGACAAGGCGCTGCTCGCGCGGACGGGTGGGGGTATATTATGGATCGCGGCGCTGTTGGCGACGCTCCTTCCGATTGAGCGGCTTATCTTGCCCGACCGTCAATCGGGCGTGCTCGATCAACTTGCGTTACGCGGTTGGTCTGATGAACTCGTCGCCACCGCCAAAATCGCAGGGCAGATTGTCGCCTTCGCTTTGCCGTTGCTTTTGGCAACCGTGGTCGGTTCTGCACTGATTGGCTTGCCTGAGGCGCAATTGGGTACCCTGCTCCTTGGTCTTGCGTTTGCGTTGCCAGCCTTGTCAGGTCTTTCAGTCATGATCGCAGCACTCACCGCGGGACTAAGCGGCGCAAGTGCGCTTGGGGGGTTGTTGCTCGTGCCGATCACCATTCCATTGCTCATCTTTGGTGCAGGCACCTTGGCTGAAGATCCGGGCAACGCGATGCAATTGCTTGCCGCGACATCGCTCGCAATTACGGCGCTCTCGCCCTTTGCGGCGGGCGCTGCGTTACGCGCCGGCCGAATTTAGGCAACAAAGCGGCGCGTGTTCCGTTAACTTCTCTCATTGTAGGAGAAGATCATGCAATCCATCTGGCTTATCGTCGTCGTTCTGGGGCCATTGCTGTTAATTGCAGCAATCATCACCATGACGGTGCGCAACAAAATGAAATCTACCCCCGCCAGCGAAGCCATGACAGAGCAAGCGACAAAGCAACGCCGCGAAGAAGAAGCGCATGCACCCAAGGAAGTGCATGGCCCATTGGGCTAATCAGCGGCCTTATTGCGCTGAAATCTTTTTGGCGTAACCGTCTGCGACCATCGCTTCCATCATATCAAACAGCTTCTCCGGATCCTGCGCACGCAGTACCGGGATGCTGGCCTCCATGCCTTCGGCAATAACAATTTCGCGTTTGCCAGTGCTAACGGCATCCCAGATAAGGCTTGCGACCTTGTCGGGTTCGATGCCGTTGTCGATTGCCGCGTCGCTAATACCACGCACTGACCCGTCGGCGTTAAGCGCGTTACGCGAGACGTTGGTTTTGACCGAACCTGGAGCGACAACGAGGACCTTCACGCCCTGCCCCGCAACTTCGCTGCGCAAGGCGTCGGCATAGCCGATTAGGCCATGCTTGGCCGCGCAATAAGCGGTGCGCATAGGGATACCCGCCTTACCGGCCACGCTTGAGATCATCACCATCTGCCCGCTGCCGCGCGCGATCATATGCGAAAGCAAAGCTTGCGAAAGCGCGATAGGCGCAAGTAAGTCGACATCGACGATACGCTGATACACTGAAAAATCGGTATCCACAGCGGGCGATCGTTGCGAGATACCCGCATTGTTGACAAGCACATCAATATTGCCCTGAAATGCGATAGCCTCGGCTACTTTACCAGCCAAGCGATTGTAATCCACGGTATCGAAGGGCAAAATCAGGCAACGTTCTGCCGCGCCCGTTTCCGTCGCCACACGTTGCAACTCAGCGACATTGCGCCCCGACAAAATGGCATAGCCGCCGCTCGCGACAAACGCCTTGGCCAGCGCTTCGCCAATCCCCGACGACGCGCCTGTGATCCATGCGGTCTTTTGTGTTTGATCTGTCAATTTCGCTCTCCTTGTCGTCCGTTACGTCAACAGTGGCTTCGCCGCTGTCAAGACATTCTGGCTTGCACTTTGCCATCTACCGCACCACATGCGGATTATGCTGATAGAAACCGAACTGACACCTAACCCTTCGACCATCAAATTCTTACCTGGCCGTGCGGTCATGGACACCGGAACGCGCGACTTTGCCTCGCCGGAAGAAGCAGAGGCCTCGCCCTTGGCAGAGGCGCTGTTTGCGCTTGGTGATGTTACTGGCGTGTTTTTCGGGCATTCTTTCATCTCGGTCACGGCGGCGCCCGGCGTTGAGTGGGCCAGCCTGAAGCCCGACGTGCTTGGCATATTGCTTGACCATTTCAGCGCCAACATGCCGTTGTTCAAGCCAGCCGCTGCGGGATTCTCGGTGCCATCGGGTGACGCCGACTATCCGTTGGATGACCCCGAAGATGCCGACATCGTCGACCAGATCAAGGAATTGATCGAAACCCGCGTTCGTCCGGCGGTTGCCAATGACGGCGGCGACATAATTTATCGGGGTTTCCAAAAAGGCGTGGTGTTCTTGCAAATGCAAGGTGCATGCGCAGGGTGCCCATCATCTTCGGCAACGTTGAAAAACGGGATTGAGCAATTGCTCAAGCATTATGTGCCTGAAGTCACTGAAGTGCGCGCTGCTTAAAAATCCAATATTGCGAAAGTATACATCATGTCAGAAGCTTTGAACGACGCTGCCCTTGATCAGCTTTTTCGTGAAGCGCGCAGCTACAATGGCTATTTGGATACGCCCGTTACGCAAGCCCAGCTTGAGCAAATTTGGGAGGTCATGAAATTTGGTCCGACGTCTGCCAATTGCCTTCCCGCGCGGATCATCTGGTGCACCAGTGACGCTGCAAAGCAAAAGCTTGCGGCATGTACCATGCCAAGCAATGGCGAAAAAATCCTTCAGGCCCCGGTCACAGCGATCATTGGCATGGACCTCGAATTTTACGAAAACCTGCCTGAATTGTTCCCCCATACCGATGCGCGCAGTTGGTTCGTTGGCAATGATGCGCTGATTGAGAAGACCGCCTTTCGTAATAGCAGCTTGCAAGGCGCGTATTTAATGCTCGCCGCCCGCGCGCTTGGGCTGGATACTGGGCCAATGTCCGGCTTTAACAACGCCCAAGTAGACGAGGCGTTTTTTGCAGGCACAAAGGTGCAGTCAAACTTCATCTGCACCGTGGGCTATGGGGACAAGACCAGTATTTTTGAACGCAGCCCCCGCCCGGCGTTTGATCGTTTCAACAGCGTAATCTGATAACAAGCAGCAGAACGGTTATGCGAACTTTGGTCATCGATACGGCGACGCGGGCATGTTCCGTCGCCTTGTTCGACGGCGACCAGGTCATCGCCGCCCAGCATGAAATCATTGGCCGTGGCCATGCCGAACGCTTGCTGCCATTGATCGCTGCTTTGCCCGACAACGGCAAGGCGGACCAGATCATGGTCAATGTCGGGCCAGGTAGCTTTACCGGAATTCGCGTGGGCGTCGCGGCAGCAAAGGCCTTGGGGATGGCATGGCATGTCCCCGTCAGCGGCTATGGTTGCCTTGCGTTGGTGGCGGCGATGGGCCGCGCCCAGTTGGCCCAACCCGAACCCATCGACGTTGTCATGACCGGCGGCCATGGCGAATATTTCTTCGAAGCATTTGACGAAGGTGGCCAGTCACTTGCGCCAGTGCGCTCGGTTATACCCGACCAGTTGCCTAACCTTGCCACTGCAACTGTCATGGCTGGCGACATCGATCCTCCTGGCGCCGACCGGATCTGGTTAGAACTATTGCCCAACGCGCGCCACTGGACGCTGTTGTCGGCAAATCATCGGCTAGCGGCCACGCCCATTTATGGCAGAGCGCCCGACGCGAAACCGGCGGCAATCCGGGGATGATGCGAGTCGTCGATGGCGATGCCGGAGACATTTCGGCCATGATGGCAATCATGGACGGTGCATTTGACCCGCGATTTGGCGAAGCTTGGACGTCCGCGCAATGTCTATCAACACTCGTTTTGCCCGATTGCCAGTTGTTGCTCGCTAAAGAAGGCGAGGACGTTTGCGGCTTTGCCATGAGCCGCTGGGTTCTTGACCATGAAGAACTGTTGATGATTGGTGTAGCACAAGAACTTCAAGGCCGGCACATCGGCACATTGCTATTGTCAGAAACTATTAACCGCGCCCGCACGGCAGGAAGAACGAAACTCTTTCTAGAAGTGCGTGACGGCAACAACGCCCAAGATTTTTATCTTAAAGCAGGTTTTCTACCCTTAGGCCGCCGTAAAAATTACTACAAAAATGCCGACGGAATAAGTCCGGACGCAATTACTATGGGCTTAGACTTGTAAAATTATTTGAATTTTTCAGGATTTGTTGACCACTCATCTTCGATAAGTTATGTGATACGGAAATCGAAAAACAAAATAATGGGTCTTGGAGTTTACAAAATGTCTCAAGAAAGTAACGAAATCTCCGAATTGTTAATAACATTAACCGCTGACATCGTTGCGGCACATGTAAGTAACAACAGTGTTGCTGTGTCCGATGTATCGACTTTAATCAGCAATGTGCACGCTGCACTTTCCGGAATTTCCGGCCCTGCTGCAGTTGTAGAAACCGTTTTGGAACCCGCGGTTCCAATCCGTAACTCTGTAAAACGTGATTATATTGTCTGCCTCGACGATGGAAAAAAGCTAAAAATGCTCAAGCGTCACCTTATGACGCATTACGGCATGACACCTGATGACTATCGCGCCAAATGGGGTTTGCCCGCCGATTACCCTATGGTTGCGCCCGCTTACGCCGAACAGCGCCGAGAGTTGGCCAAGGCGATTGGCCTAGGACGTGCGCCGGGTTCAGGCCGTAAGAAAAAGATCAAGTAAGCTTTAAATCAAGCTTAAAGAATATGAGGCCGGAGATACCTCCGGCCTTTTTCTTTGACGAATCATGGGGCGGCACTAAATGTCTTGTCCGATGGATATCAAAATCGACATTGAGGCGCTTTGTAATGAGCGGGGCCTGCGCATCACCGACCAGCGGCGCGTCATTGCGCGTGTTATTTCGGATGCAACCGACCACCCTGATGTGGAGGAGCTCTATCGACGGTCGTCCGCGATCGACTCAAAAATCTCGATTGCCACTGTTTATCGCACTGTGCGCCTTTTCGAAGAGGCTGGCATATTGGACCGGCATGATTTCGGAGACGGCCGTGCAAGGTATGAGGCATCCCCCGAGGCGCACCACGACCATTTAATCGACGTAGAAACCGGCAAAGTTGTCGAATTTGTCGATCCCGAGCTTGAAGCGTTGCAGAAAATTATTGCTGAACGACTTGGCTATCGCTTGGTTGACCATCGTATGGAGCTTTATGGCGTCGCCATCGACCGCAAGGATTGAGGGTCGCAATCCAGCGGCTTTTGTCGCTGGGCAGTTCCTTTTTGTGTCGCGCTTATTGTTGATGGCAGCCAGCTTGTCCGCAAGCCTTTTACTGCACAATGTCTGGCGGATATTCCGCAAACCATCGCCATGGCCGCGTTTTTTCCTCTTGTCGGTTAGCTGGACCAGCGGCATTGCGACCGCCACCACTGGCAGCCGCGTGCGCGCTAATGTGTTCTATGCCGCAAATCACCATAGCTGGATCGACATTCCAGTGATGTCCGGCGTTACCGGATGCACCTTTGTTGCCAATGATGGTATTGAGGGCTGGCCGTTAATTGGCTGGCTCTGCAAGATCAACAATACCATCTTCGTAAACCGCGAAAGCCGCGCAAGCGTCACCAATCAAGTCGATGACTTGCGCGCTGCGATGACGGGGGATCAACCCGTTACAATCTTTCCCGAAGGGACAACGCACGATGGTTCCGGCCTTTTGCCGTTCAAACCGTCTTTGTTTGCAGCTTTGGTGCCGCCACCGGCCGGAATGCTCGTTCAGCCAGTCTATCTCAATTACGGCCGTCACACCCCGCGCGTGGCGTGGATTGGCGATGAAAAGGTGACCGAGAATTTCTGGCGGTTATTGTCCTATCTCAAACCCATCACTGCGACTCTGCATTTTCTTGAACCATTCGATCCAGCACATTACCCCGACCGCAAGGCAATTTCCGCTGAAGTACGCGCGCGAATTGGCGCTGCGATGGAGGGTGGCGGCAACCGGACGCGCAATGTATAGGCGCGCGTTATGAGCATCAATTCTCCCAAAACTTACGCGATCAAAAACTACGGCTGCCAGATGAACGTCTATGATGGCGAGCGCATGGCCGAAATGTTCGAAAGCCAGGGCATGACGCCTGCGGACGAGAAAGCAAACGCCGACCTCGTCGTGCTGAACACTTGCCACATCCGCGAGAAGGCAGCCGAAAAGGTCTATTCCGAAATTGGGCGTTTGCGCCGCAAGGACGGGACTAGCCCAGTTATCGCCGTCGCGGGCTGTGTCGCACAAGCCGAGGGTGGTGAAATCAGCCGCCGCGCGCCTGAGGTCGACATCGTCGTTGGGCCACAGGCTTATCACAACTTGCCTGACATGGTGGCAGCGGTTGGACGGGGCGAACGCGTCGTTGACCTCGACCTGCCCGGCCTAGACAAGTTCAGCAAGCTGCCAGCCCGCCGCAAGCAAGCGCCTTCTGCATTTCTGACAGTTCAGGAAGGCTGCGACAAATTCTGCACTTATTGCGTCGTTCCCTATACCAGAGGTGCAGAGATTTCGCGCGGTTGGTCCGAGTTGCTTGATGAGGCCAGGGCGATTGTCGACGCCGGCGCCAAGGAAATCACTTTGCTTGGCCAGAATGTCAACGCATGGGACGGGGAAGACGACAAGGGCCAGATGCAAGGCCTCGACGGTCTCATCCGCGCGCTGGACAGGATACCCGGCCTTCGCCGTATCCGTTATATGACCAGCCACCCGAATGACATGACTGACGGACTGATCGCCGCGCATGGTGATGTTGAGAAGCTGATGCCGTTCCTCCATCTGCCTGTGCAGTCCGGCTCTGACCGGATCCTGAAGGCCATGAACCGAAGCCACAGCCGCGACAGTTACATGCGCATACTCGATCGCGTTCGTGCCGTGCGGCCTGACATTGCCTTCTCCGGCGACTTCATCGTTGGCTTCCCTGGCGAAACCGATGCCGATTTTGAAGATACGTTAAGCCTTGTGCGTGAAGTTGGCCATGCGCAGGCCTATTCATTCAAATATAGCCCTCGCCCCGGTACGCCAGCTGCTGACATGACTGACCAAATACCCATGAAAATCATGGACGAACGGCTGCAACGGCTTCAGGCGCAAATCGTGGCGGATCAGACGGCGTTTAACGATCGCACGGTCGGACGGACGTGCGATGTTCTTTTGGAACGGCCTGGGAAGTTTGCCGGACAACTCATCGGCAAATCGCCGTGGCTCCAGTCCGTTCATGTCCTTGCGCCGGACCTTTCTATCGGCGATATCGTTACCGTACAGATTACCGATTCTGGACCACTTAGCTTGAAAGGTGAACCAACGATGAGAGCAGCCGCCTGAATGGCCAAAAAAGCCCAAGCGCAAGCCGGTGACTTGTCCCGACTGGAAATGAGCTTCGACAAACCGCATTTGATAAACGCGGTTTTTGGCGAATTTGACCGCAACTTGGTCACAATCGAAAACCGGCTTGGGGTTTATATCTCCGCCCGAGGCAACCGCGTCCAGATTGAGGGCGAGGCTGGTTCTATTGGCCGGGCACGTGACGTTCTCAATGACATTTATTCCCGCATTTCGCGCGGACAGGAAATCGATACCGAAGCTGTGCAATCTATTATCGCCATGACCGCTGAACCCACTTTGGATGGCATCGTCCGCAAGGATGCGACCGACGCGCCAGGAATCATGATCCGCACGCGCAAGAAAACGCTTGTGCCGCGCTCTGCAACGCAGATTCCCTATATGGAGGCATTGGCCCGCGACGAGATTATCTTCGCGCTTGGACC
>JAZKGS010000132.1:0-4707 GCA_040385805.1 Pseudomonadota bacterium | reverse complement strand
CAAAATACGACCGCCGCACAAATGAAGATGTTCCTCACCCGTTTCGGCATGAACAGTCGCATGGTGGTATGCGGAGACCCGCATCAGGTCGATATTCCCGGCGGCGAACGCATGTCGGGCCTGAATGACGCGGTGCAACGTCTCGAAGGTGTCGATGGAATTCAGACTATCCGCTTCAACAGCAGCGACGTCGTACGCCACCCGTTGGTCGGCCGAATCGTCGATGCCTATGAGGGCGGGCATGGTTGACGTCGAGTTAGATATTGGCGTTCAATGGGGCAACAGCGGTTTCGGACAAAGTGAAGTTGAAAAGGCAGTCGACGCCGCTGTCCGTTTTGCCGCGATTCCGGAACTGGCGGATCCCGCCGTACCGGTCAGTGTCAGTGTCAAGTTGTCCGACAACGCCGAAGTTCACGCGCTGAACCGCGAATGGCGCGACAAAGACAAGCCGACCAACGTGCTTTCCTTTCCCATGCTGGACGATGAGGAAATCGACGCCCTGCTTGCTGGTACGTATCAGGCGCCCGAAATCATGCTTGGCGATATCATACTTGCGTTTGAAACCTGCGCTTCGGAGGCCGAGGAAAAGAATATCTCGGTCGCCCACCACGCAACCCATTTGGTCATCCACGGCATGCTGCACCTGCTTGGCCATGACCATATTGAGGATGAAGAAGCCGAATCGATGGAGGCGCTTGAAGTAAAAGCGCTTGCATCCATGGGGCTTCACAATCCATATGATGTTTAAATCGACCAAAAAGAGGCCAGTACGCTTCCATCATGCCTGAGGGTGACAGTTTTAGCGGTTCGAAAACCGCAACCGACGACGATAACGACGGACGAATATGGCAGAGGCTGAAGACGATGTTCTTTGGCCGCGATCACGAACCAACCTTGCGCGAGCAGCTTGAAGAAGCGATTGCCGAGCATGAGGAAGACAGCGACGATAGCGGACAATCGGATATTGATGGCGACTTGACTGCGGTCGAGAGGACGATGCTGCGTAACTTGCTGCATTTCAGCGAGCACCGCGTCGATGACGTCATGGTGCCACGCAGTGACATCATCGCCATTGAGGAAAGCGCTGGCTTTGCCGATTGTATCGCCGCCTTTGCCGAACATGGCCACAGCCGCTTGCCGATTTACCGCGACACGCTCGATAGCGTGATTGGCATGATTCACATCAAGGATGTGTTTGCTGTCCTGGCCTCGGGTCAGGACCGCCCGCATAGCCTTGAATCCTTCATCCGCCAGCCGCGCTTTGTACCGCAAAATATGAGCGTGCTGGCCTTGCTGGACGAAATGCGCCGCACACGGACCCATTTGGCCATCGTTCTTGATGAATATTCGGGGACTGAGGGCCTGGTCACGATTGAAGACCTGGTCGAAGAGATCGTCGGCGAAATCGAAGACGAGCATGACGACGAGCCCGAACTTTTGTTCATGCAAATGGCCCCCGATCTTTGGGAAGCCGATGCACGGGCCGAATTGGACGATCTTGCCGAGGCCATTGACCCAAAACTGGCGGAAGTGGACGAGGACGTTGATACGCTTGGCGGCCTAGCCTTCGTGATTGCTGGCCAAGTGCCCGATGTTGGCCAAATGCTGCTGCATGAGGCAAGCGGCTGGAAACTTGAGATATTGGAAGCCGACGAAAAACGGGTCACACGAATCCGCCTGTATGCTCCTTTGCCCGACAAAAACGAAGTAGGCGAATAAGCGGCGCGCTGATCGATAGGCAATTATTCGGCCAGCTTCGCCGCCCTATTGCGCCAATTTTCCGCCAGCGTTTCTAGTGCGGCAAGCTCGCGCAATTGCTCCTGTGCACCTGCAGCCCTGTGACCGCCGCCAATCAAAAGCTTGAACGTACGCGATATGGTCCATTCATGCTGCGGCTGATGCACTTGTTGGATTATGTCGCTCCGCGCTACTTCGCCGCCTTCTAGCACGCGAAAATAACCACCGCAGCGGCCACTGCTTATGACTGCGCCTGACAAACCATGAACGGCAAAATGGTGGTCAAGCTTCCAACATGGTTGTCGACCCTGCGCTACCTCGACCAATGCGCGCCCGATGCGAAACCGATCACCGATGCGCACGCTGTCCTCTGTCAGCCCGGAGGCGCTGATATTTTCGCCAAAGGCGCCTGCCTGATCAAGAAGCGGATGCGCGAACCCCTCACCCGCAAAATGCGCGATCCATTTGGGATAATGTTCAGAAGGGTAAAAATGCACTGCCTTGTCCGGCCCGCCATGAACATTCGTATCCGCGACCTGATCACCCACAAAACCTTGCTGCCCCAAATATATCGGACCTTCCACCGGCGCGCGCGCCATCGCGCTCAGAGTCCCATCGGCCCGAAACGGCTTTGGCTTTCCAATTAGCAATGCATCGATCTGGCTTAATATCATAAACGGGTCTTATCCCACCAAATGCACCATTCCCATTGGCAATTCGCTTCGCCGCAGATAAAAGCCCATCAATGCAAACCAGCGATCTTCGCATTGCGCTTTTTAGTGGCAATTACAATTACGTGCGTGATGGTGCAAACCAGGCGCTGAACCGGCTTGTGGGTTATCTGCTTAGACAAGGCGCTTCGGTGCGGGTATACTCACCGACAGTCGATGAGCCTGCCTTTGCACCTACAGGTGATCTGGTAAGCGTGCCGTCGGTCGCAATTCCCAGCAGGCCCGAATACCGCATCCCGGTGTATTTATCTGGCGCGGTGCGACGCGATCTCGAGGCGTTCAATCCAAATATTGTCCACATTTCAAGCCCTGATCGAGTAGCCCGAAAAGCCGTCAAATGGGCGCAAAGCCGTGACTTGCCCGTTTTGTGCTCCGTACATACGCGGTTTGAAACGTATATGCGTTATTACAATCTGTCGTTCATGGAGCCGGTCATTGAGGCATGGATCCGCCGCCTGTACCGGAAATGCGACGCTCTGGTTGCTCCATCAGAAAGTTTCGCTCAGGTGTTGCGCCAGCAAAGGATGAATTACGACATAGACATCTGGTCGCGTGGCGTTGACCGAGATGTTTTCGATCCAAGCCGCCGAGACATGAACTGGCGGCGTGGGCTTGGCATATCCGACGATGTCCCCGTGATTGGCTTTCTGGGTCGTTTAGTTATGGAAAAGGGCCTGGATGTCTTCTCCGATACTATCGACCACCTTAAACGAAGGCATGTCCCCCATCAGGTTGTTGTTATTGGTGATGGTCCGGCTCGATTGTGGTTTGAATCGCGCATTCCAGATGCAAAGTTTGTGGGCTTTCAAGTTGGCACTGATTTGGGCCGGGCTGTTGCGAGCATGGATATGTTTTTCAACCCGTCGGTCACCGAGGCATTTGGAAATGTGACCTTAGAATCAATGGCAAGCGGCCTACCTGTGGTAGCCGCCAAAGCGACTGGTAGCCAAAGCCTGGTGGAAGACAAGGTGTCTGGACGTCTAATTACGCCGGGCGCGATCAACCAATTTGCCGATGCTTTGCAAGCGTATTGCGTGAACAAAGACTTGCGTGCGAAGCACGGCGCCGCCGGCGAGCAAAGGTCGCTGGACTATAGCTGGGACGCCATCAACCAAACAATGGCAGACACCTATCTACGCCTGATCCGCCAGCGCGCGGCGCGTGCCGTTGTCGCGCGCTAAAGCTTCGCCCCTGCCAATCGGACTTCTTGAACCGGGAACCTGTTTGAAGTGCGTGCGGTTATGTTCTGAGGTCCAAAAGAACAGGAATATTATGTGAGCGATCTATTCGGCGATGGCCCGCAAACTACAGCGCGTACTCCCGAGAACGCGCCACTTGCCGACAAGCTTCGTCCGGCAAAGCTAGACGAAGTCATTGGTCAGGAGCATCTCACCGGACCCGAGGGTGCAATTGGCCGAATGGTTGCGGCGGGTAAATTATCGTCAATGATCCTCTGGGGACCACCGGGTACCGGCAAGACCAGCATCGCACGGCTTTTGGCCGAGGCGGTCAACATGCATTACAAGCCGATCTCTGCCGTGTTCTCGGGTGTAGCCGACCTTAAAAAAGCCTTTGCCGAGGCAGAAACCATGGCGCGTACCGGCAAGCAGACATTGCTGTTCGTGGATGAAATCCACCGCTTTAACCGCGCGCAACAGGATGGCTTTCTTCCCTTTGTTGAAAGCGGCGTCGTCACCCTTGTCGGGGCGACTACCGAGAACCCTTCGTTCGAGCTAAACGCTGCCTTGCTCTCCCGAACGCAGGTCATGGTCCTGCAACGGCTGAACGAAGCCGCCCTGTCGACGCTGCTGGCGCGCGCTGAGGATATTATGGAACGCCCCCTGCCCGTCACGGACGATGCCCGCTCGGCCCTAATCTCAAGCGCCGATGGCGACGGCCGCTTCTTGCTTAATCAGGCCGAAACCCTGTTCGCAATCCACATTGAAAATCCGCTGAATCCGCAAGCGATGGCCGCATTGCTGCAGCGGCGGATGCCGGTTTATGACAAAGACCGTGAGGGGCATTACAACCTCATATCTGCGCTGCACAAAAGTCTGCGCGGTTCCGATCCGCAGGCCGCCTTATATTGGATGGCGCGGATGTTGGTGGCGGGCGAGGAACCGCTATATGTGCTGCGCCGCTTGGTCCGTTTCGCCAGCGAAGATATCGGCCTTGCTGACCCGCAAGCGCTTGTGCAATGTCTTGCTGCCAAGCAGGCCTATGAATTTTTGGGCAGTCC
>JAZKGS010000131.1:19510-22665 GCA_040385805.1 Pseudomonadota bacterium | reverse complement strand
CTTCGGTCCATGCTGCCAACATCTATTATTAGTCTGGCACCGCCATGCCTGAATTTGAAGGAATGCTGTCTCTTTCTGGACTTTGACGGCACGTTAGTCGACATCGTCGAACGACCAGACGCCGTCATCGTCAATGATGCACTGGATGCCCTTTTAAAGCGATTACATACCAAGTTTGAGCAGCGGCTTGCTATTGTCAGCGGTCGTTCGATTGCGCAGCTAGAAGCGTTCCTTGGAACCAAGGCTATGGATATCGCGTTGGTGGGCAGTCATGGTGCGGAAATACGGGTGGGTAAACGATCAATTACAGCGCCACATCGTCCCGACGCGCTTGAAAGTGCGGAAATGTTTTTCACCAAGGCATTTGCCGATCAACCAAATGTGGTGATTGAAGTAAAATCCTTTGGCGTTGCCATTCATTACCGGCTCGATCCAACAGTGGAAGGAACGGCAATCAAAATGGCGTCTGAATTTGCACAGGAAAATGGACTAGAGCTGCAGCATGGCAAAATGATGGTGGAACTGCGAACTTTGGGCCATGACAAGGGGACTGCTATTAAGGCCCTGATGTCTGACGCGCCATTTGCCGGTTACGCGCCCGTCTTTATCGGCGATGATGTAACGGATGAGCCTGGGTTTGAGGCCTGCGCGGCCAATGATGGTTTCGGCATCCTCGTGGGTGCGCCGCGTGAAACGGCTGCCCACTACCGCCTCGAAAATGTTGCGGCGGTCCATCAATGGCTGGAAACTATATGACCGCTTCGCTTGAACTATGGCCAATTGGCAATTGCCAGGTCTCGGCATTGATTGATCGCGCGGGTCGTTATGTTTGGGGATGTCTTCCGCGTGTCGATGGCGATCCAGCCTTTTCGTCGCTGTTGGACGATGCGCCACGCGCTGGCGAAGGCGCTTACGGCTTTTGGGAGATTGATCTCGAAGGCACGGTCCAAACCACGCAATCATACCTGCGCAACACGCCGATACTGGTCACAAACCATGTCGATGCTAATGGCAATGCTGTGGAAATTATCGACTTCTGCCCGCGTTTCAAGCGCAACGGGCGGATGTACCGCCCGGTTGCCTTTGTACGGCTGGTGCGACCCGTTGCGGGTAGCCCGCGTATTCGCATAAGGCTAAGGCCGTCGACCGATTGGGGTGGCGCTAAAGCAGCCACGACCCGCGGCTCCAACCATATCCGTTATATGTTAGGCGACGGCGCAGTTCGATTGTCGACCAGCGCTCCAGTAGGATGGATTGAGGACGAACGGCTGTTCCGCGTTGAGCGACCGCTGCATTTCTTCCTTGGGCCAGATGAAAGCTTTAGTGAGGATATCGGTCCAGCAACCGAAGCGATGCTTGA
The DNA here is from genome assembly GCA_040385805.1 of Pseudomonadota bacterium. Taxonomy (GTDB): domain Bacteria; phylum Pseudomonadota; class Alphaproteobacteria; order Sphingomonadales; family Sphingomonadaceae; genus Sphingorhabdus_B. The sequence goes on along the minus strand of JAZKGS010000131.1, from coordinate 21,305 downwards.
CCGGACGGTTGAGGAGTGGCGGCATTGGGTGCGCGGCCTCGCCACACCGCATGAATGGCAAGAGGCCGTGATACGCTCTGCGATTACGCTGAAGCTATGCCAACATGAGGAAACGGGCGCGATTGTCGCAGCTATGACCACATCGATCCCCGAGCATGCCGATTCTGGGCGCAATTGGGACTATCGTTATTGCTGGATCCGCGATGCGTATTACACCGTTCAGGCGCTTAATCGGCTTGGCGCGCTCGACGTGCTTGAAGGCTATCTGGAATATCTCCGTAACATCGTCGACAATGCCGCCAGCGGGCATATCCAGCCGTTATATGGTGTCGGCGGTGAAGCAACCCTGACCGAATGGGAGGCCCCTGCCCTAAGCGGATACCGCGGCATGGGACCAGTGCGCGTCGGTAATTTGGCCTACGAACAAGTGCAGCATGACGCATATGGCCAAATTGTGCTTTCAAACGTTCAGGCCTTTTTTGACCAGCGCCTGCTGCGGGTTGCCGGTATAGAAGATTTCGAAGCGCTGGAACCCATTGGCGAACGCGCCTGGCAAAGCTTTGACAAGCCAGACGCAGGGCTTTGGGAGTTACGCACCAAAAGCCATGTCCACACTTATTCTGCCGCCATGTGCTGGGCTGCGTGCGACCGGTTGGCAAATGCAGCGAAGGTGCTCAACATACCGTCGCGCTGCGATTTTTGGCAGGACCGTGCCGATAAAATGCGCGCTGTTATTGAACAGGCTGCATGGCGCCCGGAAACCGACCGCTTATCCGCGACCTTTGCAGGCGATGATTTGGATGCCAGCTTGATCCAGTTACTTGAGCTGCGCTTTCTGGCGCCCGAAGACCCGCGTTTTCAGGGCACACTAAAGGCAGTTGAGGCTGGGCTGCGGCGGGGATCGCACATGCTGCGTTATGCATCGGAGGATGATTTCGGCCTGCCGCACACCGCATTCAATGTCTGCACTTTCTGGTTGATTGAGGCTTTGCATTTTACTGGCCGCGACAAGGACGCGCGTTTGTTGTTCGAAGAAATGCTATCGCGCCGCACTTCGGCTGGGCTACTGTCTGAAGATATCGACCCTGTGACCGGCGAATTGTGGGGCAATTATCCGCAAACTTACTCGCTGGTCGGCATGATCAACTGCGCGGTGTTGTTGAGCAAGCCATGGAGCGCCATCAGGTGAGCCGGCTGATCGTCATCTCGAACCGCGTGCAGGCACCCACTGAGCAATCAGGCGCGCAGGGCGGTCTTGCGGTGGCACTCACAGCGGCTTTGCGAAGCACTGGGGGTATCTGGTTCGGCTGGTCAGGTGAGGTTGGTGAAACCACCGAGCCGCGCTTTGCGACCTTTGAAGGCGTTACATCGGCGACGGTCGATTTGCCCGAACAAGATGTCGAAGAATATTATGATGGCTACGCAAACCGCACGCTATGGCCGCTGTTTCACTATCGGCTTGGCCTGACCGAATTTGAACGCGATTTCGAAGGCGGATATGAACGCGTAAACCGGGTCTTTGGCGATGTCATCGCGCCGCATATCGAAGCCGAAGACCTTGTCTGGGTGCATGATTATCACATGATCCCGCTGGGATGGTTCTTGCGACAACATGGACTTACCAATCGGTTGGGATTTTTCCTCCACATTCCCTGGCCGCCAACACGGTTGTTAACGGCGCTTCCCCAACATCGCCGGTTGGTCGAGGCATTGTTCGCTTACGACGTGATCGGTTTTCAAACGCAGGAGTGGTTGGAAACCTTCCACGATTATGTCGTTCGCGAAATGGGCGGGG
>JAZKGS010000131.1:0-19410 GCA_040385805.1 Pseudomonadota bacterium | reverse complement strand
GCGATGTCCGGGCGGATCAATGGCGCATTTGCAGATATAGACTGGGTGCCGCTGCGTTACGTCAACCAGGGCTATCCGCGTTCCGTGCTGGCTGGCATCTATCGTGCGGCGCGCGTCGGGCTGGTTACGCCTTTACGCGACGGCATGAACCTTGTGGCAAAGGAGTTTGTTGCAGCTCAGGACCCCGAGGATCCCGGCGTGCTGATATTGTCACGTTTCGCTGGCGCAGCAGAACAATTGCAGGAAGCCCTGATCGTCAATCCCTACAGTCCAGATGACATTGCTGACGCTATCGCCAGAGCGCTTGCCATGACGCTAGACGAACGAAAAGCCCGCTGGCAGCCCATGTTTGAGGGGATTATCCGGCATGACGTCAACTGGTGGACCGATAAATTTTGTACAGCGCTGGCGTCGGATTGAGGCGGGCATACCGTCCAACCGGAACGTGTTTCAAGGCAACAATTGGACGGAAAGCAGCGAAATAATTTAAGTTAAGCGCATGGCGGGTTTCGCGATACTCCCTTGCTCAGTTGGGCGGTAGTTTTGTTAGCGGGAACTGCCAAGCGGTCTGAACGGCCTAAACCGCAGCTAACTATGACACGCGAATAAATGCGGTCAATCCTCTGTGGATGGCAGCTTTTAGCAGATGTCCCTGACCCAAAAAAGACTGCTTATTAACTTTGAAAAGGCATCTTTGCCCGGACACACGCGCGAGACCAGTCTTTGCCCTGTGGGCAATTATGTGCGACCACGCTGTTTGCGGAGTATTAAATCTCCTCAAGCTCGACAGGTTTTGCCGTGGCCGATTCCCGGACATTGAAGCAAATGGTGGTACCTTTCGGTCCTGTTTTTTCTATCCATATCCTGCCGCCCATAGACTCAATCAGCGTTCGGCAGATCGCAAGGCCAAGGCCGAGCCCATCCTCTTTCGAGCTTACAAATGAAGAAAACAGATCGGCTTCGTCACTTGTGATTCCGGAACCATTATCCGTCACGCAGATATCGATAAGGCCCTTTTGTCTGCGCTTCGTGCTAATCGTGATTATTGGATTGCCACTGCATGCATCCTGGGCATTTCGCAAAAGGTTGACGAGAATTTGTTGAATCTGGATCGGGTCAACCCAAGCCATCGCCATTTCTGATGCCGTCTCGGGCTCTATAGTCACCTTGCAATGCGGATTGGCCGCCTCGAACAGAGATACGGAACTGTTGATCACTTCAGAAATTGAAGTTGGGACAACCCGGGACTGGCCGTTGTCGATCATGTTTCTTACCCGCCGAATTATCTCGCCCGCATTGTAAATCTGTTCCCGCACTGCCTCGAGTGCTTCAACGATCGCGTCATTCCTTTGGTCACTACGCGCCGATATGAGACGTAACGTGCCACTCAAATAGTTCGAGGCCGCAGTAAGGGGTTGATTTAGCTCATGCGCCAAAGTCGCCGCGATGGCCTTTATTGCATCTAGTTTCGACAGTTGGCCCACCTGCCGCTGAAGTGACTCCAACTGTTTTCGGGGCGTTACATCCTGATCTGTACCATGAATGTCGATCAACTGTTGCGATGCATCATAACGCGCAACAGATACAATACGGCGATGGCAGATGGCGCCGCTGGGCAAGCGTACTGCCAACTCGAACTCATGGCGCCCGCCTGACGATTGACTTTGGGCCAGCGCATTTTGAAATGTCTGCATGCCATGTTGCCCCATGATCTTTGCAAATTTGTTTAAGGTTATGACCGATTCCACTGGGGACCGCTCGTACATCTCACACAGATCAGCTGACCAGGAAAACTCCTTACGCTGAATATTAAAGCTCCAGTCGCCAAGCTTCGCAAGTTTCCGGGCTTCCTGTAAGCGTTTATTCGTAAGCAATATTTCTGTTTCGTACGCAATGCGACGGTGCGTAAATGTCACCAGCAACCAGGCCGCAAATATGGTGGCTAAGGTGATGATTGCACCGCCAACGAAATAGGCATTTGCCCTTGCGCGGACTGGAGCGAGAACACGCGCTTCGGCGACACCCGACGTTACGAAAATGCCATATTGGGATAATCGACGATGACTAAAATAACGCGCCAGTCCATCAATAGAGCTGGGGCCTAAATAATTACCATTGGGTGATTTCTGCTGCATCTGCATGACGAGTTTACCTTGCAGATTTTGACCAAAACTAAGCGCATTTCCCTCCCGCCGAGCGCGGGTTATTCCGTCCAAGCCGATCACGGAAACCAAATCCGTATCGTCAAGTTTTGCATGCTGTAGAAAATCAGTTAGTTCTTTTGGACGAATTTGAACGCTGACCGTGCCCCCGAAACGGCCGTCCGGCAAGTTTACGCGACGGGATAACATCAACAGCCATTCCGCACTAAACCGTGATCGCGACGGCGCGTTTACCCGAAGCACGGTTGGCGCGCGCGACAAATGCCACTGAAAAGCATCGGTATGAAAAAGGTTTATTGGCCCAGGCAAAGGTTTTGCGCTTGTGGCGATCAAATCACCTTCCCGATTTATGACATTTATCTCGCGGATCGCCGGTAAACGGAAAATGGCTGCGTCAATCGGTGTGACTGGGCTTTGGCCTTGGGCAGTGCGTTGCAGCCTGCTGGCGTTCATATCGGCAATATAGGACATTGCGATATCTGCCTCTTCCAAGGTCCGCACGACATATTGCTCAAACGCCATCACGCGCTGCGTATTGGCTCGAATGGCGGCTTCGGTCGCCTCTCGCTGCTCATACCGGACCTGGCCGAGGATAAATATCCAGACAAGAACTATGACACTGCAGGCCAGAGCAACAATAACCTGTGTAGTGCGAGCGCCGTTCCAGCGTTTCATGTGCAATAACGATAGACAGTAGCGTGGACACCGACATGATTAGCCAAGCGCGTTTTGCCCCGCGATTGCGAAAAGGAACCAAGCAGCTCCCAACGCGTCAAAGTGGCTTCAGTCCCGCTGCGATGGTGATGTGGGTAGCTTCTGCAACAGACTTTACCCCCAAGCGATCCATAAGATTGCTGCGGTGCATCTCGACTGTGCGGACGCTTATGCCCATTTTATGCGCAACAGCCTTATTCGACAGGCCGTCCACCAGGCCCTGTAGTGTTTCTTGCTCCCGGCGCGATAGACAATCTACGAGCTTTGATGCGCGAATATTCGCCGTAGCCGACTTAACTTCGTCCTCAAGCGTTAGAATAACCGTATCAAGCGCAAGCAAAAGCGCTTCATCTGTAAACGGTTTTTCGAGAAAATCCGCAGCGCCGCGTTTCATGGCCTCAACAGCGGTTCTGAGGTCGCCATATCCGGTGATTGCAATACATGGGAATTTCCGGCGATGCACGCCAAGTGCATCCAATACTTCCAAGCCGCTAAGCTCGGGCATTTTCAAGTCAAGCAACACACATCCCGGGACTAGTGTCTCCACAGCATCGAGAAAATCACCCCCACTCGCAAACGGCCGCACCAAATATCCGGCCGTTAACAGTGCATAGGATAATGCTTGGCGAACTGAGCTTTCATCATCAACGATGTAGACATGCTTTTGGATCGAAGGCTGTTGTCCGTCTGGCGTGCCTGTGTTCGATGCGCCGAGCGCCCCACCAGAGTGTAGTTCCTCACTCATTTTCACCTGCCATTTTTAAGAAACGGACATGTGGATAACATATAGTTCGACGACCAAATGTAAAGCGACTGAGCAATGTTGTAACTTTGTCTTTTTGGTGATTGATGCCGGTTTCCATCAAACTCGCTTCCAGCACGCGCAGGGTGATCTCCTAAATTTCACTAATTCGACACAAATGCGGCACCGCCAAACCGGGCGGTGCCGCATACTTATCTCACAAGCAAAAAAGCCAGGGCGCTTTATTCGCTATTTGCAGCGGCGCCGGCCCTTGTCGATTTCGCGTCCAAGCAACGCTCCGCCAGCTGCCCCGATGATCGTGCCCACAGTCTTGTCACCGCGACCAGCAATCTTGTTACCGGCAACGCCACCGACGGCTGCACCAATCACTAAGCCGGTTGTCCCGTTTTTCCGGCGACAATATGTCCGGCCATCCTTGCCGCGCCAGCTACGAAAATTTTCGCGGTTCTGATTAGAAATATCGGCTTGATATGCTGGTTTTGCCGTGGAGATCGAAAATTGGTCAGCGGCAGAAACTCCGGCGGCTGGAACAACCAGCGCAGCAGCGGCCAATGCAAATATCGTTTTCTTCACAATCACTCTCCTTGTTTGGATGATGGAACTGCTAGAACCTTCAAGATGAACGGCAGTTGCATGAACGCAAAAACAAGGCTGAGGTCAGATTTTTTATCCGGGCGCTGGCGTTTCGGGCGCAGCGAAGGGAATATTGAAGCTGAACGACACCCCGCCTGCTGGCAGATTAAACGCCCTGATGTTCCCGCCATGCGCTTCAATGATAGTTTGCGCTATCGAAAGCCCGATGCCCAAAGCGTTTGGCTTGGTGGTAACAAACGCTTCAAAAATGTCCGGAAGAATATCCTGCTCAATCCCTGGACCGTTATCGGATACCGTAATCTCAAATTTGCTGTTACCTTTCACGTTGTGGATCGTGACATGGCATGCACCGCCTGCGGTGGCCTCACAGGCATTTGATATCAGGTTGATGAAAACCTGTTGAAGTTGGAAAAAATCACCGGAAATGGCCGCAGGAGGCCCTAAATCACATTTTATCGTCAGATTGGGATGCTTGCTGGTAATCAGGGAGAGCGCTTCCTTGACAACATGTTCAAGTTCGAACGTTTCCGAAGATTGGTTCACCTTGCGGGTCATGTCACGCATTTGCCGGATAATCTCACCAGCGCGCATTGTTGACTGCAGTCCCTCTTGCAATCCATGATGGATTTTCGGACTGACTGGCTCGCGCGCGGCTATTGCGAGAGATGCCGACAGATAGTTTGTTGCAGCTGCCAGTGGTTGACTTACCTTATGCGCGAGCGTGGACGCCATAACTTCCATGGCGCTTGCCCGTGCCAGATGACCCAATTGGTTTTGTAGAAACTGTACTTTCTGCTGGGCCGCTCTTTCAGCAGTAACATCCTGTTTTGTTCCAAAAATACGAACCGATTTACCGTCTTTTTGTTCAATGTCGGCGGTCAACCGAATACATCTGTCGGCACCCTTGGCTGTGCGTATTAGAATGTCCATGGCAAAGCCGGAGCCACGAAGTATGGCCTCGCTTCGTAGCTGCTCCATTTCCCTCAGGGACCGGGGATCATAATGTTTGAGGGTATCGCTCCGTTGAAGCACGGTGCCCCTTGGGATTTCGAATAGATCATAGACCGTGTCGGTCCATATCAGTTCCTCGGTCACAAGGTCGAATTCCCACACGCCTATGTTCGCAAGTCCGGAAATGCGGTCATACATCTTTTTATAATGGTCTGACGATGCGACCTGAGCGACAGACTGTTCAACAACGCTTTCGGGATCTTCAGCGATGTCCTTGCTCCCCACTTTCGATATCCGACAACTACCAAAATGAACAACATCGGTCCATTCGGTAACCATTACATCCACGCCTTTGATATTACAGCTATACGCCCGTCAACATACATCCGCCACGACCAAACATACCGTATAACTACGGTATTTGGATGACGTTTCGCTCGAACCCAGATGGGGCCACTGTTGATGTGAAGTTTAAGGGGTTTAATATATTCCACTAGGCTTGCGGCGCTTATCGCCGACACGCCAGCGGCATCGGCGAGGAGCGATAATATTCTTTGGTCGTATGAGACCGCCATCACAGATGCCGTGAACTTGAAAGAGTTGAATAAGGTTTTAATAATATCGCGCAGCAAGCGTTGAGTTATGCGCTGCATTTGATGGCCGCGCATGGGTCTATTTTGAATATCCTACATTATCAGCATTCCTGGTTTGAATTACGAGCCTGACGTTAGGGCTAAGTGATAAAATCAGTTAATACGCTCTCGACTCCTGCGCCTTGTTCTGCTGTTATGTCCTCATAATAAAAAGCGGATCGTTGGGGGGAGAAGACGATATGGGCCGAATGGGGAATGCGTTAGCGTCGCAAGTTTTTGACCGGCAAACGCTTCATCATTTCGAAAAACACTTCATTTCTCCTGAAATACACCAGCGTCCTGATATGAGCGCGCGCCAATCTATACTTGCGCGCGTAATCTCGAATGAAATTGTCCCGCGGTTATTGCGCCTGCATACCGAGGTTTTGCCCGACGCCCCATCAGTTGACGTGTTGATCAATGCGCTTCGGCCAAGCAGTTCCGAAATTGATGCGCTTGCCCATATCGTCCTTGGCGATGATTTAGAGGCAGCGGCCACTTATGTCACGATCATGCGTGATCGCGGGCTGTCGATGGAAACTCTGTATGTTGAACTGCTAGAGCCTACTGCGCGGCATTTGGGCGAGATGTGGGACAATGACGAATGCGATTTCATCGACGTCACCATTGGCGTTGGCCGCCTTCAAAAGCTGCTGGCGATATTTAATGATACATATACCCTGCCCCAGTTAGGAACACGGCGCCGCGTGTTAATGGCAACTACGCCAGGCAATCAACACAGCTTTGGCGCGTCTATGATTGAGCGGCTATTGTCCGCTGCCGGCTGGGACGTTGAAACCGAATATTCGGGCGATGCCAACCAAATCATCCAAATGGTCAAGCGCAACTGGTTTGCAGTGATTGGACTTACTGCCGGGTCGGATGGCCAGCTTGCGGCGATGAAATCGGTCGTCGCGCAAATCCGCAGTGAGTCGCAGAATTCTGACATCGGCATTATGGTGGGTGGACCTATGTTTACGCAGGATCCGCACCTGACCGTAACCATGGGCGCTGACGCCACGGCGCCCAACGCCCCTGCCGCTGTCCTCGCTGCCCAGAAACTATTTGATGCGGCGGCCCAACATTGGCGGGCAGACTAAAGCTAATACGCAGTAAGGGCGCGAAGGGCTTTAAGCAAAGCGCTGGAATTGACCTATCCGGCTAATTCTTTGTTGCTTGGATCGCTCCGTTTTTGGTCAAGCTCCGCCAAGCCAGCCAAACGAATAACCGCCGCCATACTTTTAACATTCAGTTTTGCCAAAGCATTGGCACGGTGCATTTCAACAGTCCTAACGCTCAAATCAAGCATATGCGCGGCGGTTTTGTTTGGGATTCCCTGCATTAGAACATCGGTTACTTCAATTTCGCGGGGACTCAACAACGCAAAAGCTGCGCGCGCCGCATTGCGCGCGGCAAAGCTATTGTTAAGGTCAGCCAATCGCGCAAACGCGGATTGCAGGCACAGGTCAAGCTGGTCAAAATTGAACGGCTTTTCCAGGAACTCTTCTGCTCCCAGTTTCATCGCCTTGACGGCCACCTGAATGTCACCATGCGCGCTGATGACGATGGTTGGCCAATTGATGCCGCGTTCACGCATAATGGACATGAGTTGAAGACCATCTATCGACGGCATGCGAATATCCAGCAAGATCGGCGCTGGTTCCAGTGTAGACAAATTATCAAGAAAATCTTGAGCCGACGCAAATGGCCAGCTTACCAACCCGATGGTCGACAAAAGAAAATGTAGCGATCGCCGAACGTCAATTTCATCGTCAATGACATAGACAGGCGCGCCGGGCATGGTCGACAGCATATGTGTCCAATGCGCATGATGTGTCTCGGAAACAGGCCGTGGGCGCATCGGATTTCCTTACTTAGCGGTACTTGCAACTCAGAATGTAGCTGTGCCGCCATGCTAATAGCATGGGGTTCCCATATAATCGCGTTACGTTATGTTACTTCCTTGTTCAATAGGTTAAGAGTTCCTTGCCACGCGCCCCGCACTTTCCCGATCTGGCGTGGGTAACGTCGCCTGCTATTGGGTTATGTTACACAAAATAATGGGCGCCAATATTGTGAAAATGCTGTGCGGAACTGATGATTTTAATCTCCCAAGCTTGTCGCCCACCGAGCGGGCGGCGGAGATTAGCAAGCGCTGCGCCACCATAAATCGCTATGATATACTGGACACCCCGGCCGAACCTGAATTTGATGAAATCGTGAGTTTGGCAGCAGCGGTTTGTGAAGTATCTTTTGCAGCGATTAGTTTCGTGTGCGAGGATCGGCTGTGGTTCAAATCTGAGCTTGGCTTAGGTGTGCGCCAAGTACCCACTTCCGTTTCGTTCTGCGCTTATGCAATCCGCCAACCCGACATTTTTATCGTCACTGACGCTAGCAAGCATCCGTTGTTTGCCGCCAACGACCTTGTTACGGGAGATCCGGACCTGCGCTTTTACGCTGGTATGCCATTGCTGGCGTCAGATGGCACACCGATGGGGACGTTGTGCGTGCTGGACTCCGTTGCGCGTCCGGCTGGCCTCACAGAAATTCAGCAGATGACATTGCGCGTTTTGGCGCGGCAGGTCGAAGCCCAGCTAGAATTGCGCCGTTCAATCAAGGAGCGGGACAGCCGCGCTGCCGAACAACGCACCGTAGCGACCGCATTGCAGTGGATCGCCACGCATGACTCCCTTACCCATTTGGGTAACCGGACCTTGTTCCATAGCCAGCTAGCCCATGCCCTTGGCAATGCCGACCGCGATGATTCAGGTGTTGCCGTCATCCTGATCGACGTCGATCACTTTAAACAAATCAACGACTCATTGGGACATGACGCCGGTGACGCTGTCTTGTGCGCCTTTGCGTCCCGGTTGCGCGATGTAGTGCGTGAGGGCGATACCGTCGCGCGTTTGGGCGGTGATGAATTTGGTATTGTTCTGACGTCGGTAAAAGCGCGCAAACATCTGGCTACCATAACAGAATCGCTAAACATGCGTTTGCGCGAGAAACTGGAATTCAATGGCCGGATGATTGAATGTCGTGCGAGCATGGGTATTGCCGTATATGGCGAACATGCGTCAACGGCCGAAGCATTGATCAAATGTGGTGACCTTGCGTTAGGCGTCGCAAAAACCAATCGTGGCTGCGCGGTTAATTTCCATCCCGATATGGAAACTGATTTCGAACGTGAAATCAACATGACCGCGCTTGCACGTACGGCGATTAAAGAGGACCGGGTATTTCCTTACTACCAGCCAAAGATAGATATGTTATCGGGCGAGTTGACTGGTTTCGAAGCTTTGCTTCGCTGGGACCAAACTACGGGCCGGTTGGGTCTGCCACATATGATTGCGCCTGCGTTTCTGGATACGGAATTAGCGCTCGTGATAGGCGACCGGATGATGAACCTCGTCCTTGACGATATGCAGAAATGGGTCGCCGATGGGGTGAATTTTGGTCAGGTTGCGTTGAATACTTGTGCAGGCGATTTTGCCGCCAACGACTTTGCCGAACGCTTGCTAGCCGGGCTAAAAATGCGGGGACTTTCGCCTCGTCGGATCGAAGTTGAAGTCACCGAAAGTGTTTTTCTGGATCGCGGTAGCCATCATGTATTGCGTGCGTTGACGACGCTTTCGAAACGCGGCGTCAGAATTGCGCTGGATGATTTCGGAACCGGGTTTGCCTCACTTACCCATTTGAAGAAATTTCCGGTGCATGTTCTTAAAATCGACCAATCATTCGTTGCCGGGCTTGGGAAGAGTTCTGACGATGCCGCGATTGTGCGCGCGCTGATCGGCCTTGGTTCCAGCCTTGGTATGGAAACGGTGGCAGAAGGCATCGAGACGCACGAACAAGCCGCCTTTATCAGAAATTGCGGATGCACTTTAGGGCAAGGCTATCTTTACGGCGCCGCCCGGGCTGCTGCGGACATACCCGATGTTGTAAAGCGGCTGACACGCAACGCGAATGTTGTTCCATTCAAATCTGCCCGTATGGCCTCGCTTCTGGCGACAAAAGCACGATAACTTATGTCCCTGGAACGATTGGTCTATATTAGCGAAAGTCGTATTGAAGCTGCCGATGTCGAAACGGCCATTGCCCGACTAGTCAGAGTTTCGAGCGCGAGAAATGCATGCTTAACGCTAACTGGCGCGCTCCTTTTCACCGGGTCGCATTTTGCCCAGATTCTTGAAGGGCCACCGGAATCGATTGAGCTGGTCTTGACCGCAATCAGTATCGACACCCGGCATGCCAACATAATCGTCACAGCGCGGCACCCGATAACCGCGCGTATTTTTTCCGGGTGGCAAATGGCTTATCATGGCCGGTCTCAATATGTCGCGCGACATGTAACTGAGCTGCTCGGCAATCACTCGCAAACCATTCAACGGCGTCTGACCGATCGCTTGACGCAGATGCTATTGGAATTTGCCGCCAAGCCGAATAATTTGTAACTCGCCGCATATGTATCAGCCGTCATGCGAGACCGCATAGGGTAAACAGTTAACACATATGTCAGTGAAATATGTGACGGCTACCCCTCTATGAATCGTTGATAAAGTTGGGTTTATTTTCCCCCGCACCGTATTTTTCCGAGGTGTATCAGCATCCAGCCGTTAACACTTTGGGGGCTATCTGGACGAGTTGGCGGTCTGGTCCCTGCCAACCGGCGGCGGGCCCCACACCCGCCGCCACTCCAGTTCTTTACACTATAAGATGGCGCATATCCCATGCTGCAGTCGGTCAAAGGAAAGTCGTTATCATGGCGCAAAAAATTCCCTCACTTTCCGAAAATATTATAACTCTCCCTCGGGCGCGAGCGCACATGTCCAAAGCCATGGCGCTCGCGATATTTGCAGCGTCCTTACCCGCGCACGGATATGCCAATGGGCAGGGCCCGGATTTGGCGCAAACAACACTCGCAAATATTTCTGAAAAAGTTTCGGATGGCGTAAACGCACCGCCAATGGCGGTAACGGACTATGTCGATCTGGACAATGCGGCCCACGCTTTCAATGTCGTTGCAAACGATCTGGATGCAAATCGGGACACGCTGACAGTCATTGCAGCTTATGCCCAATTTGGTGCCGTTGCATACACGTCAGACGGCTTGGTGGCCTATGCTGCCAATTCGTCAGCGTCCCGCCAGCCAGACAAGATCAACTATGTCCTTAGTGACGGCCGAGGCGGTCGCGCTGAAGGCACAGTGATTATTACGGCTAGGTGATGGGTCATTTATGAGCGGTACTTTGGGAGGGGGCGTTCAACACATGCCATATGAGACGATGAGTACAGAAAAATGGATGTCGCCAGCAGTGGAGGCCGCGCCACTGCATTCCAACAGGAAAGAGGACAGGCAGCGCGTGCTTCTACGTGCTCAAATTCATGTCGTGCGATTACAAAGCGACCTAACCGTGACGGATATTTCACGCAGCGGTTTGCGTGGCATGACAGATATCGAGCTCCGCCTTGGGCAAACTGTTTATATCAGCCTTGATGACCTGACGCATGTGGCTGGAAGTGTAAGATGGATCCAGGATGGCCGCTTTGGGATGAAATTTTCCAAGCTACTCGACGTGCTTCCTGAATGCGCGCACATCGATCTTGGTCATTCGCCATGCCATCAGGAGCGGATGCCGCGGCAGGCGACCCGCTTTCCAGCCAAGATAAGCCTTTCGAGCTGGTCATCGGGTGCACGGATCCGCAACGTTTCAAAAACAGGGATGATGGTCGAGACAGACCTCCCCGTAGTTCCGGAACAACAGCTTCTGGTCAATCTAAGCGACGGCAAGATTTTGAATGCCATGGTGAAGTGGGTGCAAGGCGAACGCGTTGGTATTCAACTTTCAACGCCAGTATCCATTCTGCAACTGACTTATGGTAACTTAAGATAAGGCGTGCGACGTAGCCGGAATTGCAAAGCGGAATTCCGACCCGGCGTTGCTCGAGTCTTCTAACCAGATGCGTCCGCCATGCGCTTCAACAATCGTGCGGCAGATCGATAGGCCTAAGCCCATTCCGGTTTCCTTGGATGAGTTTACCCATGTAAAAATGTCTTGCGCTGACTCTGCGGCGACACCTGGCCCGATGTCCCGAACACAAACAACGACTTCATCGTTCATGGCATGTGCGGTGACATACACTTTTTGCTCTTCCACCCCAGCAACAGCATCGCAGCCATTGCGGACCAGATTGATAATCACCTGCTGTATTTGCACGCGGTCACCCCTGATCATTAGGTCAGGATCAATATCGGCATATAAAATAGTATTCACCGAGCAGCCATTACGCACAAGATTAAGCGCTTCTGTAACAACAAGTTTCAGCTGAAATTCGGTGCTTGCGCGGACACGGCGGTCCGTGAGGTCACGCAACGTGCGGATAACGGATGCAGCGCGTTCGCTCGATTCCTGAATAGACAACATGGCTTGTCTGATGACATCAATGTCTGCACCCGGATGCTCCAACAGGCGAAGCCCGCCGGTTACGAAATTCAGGATTGCGGTGAGCGGCTGGTTAAGTTCATGTGCCAAAGTTGTTGCCATAGTCCCCATGGCGTTGACGCGCGACGCATGGGCGACCTGCGTTTTCAGATTGGCAACCGCAGCCTCAGCCTCTTTTTGCTTTGTGATGTCATATCCCTCGCAAAACAGACCAACAATGTTCGAATTGGCGTCGCGCACGGCAGCATAAACAAAGTCACCATAATTGCGTTTCCACTCGCCAGTCTCCGCATCCGGGAACTCGTAGGGCACCGACTTGCCATGATATGGGATGCCGGTCGCAAACACTTGGTCAAGTAGCTCGATAAAGCCCTGCGCAACAGTTTCGGGCATAGCTTCGATAACTGTCAAACCCTCCAGTTGGCGCTTTCCGACATATTTCTTGAATGAGTCGTTCGCGAACGTGAGGCGATGGTCCGCGCCCTCGGTGGTCGCAATGAAACCAGGCGCATGCGTATAAGCAGCGCGTAGCTCTTCGATGCTAAGTCTGGTCTGTGATGCTTCGACCCCGGGCATATAAAAAGACAGCACGTGCTGGGGTTGGGCCAGACCCATAACTGGCAAAGGACAATCGACAATGCTTATGGATGTAATGACACCGTCCAGCCGCTTGGCGTCAATTTCCCATGTCCCTGGTTGATTGAGCGACAGTCTTTCGATCACATATTCAATTTTTTGTGCATCCAGCAATGTATTTAATGCTGTTGCCAGCGGCTGGCCAACGATGTGGCAATCGTCGCGCCCGAACATCCGTAGAAAGCTGGAATTGGCCGTCAAAATCTTGTGGTCTTCAGTTCCATCAATCAGGAGCATCGGAATAGGGCTAGATTGAGCACCCATGACGAAACGCCCGGTTGCATTCGCCGGGTTGCCTTGTGATGCCATTGAATTTTCGATCATGCCTGCCCCATGTTCAAGGGTGTGCGCGCAATCGCGCCTCCGGTCGTTTAGTACGGGACTCCCCTCTCGATTGTAACTTGGGATTTCACCCAAGGTTCCCCCATTTATGGGATCGATCAGGTATCTGCGACTTAAGCCTGCTTGTCGGGGTCGATATGGAGCCAATCCGCATGACGCGGCGCTTTTTTCGTCTCGCTCCACTCTTGAAGCATTAACGGCGCAACGCGTTTCAATTCGTCATGTTGTTCGGGCGTGCCAATGTTGCATGCGAGTTCCAACCGGTGGCCATTGGGGTCGAAGAAATAGATCGACCGGAAAATACCGTGAAAGGTCGGACCAACAACGTCGATACCTTGCGCCTCAATGTGCGCTTTGGCCGCAAGCAATGCGTCAAGGTCAGCAACCTCGAACGCAATATGCTGCACCCAAGGGGGCGTGTTGGGGTCTTTGCCCATTTCGGGCTGGTTAGGCAATTCAAAGAAAGCGATGACATTCCCGCCGCCGCAATCGAGGAAGATATGCATATATGGGTCATATTCCCCCGTCGAGGGCACATGATCCTCAGCAAATGCGGTGGTGAACTCCATGCCCAGCACATGGGCATACCAATCCGCCGTCGCCTTGGCGTCCTTGCAACGATAGGCCACGTGATGGATGCGGCTCAACTTAATGGGGGCGTTCATTCTGCTGGCTCCTCTACCTTCAATGCACCGCGTTCAATCTGGTCACGCTCAATGCTCTTGAACAAGGCAGTGAAGTTGCCTTCGCCAAAACCTTCATCCTTTTTGCGTTGGATAAATTCGAAGAACACCGGCCCAATCATGGTCTGCGAGAAGATTTGCAGCAACAGGCGCGGGTCGCCATCTTCGGTCGAGCCATCAAGCAAGATGCCGCGTGATTGCAGTTCGTCTACTGGCTCACCATGGCCGGGCAAACGTTCCTCAAGCATGTCATAATAGGCTTTGGGCGGCGGCGGGGCGAAGGGCGTGCCAAGCGCTTTCAGCCTGTCCCAACAGGCCGGGAGGTCGTCGCAGGAAAAGGCGATATGCTGAATGCCTTCACCATTGTACGCACGCAGATATTCCTCGATCTGCCCGCCGCCGGCCTTGCCTTCTTCATTCAACGGAATGCGGATTTTGCCGTCGGGCGCAGTCATCGCGCGGCTGGTGAGACCCGTATATTCGCCCTTGATGTCGAAATAACGGATTTCGCGAAAGTTGAAGACGCGCTCATAAAAGCTGCCCCAATGCGCCATGCGCCCGCCATATACATTGTGCGTCAAATGATCGATAATCTTAAAGCCAGCGCCCACGGGATTGCGATCCACGCCGGGCAGATAATCAAAATCAATGTCATAAATCGACAGCGCATCGCCGTAGCGGTCGACAAGGTAAATCATCGCGCCGCCAATGCCGCGGATGGCGGGCAGACGAAGCTCCATTGGACCAGTACGTGTTTCAACAGGTTCTGCTCCGCGGGCAATTGCTTCGTCATAGGCGACGCGCGCGTTCTTGACGCGAAACGCCATGCCGCAAGCCGATGGGCCATGTTCGGCGGCGAAATAGGCCGCCGGGCTTTTAGGTTCGTAATTAGCGATCAGGTTGATCTCGCCCTGACGCCAAAGGTCGACATCCTTCGACCGATGCCTTGCAATGCGGCTGAAACCCATGCGTTCGAACACAGGTTCAAGCAGGCCTTTTTCCGGCGCGGAAAATTCGATGAATTCGAACCCATCCAGACCCAATGGGTTTTCGAACAAATCAGCCATAATCGCGCTCCTGAAAAACTGGTTACATTTGCAACCAGTTTAGGTCATCGGCGGCCTGGAGTCAATGCGAGCGGCGGTTCAGGTGAAATGCAAGCGCCGATATTTGCCACGGAAGTAGAGCAATGGATCACGCCGCGGTTCAAAGCTCGCCTTTTCCACGCGGCCAACCAAGATAAAATGGTCGCCAGCCTCGTGCAACGCATGGCGTTTGCACTCGAATACGCCAAGCGAGCTTGGCAAGATTGGCGCGCCATATTCCCCGACTTCCCAACGCGTTCCGGCAAAGCGGTCCTCGCTTTTTCCGGCGAATAGGTTGGAGACTGGCTGCTGCCCGATTTGCAGGACGTTGACTGCAAAGTCGTCAATTGACCGCAATGTCTCGGCGCTACCAGCATTATTGGCGATGCAGACGAGCAACAAGGGCGGGTCCAACGACACGCTGGTGAAGCTGTTGGCGGTAAGTCCCATTGGCCGTCCATCGGGCGAATGCGCAGTGATGATGGTCACGCCAGTGGCAAAGCATCCCATCGCATCACGCAAGGTTCGCGCATCGGAGCCTGAGCGGTATTCGGGAATAAAGCGTGGCTGCTTGCGCTCCAAAAAGTCGATGAGCAGCCCGTTAAACGCCTCTGTCCGCTCCGCCACGATCAGCAGGCCGCCGCCATCAACGTCAATGGCTTCGACATTGGGCAATGTATCCACAAAGTCGGGCTGCGCGCTGTTGGGGTCAAGCGGTCCCAATGCACCGCGAATGATCAGCGAAGGCAACGCGATGTGCGATGCAGCTTCCGTGAGCGCTTCGGCTACCCCATTGGCATCAAACGCTGCAAAAATGGCATTGTCGTAATCTGCCCGGTTTAAACCTTGCCCAAGCGCTACCGACATACGGTCAGCCGCCGCGCGCACTGATCCGGCCGCATGGTCCGCGGGCGGGTCCACAAAAATCAGGCCTGATGCCAAGGTCGCTGCGTCTTCGGCCAGCGCCATCGTCGCAATCCACGCGCTGTGTGAAGCCGCAACTACCACCGGCCGCGTGCGCATTTGCCCAAGAACGGCACGCAAATCCTCGACATAAGCGTTAAAATCATAGCGGCCATCGGCTGGCCACTCGCTACCGCCATGTCCGCGCAGGTCAACATTGATCACGTGGCGTCCGGCCTGCTCCAGACCAATCGCCACATCTTCCCAAACTTTGCGCGTTTGGCCAAAGCCGTGCAGCAAGACAATGGACGGGTCATCGGCGGAACCGATATCGTCGGCCTCAAGCCTGACGCCGGCAAAGCCCTTAAATTCTCTCACATAACGTAGCGACATTCGCTCAAATCCCAAATTCTGTCTAACGGTGTCATGTCCTGACTACCCGTGGACGTCAACCGCCCGTTAGGCAATAAATTATGCGCGGTCGGTGGAAATGACCGCCATCGTAATCCGCGAGATACAGACCAGCTTCCCCGCCTCGTCTTCTATCCGGATCGACCAGATTTGCGTGGTCCGGCCAATCGATTCCGATGTCGCCGTCGCAAATACAAAACCGTCTTTGACAGGACGAATGTGGTTGGCGTTGATTTCCATGCCCACGGTTGCAAACTTGGTCGGATCAACCGTCATCGCCGCCGCCACAGACCCCACGGTTTCCGCCAACACCACCGATGCGCCGCCATGAAGCCGCCCATAAGGCTGCTTCGTGCGGGCATCGACCGGCATCCGCGCCTTTATCCAATTGTCGCCATAATCGATAAATTCGATGCCGACAAAACCCGGCATACAATTTGAACCATTCGCAGTCAGCGCCGCAAGATCGAGTTTTTCATGAAACCAGACAGTCATGCCAAGGTTCATGCGCGAAGTGGCGATTACTGTCTAGGCCAAGTTGTCAGCCCCGCCCTCCTCGGGTCCATTATTGCCACAAATCTTTCGCCCAAGCCCGCATCGCGCGGGCTATACACGGGCAGGGCTTGTGACTTGGTTCCATATCAACGATGACATGTGATTGTTAATGCTGCTACAGTTGGCATGTCTGCTGCCGTAATTATGCAATGTTTACATGGCACCGCGCTATAACATTTGAAGAAGGAAAAATTTTTCGTGAAGCCCGTGCCCGGTACAAGCAGATTGAAAGCCAGAAGAACGCCAACCGATGCCCGCTATTTTAACCGCGAGCTGTCCTGGTTAAAATTTAACGAGCGCGTGCTGGAAGAGGCGTCGAACCCGGCGCATCCCTTATTGGAGCGACTTCGCTTTCTGTCGATTTCAGGTACCAATCTCGACGAATTTTTCATGGTCCGGGTGGCTGGCCTTCGCGGGCAGCAGCAACGTCATATCGAAGAGCTATCGATTGATGGCCGTACACCGTCTGAACAGCTTGCCGACACCGTTGCGGCTGCCGACAGGCTGATGATCCAGCAGCAAAAGCTCTGGCGCAAGCTGATGCGGGAATTGGCCAGCGAGGGCATTAAAGTCGTCGAACCAGCCGCAATCGGAAAAACCCATCAGGCGGCGGTCGGCAAATATTTCCGCGAACAAATCTTGCCCGTGCTCACCCCGCAGGCGCTTGACCCGGCGCATCCCTTTCCGTTCATTCCCAATCAAGGCATTAGCCTAATTTTCGACATGCGCCGCAAGGACGACGGTGAAGTCGTGCGGCAGCTGGTTATGATCCCGCAGTCGCTGGTCCGCTTTGTCCGACTGCCCGGCCCCGGCACGCGCTTTGTGACCATCGAGGCGTTGATCAAGCATTTCGTAGGCCAGATGTTCCCCGACTATCTGTTGGTCGCTGCTGGCGCATTCCGCGTCATTCGCGACAGCGATATTGAAGTTGAGGAAGAAGCTGAAGACCTGGTCCGTTATTTTCGGAGCGCCATCAAGCGTCGCCGCCGCGGACGAATTATCCGGCTGAAGCTTGAAAAAGGACTGCCAAGCGAACTGGCGACCTTGATCCGCTCGGAACTCGGCGCTGGCGCCTCCATCGTTGTTGAAACGGTTGGGTTTTTGGGCATTGGGGACCTAGGGCAATTGGTGGACGAGGATCGGCCCACGCTCAAATTCCCGCCATATTCCCCGCGCTTTCCAGAACGCATACTGGAACATGACGGCGACTGTTTTTCGGCGATCAGCCAAAAAGACATTGTCATCCACCACCCTTATGAAAGCTTCGACGTTGTGTTGGCGTTCCTGCAACAGGCCGCGCTTGACCCCGATGTGGTGGCTATCAAACAGACGCTCTATCGCGCAGGCAAGCAATCCGCCGTCATTCGCGCCTTGTGCGAAGCAGCGGAGGCCGGAAAATCCGTCACCGCCATTGTCGAGCTTAAGGCACGGTTCGACGAAGAGCAGAATCTCCATTGGGCGTCGCAGCTTGAAAATTCGGGCGTTCAGGTTGTCTACGGCTTTGTCGACATGAAAACGCATGCCAAGATTTCGCTGGTGGTGCGCCGCGAAGCCGACGGGTTCCGCACCTATTGCCACTTGGGTACGGGGAATTATCACCCGATTACGGCCAAGGTTTACACCGATATAAGCTTCTTCACTGCCGACCCGCGTGTTGGCCATGATGCCGGGCAGATTTTCAATTATATAACGGGCTATATCCCACCCACGGGACTTCAGATTTTAACGATGAGCCCGCTTGGACTGCGTGAAAAAATCATGTCATTGATTGACGACGAGATTGCCCATGTTGCTGCCGGACGCCCGGGAGCGGTTTGGGCGAAGCTCAATTCGCTGGTAGATAAGGCGGTCATCGACAAATTATATGAGGCGAGCGAAGCCGGCGTCGAAATCGACCTTGTCGTGCGCGGTATTTGTTGTCTGCGTCCGGGCGTCAAGGGCATGTCATCGCGCATTCGCGTGAAGTCGGTCGTTGGACGCTTCCTTGAGCATAGCCGCATCTGGGCAATGGGCAATGGCGCGGACCTGCCCAATCCCGACGCCAAAGTTTTCATTTCCTCAGCGGATTGGATGTCACGCAATTTCGACCGCCGCGTAGAATATATGCTGCCAATTGAGAACCCTACCGTCCATGACCAGATCCTTGATCAGGTTATGGTTGCAAACCTGCTCGACAACCAGCAAAGCTGGATGCTGCGGCCCGATGGGCGCTATGAAAGGGTGAAAGCTGGAAAAATGCCATTTAATCTGCATCATTATTTCATGACCAACGCGTCACTTTCTGGCCGCGGAGGCGCGCTTGCAGATGATAAAAAGGTTCCAACGTTGAGCCTCGTCCGACAGAGATGAAGGCGGTGCGGCAGGCCGTCATAGATATTGGCTCAAATACAGTTCGGCTTGTGGTCTATGCGGGGCTGCCCCGCGCGCCCATGCCAATCTACAATGAAAAAAGCCGCGTAAAACTTGGCGCTTGCCTCGCTGGTGATGGCGAGATCGACAAGGCCACGATGAAAAAGGCGTTGGCGGCGCTCGCCCG
>JAZKGS010000130.1:0-21256 GCA_040385805.1 Pseudomonadota bacterium | reverse complement strand
TTTTCCTCTGCCGACTTGGCGATGGATTGCTGGGCGGATAGCGTTTGCTGCGTTAGGCCAATGAGTTCGTTATTGAACCGCGCCTCAATTTCGGCTGCGGTCGGGCCTTCGCGGCCCGCGCGCCCCTTTTTCTTTTTATCGGGATCGCCGACGGCGCTAACCTTGGGCGCCGCGCCATTGCGGATTGCGGTATCAATCGCGCCCAGCCCTTTTTCAAGACCAGCGATTCGCGCTTCCTGATCGGCCACGCCTTGCGCTGCCAATGCCTTGCGCTTGTCGCCGGTGCCTTGAATGAAAAGCCCGCCGCCTGGAGTCGATGCGCCGATGGAAGCCTGATTCTGCGCCGCGCTAAATGCCTTTGCGCGTGCGAGTTCGGCCTGCGCCAATATGAGCGATGCGCGGGCGCTGGCCAGCTTTTGCTTGATGTTCTCGCGCTCGGCGCGTGCCAGTGCCAATGCTTCGTCGCGGGCTTTGCCGTGGGCGCTGGCCAAGCGTTCCGCTGCCGTCGCGCCGGATTGCGAAGCGTCCGCCGATATTTGCTGCGCGCGTGCGTTTGCTTGTGCCGCGACTGCCGCCTCGCTGGTTTGCGTGACAAGGAATCCGATGCCCAGCGTCAAGGCAGTGACGGCCAACCCGACGGGGCCGCCGAACGCGGTTAGCAGAGCCGCACCAGCACCGCGAGCAGCAACGCCCATAGTTGCCAGCGCGCCGGTCGTGCCTGCGGCCTGTGCGGCCACCGCTGCCAGCGATACGCGCGCCGCAATCGCATTTGTCACAAGCCCGACGCCCAATCCAGTGGCGATAATGGCCAGAAGCGGAATGATTGTGTCCAGATTGTCTGCAAGCACACCTATGCCCGCTGCCAGCCCGGCGGTTACGCCATTGGCCGCCGACGCCTCGCCCACATAGACAGTTAGCTGGCTGGCCAATGCCGTGAACGCGCCCGCAAGCGTTAGGGTTGCCTTGCTGGCTTTAGAATCCAGTTCGGCGCTGCCCTTTAGGATGGCCGCGTAAAACTCTTGGCTGCTAACCTTGCCGTCAATGACCGCTTTGCGAAGCTTGGCAACGCTGCCGCCATATTTCTCATTAGCAGCCGCGACCTGCAAAAGCGGGCGCAAGCCGCCTTCGTTAATCTGGTTGAATTCTTCGGCGCGCACCGTTCCCGACGAAAGAGCTTGGGTAAGGCCAAGCAATGCGCCCTGCGCTTGCGCCGCGCTCGTTCCCGTGATCTTTAGGGCTTGGGCGCTGGCCTCGGTGATTTGAAGTAATTGCGCTTCGGACGCGCCCAGATCGGACGCGGCCTGCGACGATTTGCCGTAAAGATCGGCCAGTTCATTGATGCTAACGCCGTAGCGCGTGGACAGGTCAAGCAACTTGCCCTGCACATTGGCCAACCCTTCGCCCTCAAGCCCTGCCACCCGTAACGAGTTTTGCAGCCGCGTAAAGTTGTCGATCAGGCCGCCAATTTGCTGGACGCTAAACGCACCGGCCAAAGACGCGGCAATGCCCTTTAGGCTGCCGGATATGGCGCCGGATGAACGCTGCATCTGGCGTTCTAATCGGATAGCGGCCTTTTCTTGGCGGCCAAGAGAATCGGTTACGAGCGCGGTCGTCGAGCGCAGTTGCGCTTTATAGCCATCAAGCTTTGCCGTAATTTCGAGAACAAGAGGATCGACTTCCGCAGCCATTATACATGCACCCCATGCGCCGCATTGAATGCACGCAGACGTTCCGCTTCGGTGCCGCTGATCTGTTTAGTGGTGCCGGATTGCGCATCGTTGTGCGCTTCAAGTGTCTCGAAATATGCAGACAATGACGTGCGCTCCCAATCCAAATGCAGCGCGCCGCAGTTTGCTATTATTGCGCCTTTTCGGAAGGGTTCTGGCTGTTTGCTTCGGCTTCCGTTACCGCCTTTTTTTTTAAGTCCACCCCCGCAATAGCCGCGTGCAAAATAGTGGCGGCTAGTTGCATGGCTTCGTCCAGAGGGCGAGCCGGGTAAACATATTCTTCGACGATCTGGGCTGCGGTTAGCGGGCCAACCTTTATTTCTTCGCCATCGACAAGACCATGATTGCCGCCAATTAGGCCAAGTCGAATCGTTTCCTTAATGTCGAGCGCATTGGCCGATAGTTCGCCCATCTCGTTGAATATCTGGAATATGGATTTAGGCCGACGGCCACCGTCATGGCCAACATAGCCGCACTTGCGTTCCAGTTCGAACACTTGCGGCCAAGGCAGCCAAAAACGATATTCGCCGTCGGCAAATTTCAAGTCAACGGCGGTGTCCATAAATTACGGCGCTGCGGTGTAAGTGAGTTCGCCCTCGCCTTCGAACGTGAATTCCTGGCTGGACTCGCCCTCGGTCGAAATGCTCATATTGTCGGCGTTCAAGACCGCAAGGCCAGCGTGCGTGCCGAGCAGATCGCCGGTCGCAGTGCCGTCATCGGCATAATATTCGATCTTGTAATTGATTTTCTTGGCGAACAGTTCGGTCTCGATAACCGTGCGGATTGTCGAATTGGTCAAGCCGGTGCCGGTTGCGGTCCAGCTTGTGCCGAGAATTTTCAGCTTCTGCGCGCCGGGCGTATTCGGAGTCGCGCAATCGCGGACTCGGCGGCTCGATGTTTCGGCCACCTGATTAACGGTAACGTCCTGCACGCCGCAAAGGGTCGTGAAAGCTGGCACGACTTCCATATCGCTATATTTAATCAGCGCGAAATCATATTCGACGGGCAGCGACATATTCAGGATTCCCCATTAAATTTGGGCAACCTTAGGTTCGTGCGCGGGCGTTATTTACCGCCGTTATTTTATGGGTTGACTATGGGGGATATTACCCGCATTGTGTGCGGACTGACTAAGAGGATTTGATTATGGTTGATTTGAAAAATTATGCGAATGCGCGGGAAGCTTTGCGCGCCAGCGTTTCGCCGGTCGAAAATTACATCGAAACGGCGGAGGCCATCATTTGCGAATTGCGCTTGGAATTAAAGCAGCAAAAGGAATACATTGAATCAATGCGACCGCATTGGGCGCAAGGCTATTCCGACGATAGCATGGCAGCCCAAGCCAGCACTGGCGCGCTTGCGGAAGTGTGGGATATGCTTGGCGTTAAAAATCAGACAGATTGCATGGCAAGATTGCGAGAGCGTTTCGAGGCCGACGCCTAATCCACCACCCGCAACGTCGGCTTAAATTCCTCGTCCGGCGCCAATCCCTCAACCCAAGCAGCCTGCACAGCCATTGCATCGGATTCGCCCAATTGCTCACATATTGCCGCAATGTCATCCGCATCGATCTGGCCAGTGGCGACAAGGCGCTTGATAAGGGCTAGGGCAATCTGCATGGGCGCGATAGCTTAAGCGATAACGCGCGCGCTGACAACGGCGAAATAGTGCATGGCATCGGCCTCGGCCCCGTCGATCAGTAATTGTTCCTCGCCCACGGTATAGCGCACGGTCCCACCGGTGAACGTGGCGCGCGAGCCGTCGAGCGCCGCTTTAACGTGCGCGCCTATGCGCCCCGCATAATCCTCTGCCGTTTCATTGGCCAAGGCCTTGGCGAAGGCGTGGACGCTAAAGCTAATCACGCTCCCGCGCGTGCAAGCGGCCCTAACCGGCAAGCCCTGCACAGGACCGAACTTGATAAATGGCCATACGGGCGCAGTCGGCACGCGCTGCGAATAAATCCGCGCTGCCGGAACAATGGCGGTTAGGTCGGTGTCAGCCTTTAAGGTTGAGAGTGCGGCGCGGCGCGCTTCTCTTGGCAGGTCCATCGCTGGCATCGGCCTTTTCCTCTTCTAAAACGCCAGCGGCTTGCGCTGCGGCCAATACATCGGGATTGACGCAAAGGTCGCCCACGCCATATTCAATCGTGAGCAATGGCGTGCGGTAGGTCCAAGCCTTTGCAAATTTACGTGCGTTCGGGTTTGTCATAATAACTCCTATCTCGACCGCGCGGCTTTTAGCGCATCGTTCAATCCTTTGGCCACTAAATCGCGGGCCTCTTCTTTTTTCTTGTCTCGCGCTGGGCGCATGAACGGACGAGCGGCCACCTTTGACGTTCCGAATTCTAACGCGCTCGCATATCCGCTATTAGCCCTCACCTTGACCTTGAGCGGCGAAACGCGGGTCGTTTCAATTGAGCGGTCGAGCCGGTGCGTGTCCGCGTTCGGCGCTTCGCCTGGAGTCGATGCAACGTGACCCTTACCCGATACGGCCCCGCGCGTGATCGAAAGCCCCGCCTCGTTCTCAATAAGCTGGCCAGCGGCGAATAATGCCTTGCCCACGTTCCGCACGGCCAAGTCAGGCAAAGCCTTAAGCCGCGCTGAATGCGCCTTAAGTCCGCGAATGGCCATTAGGCTGGCCGCCCGCGCAATTCGTAATAGACGCCAAACGGATCGCGGCTAACGGACTGCACCATAAACCGGCCAACATTGGCCCCGCCCAGAATTTCAATCTGATCGTCGGTCGTTATTGCGCCCGATAGCGTCGTGGCCAGAACAAGAATCCGAACATCGCCGTCAACAAAGCCTTCCTCGCGCCGCATATCCTGCGTCACGCTGTCGACTTGCGCTTGGCACGTTCGCACCGTCGCATCGCCTGGCGTTATGATCGAGCCGCCATCATCATAAACCGCCTCGCCGGGGCTATGAACAAGCGCGTCATAATACGGCCCGCCATACATTGCGCTAATAGCAAGCGCCTTGCCTGCAAAGAATTGAGCCATATTCAGCATGGGCAGCCCACTCGCCCGACCGCAATAGTTCGCGGCCCCGCATGACGCCGACGCAAAAGGATCGAGAATTGCTGGCCGTAAATGGTCTGGGCAAAGCCGATTGTATTAGCCTGCGCCTCGCTGAATTTCATGTCCACAGAGCCGGATTTGAAACTGGTTAAGCCGCCGGTTACAGCGTTCGTCCCCAAGCCGTTGATGGCCATGTAATGCGCGGCCAATAGCATTCGCGCGTTATCGTTGCCCCAATTGGCGACGATAAGAGCTTCATCCAGCCAATAGTTAATCGCCGCCGGATCGACGGCGGCAAAGGCTGGCCAGATCGTTATCAATTGCGCGCCAAGCGCGGAAAGCGCGGTTGAGCTAATGGGTAGATAAAGCGTTTCTTGCAGCGTCTCGCCGCCCAGCGTGTCGCACTCGACAAGGAATTGCGATACCTCGCCATCGGTCCCGCCGATTAGCCATATCTTAACGTCGCTGCCCACAATGCTAACGCCGTCGGTCGCCGCCGTGCCTGAAATCAAAATAGCCGAGGGCGCTGGTGCAACGGCAATAGAATCGCCAGTGGCAAGCGGAGGCGTCCACAAATAGGCAATACGCTCGTCTGGTGCTTTAGATGCTAAAGTGATCGCCATTATGCGGCACGCCTCCTTGGCCTAGACGCTATTGAACGGGCACGCGGCCCGTTACCGCCGACGCGGATGCGCGATTCTGAAATAGCGGTGCTCGGTTCTGATGCGCTTATCGCGGGCTTGCCGGTGGGCAGATCGTTGTAAATGCGAGCCGTTGAACTGGCCAAATAGATAAGCGCGCCCATTGTTTGTGCGGCAATCGGAATGCGCGGAATATCGCCCTCCGCAACGCCGTCGAGGTCAAACGCGGTGGCTGAGTCCGCAACAATGGATAGCGCGCCGCTGCATTGCCCATCCCATTCGAACGGCGCGTTGCAATTGGCTGCTAAGGGCAGCGATGCACCGGCCAATGCGGTAAATGATAGGGCGAATTCCGCCTGCGCCGCTACACCAACGCTCGACGCGCTTTGGCCAGTAAATTCAAACGCCGTTGACGCCTCGCCAATGCTTCCAGCACCTTGCATAGACGCAATGGCAAGCCCTTCAAATGTGAACGCGCTCGATGCACTGGCCGCAATGGCAATAGCGGCAACGGAAGCGCCGGATAGATCAAGCCCGGTTGCCCCAGCCCCAGCAACGCCCGCAGCCCCCGCCGTAGCGCCGTCAAATGCGAACGCCGATGCTCCGGCGGCCAATGTGGCCAATGTTGCCACGCTTGCGCCTGTGGGCGTCCACGCGCCGGTTGATGCGCCTGCAATGGATAGGGCGCCTGTGGCCGTGCCCGCCAATTCAAGGGTGCCGGTTAATCCCCCGCCGACGGTTGCCCCCGCTATGGCCGTTCCGCTAAATTCTAGCGTTCCGGAAGCGTCCGCGATAATCGGTGCAGCGCTTATTGTGGCTGTGGATTCGGTCGATAGGTCAAACGCAGTTGATGCGCTGGCTGAAATGGCCAAAGCACCCGCCACAGTCCCCGCAATGGCCAAGTCGCCCAAGCCAGATGCGGCTAAGGCAACTCCGCCCGCCGATGTGGCGTCAAATTCAAACGCGCTTGATGCGTTGGCAATCGGATCGCCCGAAGCCGCCTGCCCAAAGAGCAGCAACAAAGACATTAGTTATCGACTGTGAATTGCATCAAACAGCCGGTCAGGCCGA
This sequence comes from Pseudomonadota bacterium, assembly GCA_040385805.1. Lineage (GTDB taxonomy): Bacteria > Pseudomonadota > Alphaproteobacteria > Sphingomonadales > Sphingomonadaceae > Sphingorhabdus_B. Next base: position 14,798 of record JAZKGS010000130.1, on the reverse strand, counting down.
CCGCGCCCACCGTGCTTTTGATTTGCAAACCTTCATTTTGGCGCAAAACGATCTCCGCAATCGTGTCACCATAGGTGGGCAACTGATTTTGATAGGCGATAAGGCCGTTCGGAGCGGCAGTTTCCTCGTTGAATAGGAAAACCGGAAACCAAAGATGATTGAGCGTTCCGCCTGCCGTTGAACTATGCCCGCACGTCACGCCCGTTAGGGTAACGACATTTGAACTGTCCATCGGTCGAGGGGTGACAGCGACAAGGCCGGTTGTCCCTACCGCCGATATTTTGTTTATATCCCATGCGGTTTGCGCGCCAACAATTGCCGTCTGCGTCGGGATAATCCAGATGCCGCGAACGCGGATTACAAGAGTCGCGCTCGCGTTGAATATTTCGGCAACCTCCCGCGTTGCGCTGTTTGCCGCCGCTGGAAAGTTGACAATATAATCAGGGCGCGATCCAACGATATGGCCATCCGCCCTTGCGTGCATCATTACCTGGTATTCTTTGCCGCCAACCGTGCTGGTGGCAATCACGCCGCCGGTGCCAAGCGTTTCGGATGATGCAGGAAGCGTCATTAAGCCGCTGGGCCGGTGATCGTGAACGAGTTGACCGTGAACGCCTGATTTTGCGCGATGTTGATATTGTCGAGCGTCATATCGCCGCCACCACCCGTTACGGTGATGCTGCCCTGAATATGCGAGGTCGCGCCCTGCTTGATGCGGAAATGGCCAGCGTTCGTTCCCGCACCCGCAGCCGCTGCACCCGTTCCGGTCCACGTTCCTAGCTTGGCCTTCGCGCGCGTAGCCGCTGCCGCAAAAAAGTCGGCAGGCAAAGCAATGCTGGCCAACAGAGTTCCCGCGTCCGCAGTTGCGTTCGTTGCTGGCTTTGCGCCGGATCGAATTTCAAGCGTAGGGCTGGCGCCGATTGCCGTCTCGATAGCGTCGAGCGAAGCGTGGACCGTCGCGTCGGAGAATTGCATTACCATGTTTTAATTCCTAAAAAAATAGGGCGAGCGTTTTACGGCCCGCCCCAATCCCCCGACTAAAAGGTATTTGTTACTTGGATTCAGCCTTAGCTTCCGGCTTAGGTTCTGCCTTGGCCGCCTTAGGCGCTGCGAACCATTCTTCGTTCACTTCCTCACCCTTGGCCAATTCGCCGTCGAACACTTCACCGGCGGGGACCATTACAAGACCGTCAACAGAACGGATGCCACGGTCACCAGCGGCGATATTTTGATACTTCGCCATTCGTTTTGCTCCTTAGAAGCTGTCGCGGTAAACAATCGCCTTGGGCAACCGCACTTCAACGCCGCCGACATTCATGATGCCGCCAACTTCGTAAACGAGGCTGGATTTCTGGAAGGCGGGCAGGAACTGGTGAGGTCCAGGCAAGTGGAATTTCACGACCTGCGGGTTGTTGTCGTAAGCAACCAGGCGGCGAGTGCTGCCGGTGCCTGCGGTTTCAAGCGCGCGGCTCTTGAGGATGGTCAGAGATTCGCCGGCTACGTTATTGGCCTGCAAGAATTGCAGGATCGTCACGTTCGTATCGCCCACTCGGGTCGATGCGATGGTGTTGTAAGCCGTGGTCGGCAATACCAGCGTGTTAGCGATATGCGTTTCGCCGGTGCCGGTTTCAACCGCAGTCAGCGCCTCGTTGATGTCGCGCAGGATCAGGTCAACCGACTTGGCCGACCAGAGGCGGCTAGAGCCGGTGCCGTCGGCTGCAACCTGTGCCGATGGCGCAACGGCGTCGTTAACAAAGCCGGTCCAGCCCTTTTCGGTCTTGCCGGTCATTGCGGAGTCGTAGATGAACTTTTCCGAAGCCAGAACCGCAGCCCCCGCCTTGTCGCTCGAAAGCGAACGGCCAAGCTTTGCAGCGCGCTGCAATTCCTGCGTGTTCCATTCATAACCGATAGCAGCCAAGTGATAATTCTTGGTGTTCTGGGTCATGTTGGTCGATGCGTAAGGCATATCGAACGCGCCACCCGCCATGAAGCGAGCCTCGCCAGCCTTATCCATCGAATAAACGAGCGTGCCAATGTCCCACATATCGCCGCTGGAATCGACCGTCATAAAGCGGTTGATGTCGAAGCTTGGATACTTGGTCATATAGACTTCGGCTTCGATACGGTGAAGCTGCGGAGTCAGGAACGAATAGCCAAGCTGGGCGTCCGAGAAAAAGGCGTCGGCCTTTTCGTCGAAGGTTTTGGCAAACTTGGCATTGTGATTTGCCCAGATCGCAATGACCTGCTTTTTGGTGCCAGCGTCAAGCGCGAGGAAGCCGATGGGGTCGCTGATTTGGCCAGCAACGCTATCGAAAACATTAGTGATTGCGTTCATTTTAATTATCCCCTTAACGCTTAACGCTTAACGATGCGGCAAACGCCGTCGGTTACGGTTTCGTCAGCAACCCAGCCCGTCGCAATGTGCGTGGCGTCGGCTGCGGTGGCACCGTAAAGGTCGGCAAGGCCAGCGCCCGCTCCAACCGTAATGGAAGCGCCGTCGGTGACCGCCCCGGTTACGTAAATGTAGATTGCGCCGCCGGTCATGATCGTCATGTTTTCGTATTGCGCGTATTCGTCAGCGTCCTGGCCAGCGGTGTAGCCCAGGGCCGAAGTGGCAACGGTCCAGCCAAGGAAGGTGGCGAGCGTGCCGACAACATTGGTTGCGCCGTGATCGCCCGAACCGCGATAAACGGGAACGCCGAAGCCGATACCGGCAGCGACTTCACAGGTGCGCGAAATGCGGTTGCTGGTCGAGCCATCGGCAACCATGCCGGGAAAGCCCTTGGCGATGGTTTCGCCGTATGTGGATTGAAGAGTTGCCATGTTCTAATTCCCCTTATGCGTAACGCGCGGCGCGGATGGTGGCGACGGCATCTGCGCCATCGGTGTTCCGAACGGTCGGATTGAGCGGCACGACCTTTTTGTCGTCGGCCTTTGCGTCCTTGCTGATAACAGCGAAGGCGGCGGTGATCTGGGCAGCGTCAAAATCCTTGGCGTCATCGCCCAAGGCAGCCAAAACGATTTCCTTGCGGATTTCATCGGCGCTCTTGCCGTCGACAACGAGGTCGGGCTTAAGCGATTTCGCCTTGGCAACCAGTGCAGCGCGATCAGCGACAAGCTTGTCGAGGTCAACCGCATCGTTCGCAGTAACCTTCGCTTCAAGCGCGGTCTTTTCGGCGGTGAGCGTTGCGACCTTGGCCTTTTCGTCAGCCAGTGCGGCAGTTGCGCTTTCCGAAGCCGCAACGGCGTCGGCCTTGATCTTGTCGAAGGCGGCTTGCACTTCGCTTGCGTCGGTCAAAGTGACCTGCACACCGTCCAATGTAATTTTCATTTTATAGCCCTCATTGAGTCCGCTGATTGCAAGCGGGTTTGCGTCACAATTCGACCAGCGTTTACCGCCGATAGAATCTTTCTGAATTTGGCATTCCGGCCCAGCACGGCCCTTGTCGACGACTGCAATGTGGTTGCCGCGAATGTTGCGCTGGATAGCGTCGTATTTCAGGCCGGCGTCGGTTACGCCCGCGCCCCAATCCAACGTGCAGCTATAGCCGTTCGAAAGTTCGCGTTTACCCGCGTCAATGTCCGCGATCAGCGCGCCGTCCATGATAACCAGGTCAAACGCGAGATAATCGCCGTCGCGCAGTGCGCCCATGTTGACGCCACGCGCATGCTGCTTCCAATTGTCGGCAGTTACCGCCTCGGCAGGATGATCGTTGGTTACGGGCTTGGCTAGAAAGCTGGCAACGCTATCGGCTGCAAACACTTCGTCCGCCGGGCGATAAACCTTTACCGTGTCGGATGCTTTGAAGCCGCGTTCAATGCCGCCCACTTCGGTAGCGCCGTAATCGTAAACCCCTGCGCGGGCCGCCTTCGCTCTGACAGCGAGGAATCCGTCGCGAGTCCGCTTGGGGGCGTCTAAAACGAGGCTGTCAGCAAATTGCATGGCCCGCGTGATATGCGGGCGGGGGCAGGGGCTTTACCGCCGATGGGTTAGGGCGCGCATACTGGCTTGGGAATACTAAAACACTCGGCAATAGCCACCATAGCAGCGTCGTTTAACACGGGCCGCTTCGCCCATGCCCACACCATCACTCCCCCAAAGCCGCGTCTATCATGCATTTAAAGCGTTCGCGGATTGAATATTCATCCTCGTCGCCATGAAAGATGCCAGAATCCAACATCGCCTCGCTAGGCTCCCGAACGGCCATAAGCACGGCGCGGGCATCTTCTTCCCATATTCCCCATGCTTCCGCGTCCATGCCGTTATTCACAGCCAAAACCCTAGCAGCGCGTTCTAATGGGGATTGTTCGGCAAATCCGCGCGCCTTAACAACCAGTGTCGGCACTGGATTATCGAATGGTGTTTGTTCGGTCATGGGCGTTCCCTTGGCTTTGCGCGGCGGGATGTGTGCCAAGAGGACTACACAAGCCTGTCAGACAACGCCGCCGCGCAAACTCTAATTCTGTGCCTTGCAAGCGCTGGGTTCTAAGCCAGCCTTAGGGGCGCCCACTTGCAAGACACCGACTCCACTAAGGGTAATATCCCGCGCCGTCAAGTGGGAATTATGTTTTTCGAATACCAATCGGCAAAGTATCTTGTGACGCCCCTACTCATAGCGCGCGATCTTTCCACAATCTCATCGCAAGACGAGTTTTCGCCATCTGCATAAAGGTATGTATGAATGGCATGGCGGCAATTCGCATCCAGTTGCTTTAATTCCTCTGCCGCATCCAATTCCCTAGCAGTATCTTCCACCGCGTCTTTTAGGGCAAAAAATGCGAACAGCGCCTCATCTACCTTTGCCTTGGCCAAGGGCAGTCCATTACCCGCCAATGAAATTTGCATGTTCAATCTCCTTTTAGTCAGGAGCTGACTATGCGGGTAGTGTTACCCGTAGTCAAGCGGGAAATTGCACGCGCCTAATCGAAATTTAGCACGGACTGCGAACGGCAACCACAGTAAGGAAGCTGGCCAGGCATATCAGCGGGCGGGTTCGCATCGCTGTATTCCTTGCCATCGCGGGCAATATGATCGTCGCGCCCGTTCCTTTTGCCCGAGTGCAGCCAAATCCAAGCATCAAGCCCAGCCTCGCGCCTGCGTTCATCCGCCAGCGTGCTCGTAAGCTTGGCCAGCTGATCCGACGCAATCCTAACCGAACGCGCCCGCCCCAGATCGACCACGCCCCGCAATTCCTTGGCCACCTCGCGCGCGGGCTTATTGCCCCGCAGCCCGTCGTAAATAATCGAGGTCATGCGGCGTTGTGCCTCGGCCCCCACGTCCTTAACCAGCGCGACGTTCCAGTTGATTGCGGCCTCAAGCGTTTGGCGCACGTCGCTAGGGCCGATCAGCGTGCCAATGTCGACGTTAGTTGCGGACAGGATTGCCGAGCGCCACTTACCGCGCCACCATGATTCGACTCGCAAGGCCCAGCGTTGAATGCTCGGCGTGATTGTGAGCGCTAGCAGATTGAAGCGGCGTTCGGCCTCCTGCATCTTTTGTTCGATGTCGGCGGGGGAGTCTGTGGTTTGGCCAATGGTGCGGCTATATTCGGATACGATTGCGGGTATCGCATCTGCCCATACGTTGATGGCAGGCAGATACGCGGCGCGGTATAAATCGCCCGCGAACATGGTGGGCGTGCGAATGTCGCGGATTTTGATTGACGAGCGACGCGGGTTTTTGGCCCTGCGGGTCATTTGGGCGAGGTCATAGCGCATTATTGCGCCTCCGATTCACCCGTCAACACACTAGGGTCACTCCCCTCAACCGGCTCCGGCTCCATCGCAAAGCGTTCGGCTTCCGCAATCTTTTCCAGTGCCGTTTCAAGCGCTGGCATCAAGCCCACCTCAACGCAAAGCGATTGGAAGCCCTCTGCAAAGGCCGCGTCTGGGATCGCGCCCGTCTCTTGCGCCTTAACCGCCGTTTCAACGCGCAGCTTGTTGGTTTCGGCCACAGCCTTTTCATCCGGCACGTCGAGCGGGGCGAAGTCATACCAGATGGATTTATCAACGCGACCTACAGCCGATTGCAGCAGTGGCACGTCCAGCTTGTCGAGGCATGGGCGCAGGCGCAATTCTTGCATGGCGTTGACGTGCTTGTGCCAATCCTGTTGCTGGCCATCGCCGGAAGCGTTTAGGCCGCCGGGGGCAGTGCCGAACATTCTGGTTTCGGGTATCTCGGCCACAGCGCAAAGCTGGCGGCCAAACATACCCGCAACGTCGGCCATCCCCGCCCAAGTCACCTGAAAGTCGGTTACGGTCTCGCCAGGATTGCTTGAGCCGTTCCCGCTGTCGAATAGGGTGGCGTTATGCACGGACTCGCCCACAGCCATAGCGGCCAAGCGCTTGCCGATCAGCGTTTCGCCCTCTGGGTCGCCGACTAGCTGCGTAAGTTCAGGAATGCCGACGCGCGTGATCCGCGCCTTGTGCAACAGGGCCGCGAATGCGTCTTGGGCGGTGTCCGAGTTCGTGACGGCATTAAGCAGGCGTTGAATGCGCGACTCGCCCCAGAACCGATCCTCCCAATTGACGGTCGCCATTTGCGGGATAGGCTCGCCGGTAAAAGTGACAATGCGGGACGGGTCAACGCGGGTCTGGGCCGCGTCGTTTATCTTGAACCACTTGGGTTGGCCGTAGTTAGGCGAAAAGGGGTCCTGGTCCTGCTCGCCAATGGTCATCTGATAGCGGCTAATGACGTGCAGATAGGCAAGCTGGCCAAGGCCAATGTCGCCCAATGGTTCGCTAGGCAAGCCCGGCGCGCCGATGATGATCGCACCGCCGCCAAGGCCGCGCAGAATTTCGGCCTCGTAAATCTTTTGGCGCAGACCGAGCCGCTTTTCCTCGGCTTCGATCTTTTCAATGTCAACGTCGTCCGCGTTCCAATCGCGCCACGCGCGCACCATGTCGAGGGCGGGAATGTCGATGCACTTGCGCATCATCCCGGAACCGCGATAGGCGGCTTGAATTGAGTGCTGGTCTAGCTGGCAGAATTGATAGCGCGAGGCCATGCGCGGGTCGGCTGTGGTGCCTATGCCGGAAACCGCGTTGAGCAGCCCGTCTTTCATGCGTGCAAGGATGCTGGCCATAGCGTGCGGCTATGCGCGGGGGGGGGGGTGAATTTTACCGCCGATTATGGCTTGACTATAGGGGTAATATCCCGCACTAGCGAGGCATGGCACAATTACCATTCACCGTCAAAGCAACGCCGCCGACTAAGCTACCGGCCAATTATGAGCGATTGAGCGCGTATGAACGGCGCGAGGTGCGCGAAGAATATATCCGTTTGCAGGGCGGGAAATGCCAATACTGCAAAAGCGCGCTGGATAAACCGCCGCCCCATGAGGTCACAAGCAAGCGAATTGATTGGCGGCGGTTCCCGCCTAACTTTCTAAAGTGGCCTCACCATCTGCACCACAATCACAACACTGGAATGACGATTGGCACGGTCCACGCTTATTGCAATGCCGTGCTTTGGCAATACCACGGCGAATAACCCCTCACATATTGCGAATGTTGTAAGTCGAGCCGCCCAACATCAATTCGGTGAGCGCCCAGACAAGGGCGTCGGCCCTATCTGGTGAATTATCGCCCATATAGCCCGAAGGCGTCATGCTGCAAAGCTGATCCTCAAGATCGGGAAAGCCCCCGATGTGGGAAATACGCTTTTGCTCATATAGCGCAGCAATAGGCTCGGCGCGGGCGATCTTGCCCCGTGATGCCGTAACCAGCGTCACCGGCAGTTTCTTATCGACGGCCTGAATAACCGCCTCGACCATTGCCCCGCCGAAGTTGCGTTCGGCCACGATCCTGTCGGCCTTGAAATGGGCATAGGCTTCGCGCGTGCGCCTACCCCAGCCTTCCGGCGATAGGTTGCACGACCAATCCGCCAGCACATAGCCGCGTCCATCCATGCCAAGCCCTGCAATGACTATGCCAATGTCATCCCCTAAGCCGTCTTCGCTGCCTTCGCCCTTGGTGCCGCTAGGGTCGACCGCTACCACAATGCGGCGGCAGTCCGGAGCTTCCCTTAGTCGGGTTTCGTCGAGCATGGCACGTGTCCACAGCGCGCCCGGCACATCGTCCAGCATTTCCGCGTCAAGCTCTTGGCGCCCAAGCCGCGTGCCTGCGTAGCGGTCAATCACGGCCTTCATAAACGAGGGGGCAAGGTTCGCCGCGTTGTCCATCGTCTTGCCGCGCGTGATAACGGTTGTCGGGTTTGCAATGAGTTCGCGCAGCACTGGAATCGGGCGAGGCGTAGTGGTTACGAATACGCGGGGATCGTCGCCCTTACGCATTGTGAATTGCAGCATATCCCAGAGGTCGCGCGCGTAGCGATACTTGGCCAACTCGTCGACCCAAGCAGTATCGAATTCGGGGCCGCGAAGCTGATCAGGTTCGGTCCCGTTATAGCCCAAAGCCTCGGCGCCGTTCGGCCAGGTTATGCGGACGGGCTTATAGCGGACCTTGGGCATTTCATCGGGCGGGCTGATCTTGATGATCCGCGCGACCATGACTTCCTCTAAATCCTTTTGCGTCTCGGCCACTAGGGCAATCGAGCGTGCGCCATCCTTAACCCGCTGTCGTATCCATTGTGCGCCCGCTTCGGTCTTGCCAAAGCCACGACCGGCCAAGGCCAGCCATGTTTGCCAATCCCCTTCTGGCGCTAGCTGGTTAGGGCGTGCGCGCCATTCCCAATCCCAATTGAGATAGGACAGCAATTCATCGCTTGCGGAATCAAGTAGGGCCGCCCGCTCCGATTCGGGCAGCGATGCCAGCAATTGTTCTTTTGAAAGATTCTGCATCGGTTTTTACTCGTTCAATTTGAACCGGACCGTCGTCAGCACCCGTTATTTGTGTTGGCATGATTTTTGCTAGTAACCCCATAAAAGCCACCGGCTGAAGCACGGCTTGCTTTTCAAGATATTCGATGCCGCCCACATTATCGAGCGCAGAAAGCACCATATCCTTGATTGCGGCGGTAGACTTGTTCGGCACGCCTTTAGGCCGACCAGGCCCTGCCTTACCCTTGCCGATTCCGTTTTTTTCCGTTTTTTTAACAGCGGGCGTAGTCATAGCAACCAATCCTAAGCCTCGACCAGCCCACGCCTTACCGCCGCCCGCGTAGCCTCATCGCCCAGCCCGACCATGAACAGCCATTTGCGAATTAGGTCGGTGCGTGCGCCGTATAGGTGCTCGACGTGGCGCCAGCCCTTGCGAATGAATTCCGCCCGAAACTCTGGGGGTGGGGGGCGCATTGGGCGTCTCATGCTGGAAGCGCCCAATAGTAGCCAGCGCCGTGCTTTGTTTGGATTGGGCATGGCACTTTGTTAAGCCGTAGCTTTTTGCGAAGCTGGGAAATCAGGACAAGGCAAAGATTGACGGACTCGCCGTCGCTGATCCGGTTTAGAATTGTCTCTGCCTTGATCGGTCGCCCGTTGCCCGATGCCACAGTATGCAGCAAACGACCTTGGCCAGGCGTCAGACTTATCGTCCGCCCATCGTATGAGCAAAGCCCCGACGGATCGACCACAAAGCCATCTCGTTCGATAACGCGATCCTTGTGCGCGTTATAGCCGCATGACGGGCAATAGTCGGGTTGGCTGGCCATCAATCCCACAATCCCAATTCTTGCCCAATGTATCGAACTCCCCAGCACGCGGCAGCGGCTAGGCCGAGGTTGAGGCCGACGAGGATCGTTAGGGCGATTTCGGCGGTGGTCATTTGCGATCAGCCCAAAAGAACAGCGCGCAGGCTCCAACATTGAGAACCGCCCAAGCTGTGTAATCGCCACCAATGCCTAAAGCCACTGTGCCCAATATAACTAGAAACCATGGATAAAATCTTTTCACGCCTCCACCACTCCCAATTCGGCATCACCTGCCATGTCATAGAACGATTGGCGTGCATCGGGCCGTGCGCGGTTCCACGCTCGGACGATGGCCATCAATTCGTGATACTCCCAATCGTCATCTTCGAACTCGGTATTGCCGACGCCCAAGGCCGCCTTGCGTTCAAGTGCAATGATTCGCATTGCCCTCGCGCTAAGGTTTTCACTCTGCGCCCTGCCCAGAAGCACAAGCCGTTCTTCGACCGGCAAATCTGCAACGTGGCGATGGTGATCGAAGGTTAGCGCTGTGCATCGCTGGGCGACGGGAATGGACGCTGCGATCTTGGCGGAGCGAGTTAGCTGCTTTTGTTCGATTGGGTCGGTTGCCAGCATGGGCAAGACCAAAGCCATTTGTTCGGGGAACTTTTGTTGGCCCTCTGCAAGCCAATCTGCGCACTGCCAATCCAGGGCCTTGCGCTGTTCGTATAAGCCGCGTCCGGTTTCGAGCCATTCCTTGAAACCTTCGGGGGCGGGTGCCGTGGGTTGCAACACTTCGACTAAGGCATTTTCATTTGTCATGTTGCGTTCTCCGACCGGCATCCCGCCGCCTTGGATTCGCTATAAGGGATTCTACCCGCATTGCAAGCGGGGAAATGGGGTGGTGACGCGAAATAGCGAACTTGTGCAAACTTGTTCGAACTTGTAAGCCTGATTTACAAGTTTGCTCTGGGTCAAAAACCTTAGGATTCTCTAGGTATAGAGATATATATTATAGAGAGAATATAGCAAACTTGCATACTTGTATCTATGAGTCCTCTTTTCTAATCCCCCTATCCGCCACCCCCTTATACTTAGGAAAACGTGCAAGTTTGCAAGTTTGCTAGTTTACGGCAGTAAACCGCCGTTTTTGCCTTACAAGTTCGCTACAAGTTTGCTTTCAAGTTCGCTGGATATTTCCCGCAACTGCTCATTTCGGATTATGTCGATTGTGTGTTGACTATGCGGGTAATATCCCGCATTAAGGGTCATGGCAATGAAGCCTGATTCGAAATGGAGTTCAAAATGGCAATCACAATCGAACAGATGAAAGCGGATTTGGCGCAGATCGCGCTTGAGCAAGCTGGCATCAATACGCTGGAAGTTCGCAACAGCGACAATCTTGATTTTCATGATTTGAGCGTGACTACTATCGCTAAGATGCTTGAAGAGGCATATCGCAAGGGCGCGCAACGAGTGAACGGATTAAGCCAATGACAAAAGCAATCGCGCCAAAGGAAATGCCTCCTTTGCCCGAAGGTATGGTGGCGTGGGCCAGATCAACGCGGCGCGTTGGCGGAATGTATCACGCTCACGTTATCGGCATGACTGCCTGTGGCTCTATTCGCCTCGACCGCTGGCATTCGGAAGAGCCGCGCCAGCTAGGCGATATGCAGTATTGGGGGGTTTGCCCAAGGTGTTATGCGAAGGCCAATCCCAAATCTGGCAAAGGAAATAACAATGGTGGATAATGAGGCGAAGCCACCCGATCCGAATGGCGAAGCGGTTGTATGGTATCGCGGATGGGAGGCGGGTTACGAATGGCAGCGCGAATATTACACCGGCGAAGGATTAACGGCATATAGAGGCGGATGCGATCTTGAGGCGCGATATGTGTCAGCCGCAACATGGAGCGGACTTCTCGCATTAGTCGACGATGAAATGGAAGGCGAAGTTACAGAACCTGTCACTAAATGACAGTTAGTAGAATGATTTGTAACTACCCCAAGTCCAGATAGGTCCGGCGGGGCTTCCCGCCTTTGCCTGCAATCGGCTGCACTTCAATAACGCTGATCGAGCCGCCATCTATCAGGAAGTCCAGCGCCTCGTTCAAAGCCCTTTTGCCGCCCATGAACCGCGCTTGCAGCGACAGGTCGGTATGCGCCAAGCCCTTGGCCCCGGCTTTGGCAATCATGGCATGAAGCCGCTTTAGCTTGGCCTCCTGCTCATTATCCGCCACGCTCTGCTTAACCGCCCGCAGCAACGAGTCCACGCTCTGCCGCGCAACCTTATTGCCCCAATGCAGATCGGCCACCGTAAGCACGGGCCGCGCCGGATTAGCCGCAATCGCCCTAATCAACGCAATCTTGGCCGCATTCTCGGCAAGGCGGGCGATGATTGATGTTTGCGACGTGCCGCGATGCTCGCGCAGCATATTCGTCTGCTCGTCCAGCATGGCACGGGCCACCATCTTGGCCTCATCGTCCGCATATTGCACGACGTAAGGTTTGGGCGCCTGTGCTGGCCCTTCGCCAAGCGGCAACGCCTTATGCCCCTCGGCACCCTCGACAATGCGCTGTATGGCCATGACCAATTGCGCTGGCATATCCCGCCGCGCCACATCATATTGCGGGTCTGGATAATCATTCTCGGATTGGAATATGACCATGCGCGCCAAGCTGCCGTCCATGACGTTCGAACTGGTGAGACTGCCCCAGAATACGGATGGCGTGGTGACGCCGAAAAGCGATAGGCACGGCTGCTCGATAACCTTGCGGGGCTTTCCGCCTTGCTCTGACTGATCCGCGTAGCTGGTGCCAAGGAAGGTGCTGTTAGCCTGCGAATAGAAGGCCGTGAGATTGTCAATAATCTCGGTCGCGTGCTTCGGCGCCCGCTTCCGGTCGGCCGCGCTGGCAATGAGAAAGCCCACCTCGTCGATCGCATACATAAGCGACGGGTTATTCGTAAGGTCGGTTATCATGGCCTGGCCGGATGCAATCTTGGACCCACCCATCTTCTTTTGCTGCCCAGCTTGAATCATCAGCTCTGTCGCGCGCTTGATCGGGTGATCCTTACCCCCGCCGGAATCGCAAATGCCGATGGCATATAGGTTCGTCCGCAAATCGGTCGGGCCTGCATAGCGCCTGCCCGCTGCGGTGCCGAACACGGTAAGGGCCGCGCCCAAGGTGATAAATGGCTGGGGCCGGAGTGCGGTGGCGCAAACGTGCCGCACGAATTGGCCAATCGGATTGTCGCCCAGATCGTCGAGCCAGTCGGTTTGTGTTAAAGATGTTGCATTTCCTTTACCTATTTCGGCAACGTGTAAGTTTTCGTTACATGTTGAATCCAAAAGCGTGGGCGTCATATTCGCCCGCACGTCTGCTTGCGCCTTGGCTTTCATATTGGCCACGAATGCATCAAAGTCATCCTGCGACATAATAGGCACCGGCTCGGCTTCGGGTTCATCCTGCCTAACAAGCTGCAGCGTCCGCGCGGCTGCCCGCTTGGGATCGCGCTGCCCCATATAATGCGCCGCCACCGCATTTGCCGGATTGAGCAATACGCCAACGATCTGCTCGTCCGAATAGCCAGCATTGGCCAAAAGGCGCGCCGCCGCAACCCCATCACCGGAACGGTCACGCCCCGGCGGTTCTGATATGGCCAAGCGGATTGGGTCGAGCGCCGATAATGCCAAAGTTTCACAATCCTGCAATTCGATGCCATCTGGCAGCGTCACGCTATATTCCGCACCAACTATGGATTGCCGTGGCTTGGCCACCGGAAAAGCTGCGCTTAAGATGTGCGGTTCGTAAACCGTCCCGTCGTCATAAGCTGCAAACTTGGCAAGTGAAGGCACTCGGCCCCTCGCCCGTTTCTTTGCATCCGGCCAATTCACGGTGCCTGGAACGCGCATGATCCGGTCGACATTCCAACAATTATCCGCTTCGAAATAGTCGCAAATCTGGGTGTTGATATATTCGATTGAACCCAGATTGCCGCACGCGGAATCCAAGCGCCAGAAAGCATTAAGCCCGCCGCCGCTGTCAATGATGAAGCTCGGCGGCGTTTCAATGCCCGCAAGCCCTTCGATGATTGCACCCTTGTCGAATGCACCCCCATTTTTCGGCGGATCGATGTCACAGTGGACAAAAATAGCGGCAAGAATATCTGATTTGCCAGCCTTTTTGTGCAAGTTCGGGCGAACAATATTTGTCGACCAATAGACATTCAAGCCCTGCACATTCATTGCTTCGCAATATTCAATTGCTTGCTCAATATTATTGGCGAAGTGCTTGCCGACGATTTTTAGGCCATTAGGATGAATGCAAACAATGTGAATCTGCTCAATGCCTATGAACAGCGCGCGCATTTCATTAGGATCGGATTTCAATGTCACGCGGCCATTCTTTCTTTTGCCCAGACCTCTGGGTGCTTTGCATTTTTTTCTAAATTACATTTAGGAGTTAGCAGTTGGATATTGGTTATCCAGTTATTGCCACCCAACTTAATCGGCATGATATGGTCGACGTGATATCCGCCATCCGCTTCCATTATAGATAATTTGCAGCAAGCGCACTTGCCGCCCTGTCTTTCAAAAAGTTCGGCTATTTCTGCTGCTGTATGCTTGCCATCGGCCTGCGCCTCTAATGCCCTGCGATTGCGCCTATATTCAGCGACTTTTTCGCGGTTATCGATTTTCCATTGAGCGTTTCTTGCGCTGCGAACTTCCTTGTTTTGCTGATGCCATTCGCGCAAATATAAGGTGTATTTTTCTGAATTCAGTGCAACCCATTTACGGCCTCGCTCGGCATTTCTTTCTTTATTTTCTGCATACCATTTAGCGCCGCGATCTGCCGTTTTGTCTTTGTTATTATCGGCCCACTTTTTATTATAGCCTCTCACTTTTTCCCTATTTTCATTGCACCAAATCTTGCGCTTTTCGTTCAAAGCATCTTTGTTTTTTTGCCTATATTCTTTTTGATATTGAGCAATAAATTCCTTGGTTCTCGCCATCACACCGGCACCCCATCCGACTGCGCTTCGAACAGCCTAGAGCGCTCGGATATAAAATTCTCGCAAGTATCAGCGATAAAATCCATCCATTCTTCGTAACTCATTGTTGCCAGATCGGTCTTGCCCAGCTTGTCGAGATATTGCCCAGCCAAGTCGCCGGTCGCCATAACTGCTTTGTTTTCGGTATCGGTGAGCGGCATGA
>JAZKGS010000129.1:0-3303 GCA_040385805.1 Pseudomonadota bacterium | reverse complement strand
CCGCTTCACCAGACAGTTTTTCAACTGCGATTTTGTCTCCGGCGGCGACGCGATATTGCTTGCCGCCTGTGCGCACGATTGCGAACATGGCTTTAACTCATCCATTTCTACAGCTTAGCGCCTTATTAAGGGCGGGTTGCTCTGGCGCATGACATAGTGGAGACGAATCTCAACAGGGTCACGCAAGAATGGGCGCAGCTAGTCCAAGCAAATATCTATGTCAACGTATAATCCGGCGTTTTCGCGCCTGAGATGCCGCGTTCGATGCCTATGCGATGCACTTGCATGGGCTGTCATGCAGGCTTAGACGTCGGACATGTTGAATTTCAAGCCTTCATCGCCGTTGCTTCTGCTTCTGATCCTTTCCGCGTGCGGTGCACCAGATGTGCGGTTCCCCTCACTGGAGCGACGCAATTATGAAACCGATGCGCCCATCGCGCCGCCCGCCGAATCGGTGGCCGCGCCATCTGTATTGTCGGCTGAGCTGGACGCAAAAGCGGCTGCGCTCCTCGCGCGGCACAGGGCGGCGCATGGCGATTATCTGCGTGGGCTTCCTGCTGTGCAGTCCACGGCTTTAAGGGCTGCAGGGTCGTCTCCTGGCACCGAAGCATGGGTAAATGCGCATGTCGTATTGTCACGGCTCGACAAAATGCGCTCCGATTCGGTGGGTGCATTGCGTGATTTTGACGGCTTGATATCTGACGCAGGAGAGCGCGATGCTGGTATCGCGGCGCTTCTCACCGACGCCCAAATGCCCGTTGCCCAAGATGTCGCTGCGCAAAATGCGGAAATTGCGCGGCTTTCGAGGCTAATCGGGGAATAGCTATTCACCTGTAAATGGCTGCGCATTTGCTTGCACCTGCCGCCCCCATGTGCGTTATTCCGCCAATGAACGGTCAAAACGCACAAGCCATATCGCAAAATCCCGACATACGCTTTCTGGGCAAGATGCTTGGCGACGTCATTCGCGCTTATGGCGGTGAAAATCTGTTCCGGCAGACCGAATATATCCGCTCCACCAGCGTTGACCGCTTTCGCAAGATCGAAGGCGCCGATTCGAGCGATCGTGGCCTTGGCGCGCTGAGCCTTGATGACACGCTCAATTTTGTGCGCGGGTTCATGCTGTTCTCGCTGTTGGCGAATCTGGCAGAGGATCGGCAAGGTCTTGCGCATGAAGAGGGCGCAACGGTTGCCGAGGCTTGCGAACGGCTTGAGGCGGAGGGCGTTTCGCTGAAAGATATAAGGGATATGCTGTCGCACAGCCTGATTGTCCCGGTGCTCACGGCGCACCCAACCGAAGTGCGGCGCAAAAGTATTATTGATCACAAGAATCGAATTGCGCGGCTGATGACGCTGCGTGACCAAGGCCAGAGCCTCACCGAAGATGGGGATGATGTTGACGCCGCTATTTACCGACAAATCGCCTTGCTGTGGCAGACGCGGCCATTGCGCCGCGAAAAGCTTTTTGTCGCTGACGAAATTGAGAATGCACGCGCCACGATGCAGGATGTGTTCCTCACGGCTTTGCCCAAATTATATGCTGGGTGGGAAAAGGCGCTTGGTGGAAGACCGCCCGGTTTTGTGCGATTGGGCAGTTGGATCGGCGGCGACCGCGACGGCAACCCGTTCGTGGATGCCGAGACGCTGCATTATGCCATCGCGCGCAACGGCGGCACCGCGATTCGGCATTATCTGGAGAGTATCCATGCCCTTGGCGCGGAGATTTCGATCTCTTCATTCATGAGCGATACGCCCGACGCCGTGCGTGCGCTTGCCGAAGCCAGCGGCGATTCGGCGCCAAGCCGAGCGGATGAGCCGTACCGGCGTGCGCTGTCAGGCATCTACGCGCGCCTGGCGGCCACGCATGTCAAATTGGTAGGCGATGGGCCCCCGCGTCCTTCGAAGCTCTCTGGCACGCCTTATGAGAGCCCTGAGGCCCTGCGGAAGGACCTTGTCACCGTGGCCTCTGGCCTTGCCAGCGACGGCGATGGTGCATTGTCCAGCGGAGGCGCGCTCGCGCGGCTGATCCGCTCGGTGGAAATCTTTGGTTTCCATCTGGCGACACTCGATCTGCGCCAAAACAGCGACGTGCATGAACGTGTGATCGCTGAACTGTTCCGCACTGCGCGGGTCGCACCCGATTATCTCGCGCTGGATGAAGCGGCGCGGGTGGATTTGCTGATCGCCGAACTATCGCAAAATCGCCCATTAGCCGGCGAATGGACGCAATATAACGAGGAGACTGCGAAGGAACTGGCGATTATTCGCGCGGCGGCAAAAGCGCAAGGCGACTTCGGGCGGGCCGCAATCACGACCTATAATATCAGCAAGACGACGAGCGTGTCGGACATGCTTGAGGTCTATGTCCTGCTGAAACAGGCAGGACTGTACTGGGTTGACGATGACGGCACGCCGCATGCGACGATCATGTCCGTGCCTTTGTTCGAAACCATCGCCGATTTGCAAGCCGCGCCCGAAACGATGCGGGCGTTTTTCGAAATCCCGTTGATGCGCGCGCTGGCGCAGCTGCGCGGGCATCAGGAAGTAATGATCGGCTATTCCGATTCGAACAAGGATGGTGGCTACCTCACTTCGACCTGGGAATTGTACGAGGCGTCGAGCGCGCTCGCGGGGATTTTTGCCGACGCCAATATTGCGATGCAATTGTTCCACGGGCGCGGCGGGGCGGTGGGCAGGGGCGGCGGCTCAGCCTTTGGTGCAATCCTCGCGCAGCCCAAGGGCACGGTGCAGGGTCGAATCCGCATTACCGAGCAAGGCGAAGTCATCGCTGCCAAATATGGCACGGTCGATAATGCCGTTACCAGCCTTGAAACGATGGCGTCGGCAGCGATGTTGGCGACCTTATCCAGCGACCCCATCCCCGACGCCGACGTTACACGGTTTAAGGCGGCGATGGCCGAGTTGTCCTCCAGCGCGTTCCGGCATTATCGCGGGCTTGTCTATGACACGCCGGGTTTCCGGACATTCTTCCGGCAGATGACGCCGATCAACGAAATTGCGACGCTGAAAATCGGCTCGCGGCCATCAAGTCGTACCGCGTCGGACGCCATTGAAGATTTACGCGCAATCCCATGGGTGTTTTCCTGGGCGCAGGCACGTGTGATGCTGCCCGGCTGGTATGGCACTGGCCAGGCGCTCGCGGATTTCCCCGACAAGGGCCTGTTGCGCGCAATGGCGGGCGAGTGGTCTTACTTCCAGACGATCCTGGCCAATATGGAAATGGTGTTAGCTAAGTCGGACATGAGCATCGCTGCCCATTATGCAGATTTGGTCGAGGATCAG
>JAZKGS010000128.1:0-10387 GCA_040385805.1 Pseudomonadota bacterium | reverse complement strand
GTATAGCTATTAGCTCGAGGCCGCTAATTGGCTCCATGCGGACGTCAACTAAAATGGGCGCGGGCTTTAGGTTTGATAGATTGTCTAGAAAATCGGTCGCGGATGCAAACGGCCAGCTGACAAAGCCAGCTGTGGACAGCAAAAAGTTTAGCGACCGCCTCAGATGTAGGTCGTCATCGATCACGTAAACTTGGTTTGTTGCCTTACTATCGTAAGTGATCTCGGCCTCAGGTGTCTTAACAGGTTTCATAGACATTTCCCTCCCCCATTTGGATATGCCGCGAGCCGTTCCTTACGTGCATCCAAATCTTTTGCCTCAGAATTGCGACCTTTAGCCTCTTAGTAAAGTTCTAGGCCAAACGGCGGTTTTGGCAGCGTCGATCCCTCAATAACCGCCTTTGCAATTTTAATTGCGCCGCCGAGACCAATATCAGAAAAGGGTTTTGGCAAACAACCGAGTGCAAGGTCGCGTCTCGGCCCGTCTGGTGGGTTGCCTGTAAGAAATATGCAGAGGACACCGTGCTTTTGGAGTTCGGCGGCAGCGTCAAGACCTGAGTCGCCCTGCGCTAGCTGAATATCCACAAATGCTAGCTGCGGATGTGTGCGCTCTGCTTCATTTATAGCCGAAGCTACATCATCAGCAACGCCCACGACATCATAACCCATCGTTTCTAGTATAAACTTCAACGACGTGGCCACAATGTGCTCGTCTTCGACAATCAGTATATTCATCAACCTGTGCCTTTGGCGTCAGATGACGGGGGATTAACGGGTACCGTCAAGACGTTTGCCGTCCCAGAGCTATCACTTTCGACGACAAGTGTACCACGCATCTGAGATATGAGGCCTTTAACAATTTCACTCCCCATGCCAGGTTTTTTCTCTGTCGTTGTGGCGGTGATACCAGGTCCATTGTCTCGGATGGAAAGCTTGATTTCATCATTAATGTTGCTGGCACAGATGGTTAGCTTCGGTTCTTCCGAACCCAGACCGTATTTTAGTGAGTTCGTAATGATCTCGTTGACAGCCATAACGAGCGGGCTCGCGTGCCGTATATTCATCTCCAGATCACCCGAAAAAATTAATTTCAAGTTTACATCCTCCCTTCCTGCTGAGAGGACTAAATGACGCACAATATCTTCTAAGGCGTTCTTCAGATCAACACGATCGTGGTTGCCGCTCTCATAGAGAAGCTCATGTAGTCGCGCAATGATGTCTACTTTGTCTCGAGCGACCATCACGGCCAAGCGGCCATCCCTGTTATCTATCTTAGAAGCCCCCAAAAGCAGAAATGAGCTGATAAGCTGGAGGCTGTTTTTAATTCGATGATTTACCTCATAGAGGAGCACTTCCTTTGCTTTTAAGGCCTCATTCAAGGCAGTGCGGGTCTTATGCTGCTCGTCTATGTCAATTAAGGCTGCCACGCCGCCAGTGATTCTTCCTCCGCTGTCCCTCACTGGCCGTGCCACGATGCTTATCCATGCTTTAGAGCCGTCCCCGCGCTGATATTGAACGTCGATGCTAGGGTTCTCCTCACCGCGAAGCATGATCGCGGCGAGCGGGTACTCGTTCCCTTTTACGCGCGAGCCGTCGTCATGAAACGATACCCATTCGCCATAGCTGTCGGTGTCAGGGGAGTATAATACAGGATGCCGAAGCATCTGCTCGATATACTTGTTTCCTCCCACAATCCTGCCTGAGGGAAACTCAGCCATGATTAGGCCGACAGGGACCGTTTCAACGATGGTGTTAAGCTGCGCCTCTTGACGCGCGAGGCGATCAACAACTCTTGAGGCAACTTCAATGGTCGCAATGTCGACGGCAATGATGAAAACGAACAACCCTAGCCCGACAATTGAGCTGAAGCTGGTTGAGAATGGTACGAATGGGTCTACGAACCAATACCAGGCCGACAGAATCGATAGCACTGCGCAGAGCACAGCAGCACGATACCCCGCCAGAAACGCGGAAATTATTACTGCAGGAATGAATGTAATATACGGAAAATTCGGGATTGCAATTTCAAGCGCAAAGCGAAGAGCAAGGGCGGGGATGAACGCTGCAAGGCCGACCCCGTAACTGAATATGACATTGGTTCGAAGGACGGAAGATCCGGACAGAACACGTTGGGCCGTGTTGATCGCGAGCGAAAATGTTTTATCGTTCATTGCAGTTTACATCCCTCGGCAACAGGCTGGGCGCACGCAACATTTGTGTCAAGCAACGTTTGGCAGTGGCAAAATGTGCTAGTTTGCCAGAAAAGAAAGGTAAAAATCTAAACCC
Organism: Pseudomonadota bacterium; assembly: GCA_040385805.1. Classification (GTDB taxonomy): domain Bacteria; phylum Pseudomonadota; class Alphaproteobacteria; order Sphingomonadales; family Sphingomonadaceae; genus Sphingorhabdus_B. Next base: position 8,104 of record JAZKGS010000128.1, on the reverse strand, counting down.
AACCCATTGGGATTCACGGAGGGGCTTGATGCAGAAGCTGCAGGCCGGCGCAGGTGACAGATGCAGCAACCCGCTGTTTGTCACTTGCTGCTAGAAAACAACGGAAAGCTCACGGCCCAATTCCCGCCGTGTCCGATTACCAAGACATATGCCCGCTTTCCGGATTGATTTAGCAGCCCATAATGTCTGCAATGTTGTCGTGTTCCGTCAGTCCGGTTCGGCAACATTGTTGTGGGGAGCAGACCGGCAGATTTCAGGTGATCTAGCCAAAAGCAGACGTTTAAGAGTGTCGGAGTGACGTCAGCTTCGCGCCCAACAGTGGTAATTCATTCAGTACAATGATCCGCCGAACGGCAGACCCGGTTGCCGCGTTAAGTCTATAGGACCGGCCGAGCCTTGGACACCGCATTTTAGCTGGACTTAACAAACGCAATGCCCGGATAGCCCCGTCGAAAAGTAGCACTGTTCTGAAGCGGCTGTAAGCATACCGCAAGCTGTGTTTTGTTACGAACATATTTACCATTTTACGCCATCGTCTCGCCGGACCAGAGTTTTAGATTTTGTTTAATGGAGCATGGGATGGCAGTGGTTCTGGTCGCTGATGACGACGATATTCTGGTTGAACTGGCTCGGTTCCGGCTTGAGCATGACGGGCATACAGTAATCACGGTGAGCGACGGCCAGGCCGCTGTTCAATCGGCGCGCAAATATCTACCCGACATTGTCATCCTGGACGCAATGATGCCGGCGCTCAACGGTCTCGAAGTATTGCATATATTGAAACATGACGAAGAATTGTCCGCGATTCCCGTGTTAATGCTTACCGCGCGCAAAGGCGAAGCGGACATCATCCGTGCGCTGAAGGCAGGAGCAAGCGACTATATGACCAAGCCATTCGCCCCTCAGGAGCTTGCCGCGCGCGTTGATGTGCTTCTTGCAAGGGCTGGATATGGATAAGAGAAAATATGGAGCTCAACTGGCCTCAATGCTCTTCTGCCTAACGAGCCTACCGCAAACTTTAAATGCTGAACCTTCACCAGCCAGCAAAATGTCCGCGACCCAAGAACCGCAAACTCCCGCTGATGCAAAACCAGCGGATACCGCCTCAATGCGGCAACTTGCAGCATCACAGGCGGCCGAAGGACGCTTTGGCGCGGCGCTCGATATCATTGAACAGGCGCAAGCGATTGCTCCGCTCGATAACGACATTGCGCTGGCTCGGGCGCGAATATTGTTGTGGTCAGGCCGTGTGTCCGAGGCGCGCATTCAGGCGGATGTTGTGCGAAACCTTGCGCCTGCTTATCCTGATCTTGAAGCTCTGGAGGCAAGTATCAACGCGAGTCAGGCACAGCGCCGAGCGCGTTCCGGCGTCGCACTGTCTGCAGGTGCTGCCAACGTACAACTGGACGCGGGCCAGAGTCAGTATTGGAAAAATCTCACCGTTTCGGTCTTTACCGGTATCGGTGCCAGCACAAATGCTACCGCAACCATCGAGCACGAACGGCGCAGGGCTAACGATACTAAGCTCTCCTTACTCACTTCACGTACAGGGTCTAACTGGGAGTTGAGAGCAGGGGTCGCAGTCACGCCATCAGCAGACTTCAGGGAAAAGTGGGGACTTCAATCGGGCGCTGACGTCCAAATTCACAACAATGTGACGCTTCTCTCGGATGTCCGTTATGCGGACTACGGAAACATTTCCGTCGTGTCGGCTATCCCGGGCATAAGGTTCTCCAGCACGGAAGCCGCACATATGTTGGCCCTGCGATTCATCTCGATCAGTCCGTCAGGCAGCTCGACAAAATTTGGTGGATCCGCACGCTATGACCGCAACTTTGTTACTGGCTTTCGGCTATTTAGCGGTGTTGCGTCCTATCCGGATACCGAGGCCGGTGTAACCCGGCAATTGCGGTCGGCATTTGCGGGTGGTTCTCTACCCGTGGCAGACAATCTAGCATTGATGATGACCGGGGAATATGACCGCCGTGAACGCAGCTATACCAGAAAAGCGCTGATTGTAACGCTCCTGTTCAGACGGGCCGATTGAAATGGCGGCGACGGTTATCTGGGGCTCTGTCATATTTGCGACGTTGATCATTGCTATCTTTCTTCTGCTGATCGCCCGCCGGATGCTGGGTGAACGTCGCATAACCCGCGAAAGCAAGGCAATGCTTTCCGCCACCAAAGATTTATTGCTGCGAATCCAGAATCTGCAGCCCTCTGCCCCACATGGTCAGAACCGCAAGGCAGCCCGGATGCATGCAGTTCTTAATCTTGCGAGGCTGCTGCGCGGTTCCGAACGCGTTAAGTTGATGGAACTTGCGGACGAGGACGGTTTGTTTGATTCCGCCCTGCGCGATCTGACAAGCTACAAGCCGCGTCAGCGGGCACAGGCGGTAGAGTTGCTCGATCAGTTCGAAAGCCAAAAATGTGTAACCGCGCTGCGTACCGTCATGGCCAATGACCCGGTCTACGAACTCAGATTGGCCGCTGCTTTCACTCTGGCGCGTTTCGGGCGCTTGCCGTCGCCGCGCGAAACCATTGCCCAAATGTCATTGCTGACCAATGAAAATAGCAGGATTCATCTTGCACTTTTTAGGGCGCTCGCGCCGCTTTACCCCGCCCAACTGCGGGCATTACTGCGTGATCCTGCATATCACATCATTAAAGCTTCCATCGTCGATGCTTTGGGATGGTCCGACGATTTCACATGCCTTCCAGAGATTGAGCACGCATCTTCGGACGTTGATCCCGAAGTTCGCTGCGCCGCACTGCGCGCCGCGGGGCAACTAGGCCAACCGGAGGCAGGTAGCTGGATCATAGCCATGCTCGCCGACCCAAATGTAAACGTGCGGATTCAGGCCATCCGATGTGCGTCGAGATTGTCCTTGTCACAGGCACAAGCTCAGATTGAGGCATTGTCCAACGATCCTTCAGCCTGGGTCAGATGCCGCGCGGACGAAGCGTTGTTCGCCCTTCAACCCGTGAAATTAAGGGCGCGTATATGACCATATCTGAGAGCTTTTTAAGCATCACGGCATCCATTGTTCTGTCGCTCTTCTGGGTTTGTTTCGTGATCGTGTTGCTGCGTAATGCGGTTAGTGTGCTTCAGCTGGGGCTGGCCTTCTGGTCGTTTGTGACGCGCGCAAAACCAAGCTCAAGCAACCTGTTTCTGTGGCAGCGATATGCCGACCTGTCGCTTCCTGTTTCCGTTATTGCGCCTGCCTTCAATGAAGAGCTTTCGATTAGCCAAAGCGTGCGGGCATTGCTTGCACTGGAATATCCCCAGCATGAAGTTATCGTAGTAAACGATGGGTCGAAAGACCGGACGTTGCAGAAGCTCATTGATGAATATGGCTTGATGCCCATAAAACGCGAGCAGTTGGCGGTGCTTCAGCAGACAAAAATTCTCGGCACTTATGCTTCGCCTCGATATCCCAATCTTCTAGTCGTCGACAAGGAAAATGGCCGAAAAGCCGACGCTGCAAATGCGGGCATCGGCTTTGCGCGCATGCCGCTTGTTTGCGTGATCGATGCCGATTCCATTATCGAGCGCGACGGCCTGATGCGGGCTGCGGAACCGTTCATGGCCGACGATGGCGAACTTATTGCCGTTGGGGGCGCAATCCGAATTGCGAACGGGTGCGAAGTCGTCCGCGGAACGCTCACAAAGATAGGTATACCCAAAAGCTTGATACCGCGTTTTCAGGTGGTTGAGTATCTGCGCGCATTTCTGATTGCTCGGGTTGCGAATGCTGAACTTGACATGTTGATGCTCATATCTGGCGCATTTGGTCTTTTTCGTCGTTCTGTGGTGGTGGAAGTGGGCGGTTACCGGCATGATACTGTGGGCGAAGATCTGGAACTCGTCGTGCGAATGCACCGTCACATGCGGGAGCAAGGCCGCAAATATAGGATGGCCTTCGTTCCTGAGGTCGTCTGCTGGACCGAGGCACCGGCCACCCTGCAGGGTATGCGTAATCAGCGAGCGCGCTGGCAGCAGGGTGCGCTCGAAACGCTTCAGCGGCACAAAGTTATGATCGGCAACCCGAAATATGGGCGTATTGGTCTCATCGCCATGCCACAGCTTGTGATTGAAGATGTTCTGGGTCCTCCATCTGAATTAATTGGCTATCTGTTACTTCCAATCGCATGGAGCCTTGGCCTATTGTCGCCGCAACTGGCTTTGGCTTTTTTATGCGTCACGATATTATTTGGCACCGCAATCAGCATTGCAACAATCGCGCTGGAGGAACTGCAGTTGCGCCGAACGCCAAGCGCCCATGACCTCGTCCGCATAGGCGTTGCTGCAGTGCTGGAAAATTTCGGCTATCGGCAGGCTAATCTTGTATTCCGTCTGGTCGGAATCAAGCGGTACCTCAAAGGCGAAACCGCCTGGTCCGCAGTGCCCCGTCTGGGCTTTAGCGCCAAATAGTTTAGACTAGCGGACCCCGACCGATAGCAGGTCAGGACATTCAAGAATGAGCCGGATGTGCCCTGACTCCGCAGAGCGCAATGCCTGTTCCAGTCGTGCGGCCACCTGTCCCAATTCATCCTCACCAAAGGACCCTGCCGTTCCTGCGAGCTTGTGCAACATGTCGATCAGTTCTTCCAGCTCGGACGTCGACACCGATTGCTGGTTCTGTACCATCGCCAACCGGTCAAAAAGTTCATGCTTCCGTTCCTGATAACGGTCTTCTAGTTTGGCCAGAGCCTTTGGCACATCAAGTGTGTTCAAAGGCTGATGCACCATCGGCTGACCAGCACGCCGACCGCAATGCTTAAGGATCGCATGCTTGAAGTCGCTCATGCGCAGTGGCTTTGCCAGATGCCCCTGCATGCCAGCTTCGTTGCAGGCGTCTATATCTTCCTGATAGGCGTTGGCGGTCAATGCAATTATGGGGAGTTCATCCGCGTCATATCCCAGGTCGCGGATACGCCGTGCGGCCTCCAGGCCCCCGATGCCAGGCATTCTTAGATCCATGAACAACACCGCAAAGCCGTTTTTCGTCCGGGCGGCCTGCCGGACAGCTTTAATTGCGCTTTCACCATCACACGCAATTTCCAATTGGATACCAAGCGCTATTGCCATGTCCTGCATCAGTTGCTGATTAATATCATTATCTTCAACTACCAAAACACGCACATCAGGCAGACCGACGCTGCCATTATCTTCATCGGCAGGTGTGCGCTTCGCTATAACAGCATTATAGGCTTCGAACGGCAATTTTAACGTAAACGTCGTCCCTGAGCCTTCCTGACTGGTTACAGCTATTTCTCCACCCATCAGCCGGGCAAGTTCCTGACTGATTGAAAGTCCAAGACCAGTACCGCCAAATCGTTGCGACGTGTCTAACTCCGCTTGCATGAAGGGCGCAAAAATCGCCTCGAGCCGGTCAACTGCCATTCCTATGCCGCTATCCTCAACCGCGATTTCCAGAAAATGCGTGTTGCCTTCTTCATGTTTACACGCGGCGATACGGACATGCCCATCTGCGGTGAATTTTATGGCATTGCTCAATAAATTGAGGATGATCTGCCGGAATCTAAGTGGATCCGTGACGATTTGGTCAGGAAGCGTATCTGACACTGAAATCTCGATCGCCAAGCCCTTCGCTTCGGCTATTGGCTGCATCATGCGCGCCACGCTATGAAGAACATGATGCAGGTCCACAGGAGCGGGCGCATAGGTCATTTGACCTGCCTCGATTTTCGACATGTCCAATATGTCGTTAAGTAGACGCAACATCGCCCGTCCCGATTCCGCAATCAGTTCAATCTGGCGCCGCTGCTTTTCGGTCAATTCGCCCGCCAGCAATACCTCGGTGAAACCTATCACTCCGTTCATCGGGGTCCGGATTTCATGACTCATATTCGCCATGAACGCCGACCGCGCCTCAACTGCTGCTTCGGCGCGTTTGCGAGCTTCTTTTAATTCATCCTCCATTGCCTTTCGTCGGGAGATATTGCGAATCGAGGCAATGATTTCGCTAGGCTCGTTCGCGACGTTGCGCACAAGGCCACAATTTGCCTCCAACCATAAATATTCGCCGGGTATTTTCGTGCGTTCATGTCGATAGGCTATCAAAATGTGATCCTTGACGCCGTCGCGCAGCGCGCCAAAAGCCGCCTCAACTTCGTCTCGGTCATCAGGGTGAAACGCAGTGAGTAGATTTCTGCCGATTAGTGAATCCGCAGGCACACCAAGCAACTTATGCGCCGAGGGAGAAGCGTATTTACACATGCCGGCGAGGGACATACGGAATATTCCATCAGTGGCATTGGCTGCCAAAAGCGAAAGCTCCGTGTCTCGCTGAGCAAGCTCTTCGAGGACTTCCCGGCGCTCGGTGATGTCAATCACCACGCCGACATAACCAACGACATTGCCAAACTCATCTGTCTCCGGCCGCGCCAGCGTGTCCACCCAGTTAACGGTTCCATCAATATGCAGCCACCGGAATTCGCTGCGGAATTCTGCCGCATCTGCCAAGGCGGTACACCAATCTGCCGAAACGCGAGCGCGATCATTCGGGTGTAGCGCGTTAACCCAGCCTGAGCCTTCCCAGTTGTCGTCGTTCTGCCCCGCAAGCGATAACCAGGCCGGATTGACGTAATTGAAGCCACCGTGAAGATCGGTCCTGAAAATTCCGGCCGGCGACAAGCTTGCAAGCGCATGAAACCGGCGTTCGCTGTCTGCCAGTCGTTCACTGGCAATTTTTTGGCTTGTTACGTCAATAGCCACGCCGACAAAGCCAGCCAAGTCGCCATAGCTGTCAAACTCGGCAGAGGTCACGATCTCCATCCATAATTCGCTGCCGTCAGCGGTATAAAATTCCATGGTCCGTCGCCGAATTTCGCCAGATTCAAAATCAGACCAAGCAGGCTGATCCCTGAATTGCGACAGATCGATAATTGCTTTCATCCATCCATTGCCCAACATCTGTTCAGCGTCCATCCCCGCTTTGTTGGCCCACGCAGAGTTGATGTAGGTAAGCTGGCCGCGTTTATCCGCACGGAAAATGCCAACTGGCGCTGACTCCGCAATCCGGCGAAACCGACTTTCACTTGCAATGATGATGTCCTGTTGAGTGACCATCTCAGTGACGTCCCGGATGTTGCCCACGGCCCCGATGAAATTCCCCTCATCGTCTACAAGTCGTTGCGCAGTGACATCCACATGGCGGATGGACCCGTCCGAATGCTTGATGCGCTGCCGGATCGTTGCAACTGCAAGTTCCCCGGATGCCAATTGCGTACTAATTTGCTGCGCACGTCGCAAATTCGCAGGAACGACAAGGCGGAATATGTCCTTTCCTATCCAGTCACCGACCAAATATCCGGTGAGTTTTTCCCAAGCTGGATTGAGATATATCCAACGACCGTCTTCGTCTGTTCTGAAAATAACTTCGCTTAGATTGTCGGTAATCAATGCAGTAAACTTTAACGATTGATCAAGTTCGCGCTTGCTGGCATTTCGATCGGCCAGCACCGCAGCAACTGGCAGACCCATCAGGAAATTCGTCGCCAGAAACAGCTGCAGCGTCAGAAGAGACCAACTCAAATCTTCCCGCACGAGCACTATAGGGCCACTGCCCAGCATAGTTGCTAATATCGCGATAATGGAAACTATCGTAACTGACGCAGCCGTCCCCGACACCCCTGTCAAAAAGGCCGCAAATATCACAAGCGGGCACGCGAGAAATAATAGCGGAAACGAAGATTGCGAAAATATTAAAACACTTATAGCTGCAGTCGAGATAATAAGAGTCACCCAAGAGATGATCGACTGACGATCAAGCTTTGCCTCAGTCCTATATGCTTTGATCGCTATGACAACTATTGGCGTGGCAATTACAAAGCCTAACGCATGTGCGGCCGCCCAATTTCCCCATATAGGCAAAACCATAGAACTATCGCCCTGAAAAAGAGCCAGCGTAATGAACGCGCCCGAAAAAGCGGGAACAACAAATGCAACCGCTGTAAAGCGTAACAATACGGTAAATTCATCAAGCCGCGCAGTTGCTCCGCAAAAACGAGCCGTCAAGGCGAGCATTAACCTGACCTCAATCACGTTAACCGCGGCAATTGAAACCGCACGAAAGGG
>JAZKGS010000127.1:0-2175 GCA_040385805.1 Pseudomonadota bacterium | reverse complement strand
CACTGGCCACCGACTTGTTCGGCCGCATCAAAGGCGGCTGGCAAATGTCACGCGACAGCCTCCTCGATGCGACAGGTCAAAGCCATTTGCTTGAGGCCAACGCCGCGCTTCACAACTCCATCCGGCTGCGACTCCCGTATATTGAGCCGCTCAACCTGCTCCAGATCGAACTCATGAAACGCCACCGCGCAGGCGAGGCCGACGAGCGGATCGGCGAGGGCATTCAGCTTACAATCAACGCCATTGCGACGGCGCTCAGGAACAGCGGGTAGGGCATTCCTGCGTCATTCCATCGACAAAGGTCGCAACCCTTTCGACAAGTTACGAAATCGTGCCTTCCCCTCGCGCGTCGGACTGATATGACGTTGCCATAAAATAATCAGGAGAGTTTCGCATGCGTATCCATAAAACCGCCATTTCTGCCTTTGCTATTGCATTGGTGACCGTGAGCACACCAGCTATTGCCCAAACTGCCACGACAGCGCCCACCGCCGCCACCGAAGTCGATCAGAACGCCGCCATCAAGGCATTTTTCGAAGAATATGATGCGCAGCAACTTGCGCTATCGCCGCTGGGCAAATCCTATCGCGGTATCAAGGACAGCGATTATGGCCGCTGGGGTGATTTCTCGACCGCTGGCGAAATGCGCGCGAATGAGGCTGAACGTTCGGCGTTGAAGGAAATGCGCGCACGTTTTGACCCGGCCAAGCTTTCGCCTGAAAACCGCCTGTCGTTCCGCCTGTTTGAAAAGCGCGCGGAACGCAGCGAGGCCGCTTTCAAATATAATGACTATGGCTATGTCTTTGACCAGATGAACGGCGCGCAAAGCCAATTGCCAGCCTTTCTGATCAACATCCACCGCGTTGACAACAAGTCTGATGCGCGCGCATATGTGAACCGCTTATATGGCCTTGGCCCCGGCATGAATGAGGCGATTGCACAAGCCAAGACCCGCGCAGCGCAAGGCATCATGCCGCCCAAATGGGTCTATCCCTATGTCATCAATGACGCGCGCAATGTGATCACGGGCGCGCCTTTCGATGGCGGCGCTGATGCGCCTTTATTTGCAGATTTTAAGGCGAAAGTCGCCAAGCTCAACATCACTCAGGTCGAAAAGGACCTGCTGATCGCTGATGCCGCACAAGCGCTGAACGCTTCGGTGAAGCCAGCTTATGAGGCGTTGATCGCCGAGATGACGGCACAGGAAAAAGTCGCTGGCACCGATGACGGTATCTGGCGTTTCAAGGACGGTGCCGGCTATTACGCCGAGAGGCTGGCCAATTACACCACGACCGATTTGACGCCCGACCAGATCCACAATCTGGGTCTTGCGCAAGTGGCGCGCATTCACAAAGAAATGGGCGTGGTTCAAAAGAAGATGGGCGTGAAGGGCGACCTTCAAGCTTTCTTCAATTACATGCGCACTGAGCCCAAATTCTACGCGCCGGAAACCGCAGAAGGCCGCGCGCTCTATTTGTCCGAAACCCAAAAGGCGCAGGACGCAATCACGCCTTTGTTGCCGCAGTGGTTTGGCACTTTGCCCAAGGCACCATTGGTGGTGAAGCCGGTCGAGGCATTTCGCGAAAAATCGGCTGGCAAGGCATTTTATCAAAGCCCAAGCCCCGATGGCTCGCGCCCTGGCACGTATTACGCCAACCTGTATAAAATGGCGGACATGCCGCTAACCGAGGTCGAGGCGTTGTTCTATCATGAAGGCGTTCCGGGCCACCATTTGCAACGCGCGATCCAGACCGAACTAAAGGACGTACCCGCCTTCCGGCAGTTCGGCGGTGTTACGGCTTATTCCGAAGGCTGGGGACTTTATTCGGAGAAGCTGGCCAAGGATATGGGTCTGTACACCGATCCCGCGCGCGATTTTGGCCGGCTTCAACTCGAACTGCACCGCGCAATCCGCTTGGTGGTCGACAGCGGACTGCACCACAAACGCTGGACGCGCGAGCAGGCGATCAAATATGTCGAGGACAATAGCGCAGATGCGCCGGGCGGTATCGTCAAGGCGATTGAACGCTACATCATCTACCCGGGCCAAGCGACGGCCTATATGGTTGGCCGCCTAAAAATCAGCGAGCTACGCGACAAGGCGCAAAAGGCACTTGGAAAGAAATTCGACGTGCGCGGGTTCCACGATACGGTGCTGAAATCAGGCCCAGTGCC
>JAZKGS010000126.1:0-31371 GCA_040385805.1 Pseudomonadota bacterium | reverse complement strand
CCATAGCCGCCGCCGCCCGCCGCGGTCTTGATCCCGCCGGTGACGATCAGAGCCGACACGCACAGGACCATGCTGAGGATTGTTGCCTCCATGCGTAATTTTGTGCGCAAGGTCAGCGGCAGGAATGCTGCAAACACCAGGGCCTTCCACACCCAATTCCATTTTTCGAGCGCGGCAACAGGCTCAACCGCGACGGACGTTGTGTAGCCGCAATAGCCAAGCAGCACGATCAGCAGGAACCATCGAGGCGAAACGCGGACATCCCTTTTGTCATCCGCCACCAAAAAACCCAGAAACGCCAAGGCAAATAATATCAGCGACAGGGGCACTGAGTTCAGCAGGAAATAGCTCAACCGCTGCGGCGACACGATGTCGACATAAGCATACACCAACGTGAACAGAAACGGCCGTTTAAGCGCCAGCAGCATGATGAGCACGACATAGCCAACGAAGATCAGGTCACGCATGTGGTGACGTATCCTCTTGCTGCCTTTTGACGCGCGATTTTATGGCAAAACCGGGTGGACGTTCGTCAGGCACAGGCGGGTCTTCGACGTCGAGATCAACCCGGTTCATGAGCCGCCACAGCGCAATCGCCAACAAGGCGTGACTTAACAAGATGGAGAAATTGTCGATCAAGGCTGCGTGCGTCCTGTTGGGCCCACGGGCTATAGTGCGGACGGGTTGACGGCACGTTAAACCTTTTTTGTCATGAACTTAACCTTATGCCGCGCATCCTTCATGTCCTTGACCACAGCCTGCCTTTGCACAGCGGTTACACGTTCCGCACACGGGCCATATTAAAGGCGCAGCAGGCGGCTGGGTGGGAGGTCGCGGGCATCACGGGCGTGCGCCAATATCAGCATAAGCAAAAACCGGGCGTGGCGTTTGAAGTCGTCGAGGGCCTGGGCTTCCATCGCACGGCAACTGAGGTGCATGGCCCAAGCCCGTTGCGCGAGTGGCGAGAGGTGTCGGCTTTAGCGGACGCCATAGTTGCGCTGCACGCCGAGTGGTCGTTTGACATCCTGCACGCGCACTCGCCTGCGTTGAACGGATTGGCTGCGTTGCGTGCATCGGGTGTGCTTGGCGTGCCTTTGGTCTACGAAATCCGCGCCTTTTGGGAAGACGCAGCGGTCGGCAACGGCACCGGGCGCGAAGGTTCGTTCAAATATCGCCTGACGCGCGCGCTGGAGAACCATGTTGTCCGCCATGCCGATGCCGTTGCGGTGATATGCAATGGTTTGAAGCGCGACCTTATCAAGCGCGGTGTATCGCCGTCCAAAATCACTGTATCGCCCAACGGCGTCGATCTGGAGATGTTCGGCACGCCGCCTGCGCGCGATGATGCCTTGTCGGAGAGCCTTGGCCTTAAAGAGCAAGACGTCATTGGCTATATCGGCAGCTTTTACGACTATGAAGGCCTTGACGACCTGATCGCCGCTATGCCGCTGATGGTGGCCAAGCCGCATCTGCTGCTTGTCGGCGGTGGGCCGATGGAAAAGCTGCTGCGCGCGCAGTCTGCTGCTTCGCCCGCTGCTGACCGTATACATTTTGTGGGCCGCGTGCCCCATGAGGCGGTTGAGCGATATTATGGCCTCGTCGATATCCTTGCCTATCCGCGCAAACGCATGCGGCTGACTGAGTTGGTCACACCGCTAAAACCGTTGGAGGCGATGGCGCAAGGACGGTTGGTCGCGGCATCCGATGTGGGCGGGCATCAGGAGCTTATCCGCGATGGCGACACAGGCACTTTGTTCCCGGCGGATAATCCGGCGGCGCTGGCTGCCTCGCTGGATAAACTGTTGCACAACCGCGATCGATGGGACGCCATGCGGACCTGCGCGGCGAATTTTGTGGCGGCAGAACGTAGCTGGCAAGCCAATATTTATCGTTACGATCCTGTTTACCATTTTTTGTTACAGCGGAATCAAGGCTTTAACGCCGGGCAAAGGCACGGCAGAAAACAGGACTGAAGATGCGTCAAATTGCACCCCAAAATCCAACGCGCGCGATGACAATTGCCATCACCGGCGGAGCAGCCGTCGCGACGGCGATGATGTTCGTCCCGGTTGGTGTGTTGGAAGGGCTGATTGGTCCAACCGGGGTTTCAGAACTTGTGCCTGCTGCCGGTGCGCCCCTGGGCGACCTCGCCCGCGCGCTGATCGCTTATGCGATGGGCGCGGCCACGCTTGGCGGTTTGACCGTAGTTCTGCTGCGCCACGATGCTGGCGATTTTGCCTTGCCGCAACGGCGTGAAGCGGCTGCTAAAAGCCTCGGGCATTATCGTGCCGAAATTCTCCAATATTTATCTACCAAAATGCCTTGGCGTGCAGAAAATGATGACATTCGCTCTCTATCGGATTTATCCAGATTTCGGTCGGTCAATGTTCCTGCCGATGAACCCAGCCGTCGTCCTTTGATAGCGTCACAGGATTTGCCGGATTTGGGCTTCGTTCAACCACCGCCAACCATAGTGGCGACGTCAACCGAACAGCCGGTTGTTGAAGTAAATACCCCGGCGGAAATTGCCGAACCAAACACGCCTTTGGCGGATATTCCGTTGGATGGGCTGGCTGCGATTTCGGCGCCCGAGCCAAGCACTGCTTTTATGGTGGCGCAGTTGGAGACGGCGGTGGCCGTCCGGCTTCAAAAGCGTGCGCTCCTTGAGTCCGGGCCGGTTCGCGATATTGCTCAACCCGCCGACGAAAGCACCAATGAAGACGTTGTGCATCATACGCACGATGTTGTGCCTATCGAGGGCAGGCGTCCCGTTCTGGAACTCGTAGCATCCGCAGCGGTGAGAGATGATGATGCAGACTCCGCGCTTGCTGCCGCACTTGCCACCCTGCACCGCATGACCGCAACCGCCCGTTAGGCATCGAGCAATAGTGCGTCGATGATTAAGCAATGGCCGGCGTCAGCTATAAATGCCCGTGTTATTGCAATGTCGGCAACGATTTGGCCGGGCAAGACAAACTCATGTTCTGACAGTCTGTGTGATAGGTCCGCGATTTCGTCCCCTATTTTTGCCTCAGCGACATCGACAGACAGGCATATCTGTGTGCCGCAAAATGTCAGGCTATACCATGGCCGCTCGTGAATGATGCTCATGTCGGCAGCCGGGAACAATGCGCGCAAGGCATTTATGAGAGCGCCCGTTTTTGTGCGCGCGTTCATACCCGCTCGCCATCTTGAGTCTTTGCCAGCGCGCCATAGGTTGCCATGAAATGTCGCAATTTTGTCTCCATTTCGGGCCGGATTTCCCGCCCCATGCGGATGTCCAGGACAAGCCGCGGGTCACCCGCCGCCAAACGGCCAAATTTCGTCGGCGGAAGGTTCTGATCCCTTAGAAACCGTTCAATAAGGCGTGTGATGTGCATGCTGTCTTCTCCATGATCGACCCGGATTGGCTTGCCCGAATCGGTAAGAACAAATATAGAACAAAAGTGGTAGGATAAATCCTACATGTCTAGGAAATTTCCAACCGAAGCGGAGGGAACATGATGGAGGAAGAGCCAAGGGCTGCTTTGGAGCGCCTGATCGCCGAGAATGGGGATGATTTTGCTGGGCTGTCGAAACTGGTCGGACGTAATCCCACTTATATTCAACAGTTTATCAAGCGCGGATCGCCTAAAAAACTGCCAGAGACAGAGCGTGGCATTTTGGCCCGCTATTTTGGCGTGACCGAAAGCTTGCTTGGTGGGCCAGAGGCGAGCGGGACTAAATCTGGTATTCGCCTGATCCCAAAGCTTGCCGTTGGTGCGTCTGCTGGTCCCGGCGCGATTCCAGGTCGCGAGACGCTTGCGGGCAAGATTGGCTTTGATGAAAAATGGTTGCGCAAACAGGGTCTCGACCCGTCAAAGCTCTCGCTGATTCAGGTTGAGGGCGATTCCATGTCGCCTACGCTAAATCATGGAGATGACATCATGGTCGATAATCGCGCGGCGGCTGGCACGTTGCGCGACGGCATTCATGTCATTCGACTGGACGATGTGTTGATGGTTAAGCGGCTTGCGGGCGGGCCTCGCGGGCGCCTGTCAGTGTTGTCGGACAATCCGGCCTATCCCGGTTGGCCAGATGTCGATGGCGCGACCGTCACGGTCGTTGGCAGGGTCGTATGGGCGGGGCGTAGGCTCTGAAGGCTTGCCTCGGCCCCTTGAGTGCGGCACATGAATATTCATGTCTAACGTCACATCTACGCCCGCCAAGGCGCCGCCGCTAAAGGCCGCGATCATTCCCGTCACCCCGTTGCAGCAGAATTGCACGTTGTTCTGGTGCACCGAGACCAACAAGGGCGCATTGGTGGACCCGGGCGGCGATCTCGACAAGTTGAAAGCTGCTGTGGCGCAAACGGGGGTCGAGCTTGAAAAATTATTGGTGACGCATGGTCATCTCGACCATTGCGGGCAGGCTGGCATGTTGGCGCAGGAACTGGGTCTGAAGATTGAAGGCCCGCACGAGGACGACCGTTTCTGGATCGAGAAGCTTGATGATGACGGCGCGCGTTGGGGGATGGAGGCGCATAGCTTTGAACCCGACCGCTGGCTGGTCGATGGCGATACCGTCACCGTTGGCAATCTGACGCTCGACGTCATCCATTGCCCCGGCCATACGCCGGGTCATGTCATTTTCCATCACGCACCAAGCCGCTTGGCAATCGTCGGCGACGTCCTGTTCCAAGGTTCAATTGGCCGCACTGATTTTCCACGTGGAAATCACGCAGATTTGATCAACGCCATCACGACGAAGCTGTGGCCATTGGGGGATGATGTGACTTTCATCCCCGGCCATGGTCCAACCAGCCAGTTCGGTTATGAGCGGCGGCACAACGCCTTTGTGGCCGACGATGTGCTTGCCGCCCGTTAGGACGGGTTGCGTTAAAGAACCTCTGCGTAGACTTTCCACAACGCCCAGCCGGCAAGACCGAGCAAGGTAATCATCGTGGTGAGCGTGCCAACCATACGGCCCTTGCCAAGCGATCCGCCATCCATGCCAAGGCCATGCGCAAGCCTTCCAACAATGTATACGATGCCAAGACCCCATAGCCAGTTGTTGGTCCCGCCGGTTGCTTCAAGCGCTGCGATCAGCACCAGGATGAAAGGGGCGCTTTCAACGAAGTTTGCGTGCGCGCGCATCCGGCGGATGACAAATTCATTGCCGCCATCGCCGATTGATACGCTTTCCTTTGTGCGTGCCTGGCCGCAACGGATCATCAGCCAGATATTCACCAAAGCGGCACCTGCGGCGATGGTAAGGGTTACGGGTAAACTCAACATATATTCTCTCCCTGTTCGTGGTCCTCGCCCTAACTGCTATCTCTCGGCTTGCAAAGCACCGAAAAACAAGTATAGCGCGCCGCTCACACAGACATGTGCGGATGACTGAGGCCGATTCTGGCGATTGCTTGCCACGACCACCTCTTTCGCCTAGCATGGCCCAGAACTTATTGATTTTGAAATGGAACAGGTGCCGAAATGGCTGTCCCCAAAAGAAAAACATCTCCTTCGAAGCGCGGCATGCGTCGTAGCCATGATTCGCTTAAGGTTGCTGCGTACCAAGAATGCAGCAACTGTGGTGAACTGAAGCGTCCACATCATCTGTGCGACAGCTGTGGTCATTATAATGGTCGCGAAGTGGTGGCAGTCGCCTAATCCTTTTTAAGGAGAATAGCTGGTGTCGATGAAACCGCGTATCGCCATTGACGCGATGGGCGGCGATGAAGGCGTTCCTGTCATGATTGCAGGTGCGGCTTTGGCACGTCACCGGCATGAAAGCTTCCAATTCCTTTTGGTCGGCGATGAAACGCAGATTAAATCTGCGCTCGACAAGCACCCCAATCTGCGCGCCGCCTCCGAGATCCTGCATAGCGATGTCGTGGTCACTGCTGATGACAAGGTCAGCGCGGCTTTGCGCAAGGCAAAAACCAGCTCCATGGGCATGGCGATTAACGCTGTTAAAACCGGCGATGCCAGCGCCGCTGTTAGCGCAGGCAATACTGGCGCGCTAATGGCAACCGCAAAGCTTGCATTGCGCACCATGCCCGGCATTGACCGGCCAGCGCTGTCCGCTCTTTTGCCCACGCTTGAAGACACTGATGTGGTGATGCTTGATCTGGGCGCGAACACAGAATGTGAAGCCAAAAACCTCGTCCAATTCGCTGTCATGGGCGCGGCTTATTCGCGCATCATCTTTGGCTTTGATCGTCCGCGCGTTCGGCTCTTGAATATCGGTACCGAGGAAATGAAGGGCACTGAGCAGCTTCGCGATGCGGCGCAGCATTTGCGCGACGCCACTGGCCTGCACATGGATTTCCAAGGCTTTGTTGAAGCCGACAAGATTAACCGCGGCGAATGCGACGTAGTGGTATGCGATGGCTTTACTGGTAACATTGCGCTGAAATCGATCGAAGGTACTGCGCGTTTTGTCACTGACCTTTTGCGCCGGGCTTTCACCAGCTCTATCCGTTCGAAATTCGGATTTCTCGTGTCGCGGCCAGCGACCGAATTGCTTCGGCACCATCTCGATCCCAACAACCATAATGGCGCGGTGTTCATGGGTCTGAACGGGGTTGTCGTGAAAAGCCATGGCAGCGCGAACATCAAGGGCGTAGCCAATGCGGTCGAAGTTGCCGCGCGTCTGGTAGAAGAGGATATTACGGCCCGCATTACGCAAGATCTTGCGCGGGTACAGGCCGAATGACCGAAGTTGCTCTTCGTGCCGTCATCAAAGGCACCGGGTCGGCACTTCCCCGCAATCGTGTGTCAAACGCGGAGCTTGCCGCCAGAGTTGATACGACGGATGAATGGATTACCGAGCGGACGGGGATAAAATTCCGCCATATTGCCGAGCCGGATGAAACAACATCCAGCCTCGCTACAGAGGCGTCGCGTAAAGCGCTCGACGCCGCAGGCATGACGGCGAACGACATTGACCTTATCATCTTAGCGACTGCAACGCCTGACCAGACGTTCCCGGCCTCTGCCACGCTGGTGCAGCATGCGCTTGGTTGCAATGGCGGTGTCGCCTTTGATGTTGCGGCGGTGTGCTCCGGCTTTCTGTACGCTTTTTCCGTTGCAGAAAGCATGATTCGCGCAGGGTCAGCGACCAACGCCCTTGTCATCGGCGCGGAAACATTCAGCCGCATCCTTGACTGGGACGACCGCACGACCTGCGTGCTGTTCGGCGATGGCGCGGGTGCGGTTGTGTTGTCAGGTGAAGTCGGCATTCGCGGCGCGCTGGCGACCAAATTGCATGCCGATGGCCAACATAATGAATTATTATATGTAGATGGTGGCCCTTCCACAACCGGGACCGTCGGCAAATTGCGGATGAAGGGCCGGGAAGTCTTCCGCCACGCCGTCACCAATCTTACCGCCGTGCTACACGAAGTGCTGGCCGCGACAGAACTCACGCCAGCCGATGTCGACTGGGTCGTGCCGCATCAGGCAAACGCACGCATTATCGAGGCGACGGCAAAGAAACTGGCGCTTGATCCGAGCAAAGTCGTCCTGACAGTGGATCAGCACGCGAACACTTCGGCGGCGTCCGTGCCGCTGGCGTTGGATGTTGCTGTGCGGGATGGCCGGATTAAAAAAGGCGACATCGTCGTTCTTGAGGCCATGGGCGGCGGGTTCACTTGGGGCGCTTCAATTGTAAGAATGTGACATTTTTCTGCTATCGCTGTTTTACAATCCGTATTTCTGTTGTATATTATCATCATACCATCTGATGTCGAGGTCCGGAGACGAATATGGCTGATACAGGAACATTAACTCGTGCCGATCTGGCCGAGATGCTTAACCGTCAAATAGGGTTGTCGCGTGCGGATGCCGCAGCGATGATCGAATCAATACTTGATCATATGACCGTCGCATTACTAGACGGTGACAATGTCAAAATATCTGGTTTTGGTACCTTTGTTCTTCGGGACAAGGGAGAGCGCGTTGGGCGCAACCCTAAAACCGGTGTGGAAGTGCCAATCACGCCGCGCAGGGTACTTACTTTCCGTGCCAGCCAAGGCATGCGACAAAGGGTAAAATAACATATATGCGCGAAAAATCGGCTGACGCCTTCCGTACTATTGGTGAAATGGCGGAAGCGTTGGGCGTTCGCACGCACATATTGCGCTATTGGGAAGAGCAGTTTCCGATGCTGAAGCCGCTCACCCGTGCTGGTGGCAGGCGGCTGTATCGCCCGGAAGATGTTGCGTTGCTGCATACCATCCACCGCTTGCTGTATAGCGAAGGCTACACCGTAAAAGGCGCGCGTAAGTTTTTAACTGGCGGCGAAACTAAGGCCGGGGCGGTCAGCGCGATTGCGCAATCAGCACCTGCAGTGGACTTAAGTGGCCTCAGAGCCGTGCGGGACAGGCTGGCTGCAGCTTTGGCTGCGGCCTGATTAATCCATAGCCCGCGCGTAGACCATGTCGCGGAACGGAACTTGGCCGACCATGAACACGGTTTCGCCGACGGCGACGAACCCGGCGCGCTGATAAAAGGCGACCGCGCGGTCATTGTTTTCATAAACGGCGAGCAATAAGCGTTTTGCGCCGCGTTCCTTCGCCAATTCGATAACCCGATTGATCAGGTCTTTGCCGTTGCCGCCACCTTGCCATGGCCCAAGCAAGTAAATCCGCTTTAGTTCAATATCGCCATCTTTCTGCAAATCCGGATGCGATGGGGGCGTGACCATGGCATATCCTACGGGCGCGCCAAGCGGGGTTTCGCCAATCAGGAGATCGACACCGGGTCGCCCCAACGCATCGGCATAATATGCGGCGCTGTGCTGTTCACGCAGATGTTCAATCAACGGCTGTCCGGGATGGTCAAAGGCAAATGTCGCCATGAACGTCGCCGCACCAAGATAGCTAAGCGCTTCTGCGTCATCGGCGACAGCTTTGCGCCAAATAATGGGTGTCATTCGTCCTCAGGTCCAAGGTCGGGGTCGAGGTCGCGCGGTCGGATAAAGTGCGTGAGTTGCCCGCATTTGCGATCGACATCGGCCCAACGGGTGATGTTCAATTCCATCCGGGCAATCGCAGCGGTTGGATATTTCTCCCACACCAAATCGCGCAAGGGCGAACTGCCATCATCGGGGCAAATGTCGAAGACAAGATCTTCAAGACCCGGATTATGCCCGACCATGAGCACGTTTTTATGTTCGTCATCTTGGTCGCGCAGCACGTCCATCAACGTGGCAGACGAGGCCAGATAAATGCGGCGGTCCCAATTGGGCTCGATCCGCTCGCCAGTGCCCTTCACGAACTGGTCAATCGTTTCGATCACGCGCACGGCGGGGCTTGCGACCACATGGTCGAAGATCAGGCCATTGCGCTTGACCCAAATGCCCATGGTAACCGCCGCCTTTTCGCCGCGCTTGTTGAGCGGGCGGTCGAAATCGCGCGGGACAGAGTCATCCCAGCTCGACTTGGCGTGACGGAACAAAGTGAGGGTGAAGGTCAAATCGGGTTGCTCTCTTCCAGATGTTGGCCAGCCTCCTGCCGTAAATTTGTGCCAGACGAAAGACCTGATTTGACTGATTTGACCGCTTCTTCAAGTGTTACGCGGCGAATGGGGGTGCCGGGGGGAAATGCGGACAAAAGCCGGCTTGGCACGGCGGACGACAGCAGAACAAAATGCCCCTTGTCGCCTGCACTGCGGATGAGGCGTCCGAAAGCCTGCGCCATTTTTGCACGGATCATGCGGTCGTCATATTCCATGCCGCCATGCTTCAAACGCCGCGCGCGGTGCAAGATGTCGGGGCGGGGCCATGGAATTTGCTCCATCACCACCAGCCGCAGCGAATGGCCGGGAACATCCACGCCGTCGCGTAGTGCGTCGGTGCCAAGCAAACTTGCGTGCGGGTCATCGCGGAAGATGTCGACGAGTGTGCCGGTATCGATTGGATCGACATGCTGCGCATAAAGCGGCAAGCCGTCACGCGCCAAGCGATCAGCGATCCGTGCGTAAGTTGAACGCAATCGCCGGATCGCCGTGAACAGCCCAAGGACGCCGCCGCCCGATGCCGAAATCAGCGCCGCATAGGCCCCGGCCAAAGCGGCAGGGTCGCCCTTTTTGATATCGGTGACAATCAACACCTCGGCCTGCGCGGTATAGTCGAATGGACTGATCGCCGAAAAATGCGTGGCTGGCTTATCCAGATGGAATGCGCCCGTCCGCGCTTCGGCATTTTTCCAGTCACCGCCGCTGCGTAAGGTCGCAGAAGTCGCGAGCACGCCATGGCTGGGTTTTAGAACGATTTCGGCGACTGGCTTCATTGGGTCCAACCAACGCCGGTGCATGCCAATATCCATTTCGCGGCCTTCGAAGCGGTCGATGGCGAGCCAGTCGACATATTCGGGATCAACCGGGCCAACGGCGCGCGCCAACATGGATATCCATGCGCGGACAGTGTCGATGCGCCAGCTCAAGCTTGCGGTTGCCCCCTCAACGCGCGCGCGGGCGCTGCCGTCGAGCCAATCGGGTGGGTCCGCTATCATTGCCTCCAAACGCTGCCCAAGCACCGTAAGTGGCCTTGCCAGAGCCTCCAGCGCGATGGCTGCATCTGCCGCGGC
This sequence comes from Pseudomonadota bacterium, assembly GCA_040385805.1. GTDB lineage: Bacteria > Pseudomonadota > Alphaproteobacteria > Sphingomonadales > Sphingomonadaceae > Sphingorhabdus_B. The sequence continues at coordinate 20,798 of JAZKGS010000126.1, read as the reverse complement.
ATCGATGACTCTGGCATCAGGGTCGGCAAGCTCGGTTTCCAGACCATAGCCGCTTTCGGTCGCGTTGGTTTCGTCGCGGGCAAACACCATCGTCCGGATTGCGGCGAGCAAACGCTCGATTGGTCCTGACGGCGTGCCCTCGGCCAAACGCGCGAGCCAACCTTCGCCTGGCAAAGCCTCGGCCGCCACGCGGGCCATCTCAATGGCAATGCCGCCCTCTTCGTCATAGGACGCGACATCGGCAAGCCGCGCCGAAAGTCCGCGCCGCCGCCCGCGCGCTTTGCCTTCGGGGCCAATGACCCAGCGGCGCAGCTCAATCGTTTCCTGCCCCGTCAGCGCGGCGGCAAACATCGAATCGGCAGCATCAAACAGATGATGGCCTTCGTCAAAGATGATCCGGCTCGGGCGGTTTTGTTCATCGCGCCCGCGCGCGGCGTTGACCATCATCAACGCGTGATTGGCAATGACGATCTCGGCCTGAACCGACGAACGGGCCGCGCGTTCAATGAAGCATTTTTTATAATGCGGGCATCCGGCATAGATGCATTCGCCGCGCCGGTCGGTCAAAGCGGTCGAGCCATTGCGCCGGAACAAGGTCGGCAGCCATCCGGGTAAATCGCCGCCGATCATATCGCCATCATGCGAATAGGCCGCCCAGCGCGCGACCAGATGCGCAAGGATTGCCGCGCGCCCGGCAAAGCCGCCTTGCAACGCGTCCTCCAAATTCAGCAGGCACAGATAATTTTCGCGGCCCTTGCGCACGACAACCTTGGACTTGAACGTCTCGTGGTCGGGGTAAATCCGCTTTGCCTCACGCACCAATTGCCGTTGCAGCGCCTTGGTGAAGGTTGAAATCCACACCGTACCATCGGCGGCGGTCGCCCAAAGGCTTGCAGGCGCGAGATAGCCCAACGTCTTGCCAATGCCCGTGCCAGCCTCCGCCAGCAACATATGCGGTTCGCCCTTGCGGGTGCGTGGCGCGAAGATTTCTGCCGCTGCTTGCGCAAAATCGCGCTGTCCTTGCCGCGTTTCCGCCGACCCGCCGACAAGCGACGCCAGCCTTTGCTGCACGGCATCGGCCTGAAGCGTTACGACGCGCGGCGGGGTACGCGGCGGGGCTTCCTCCCATTCGGGCAAGCGGCTGAACAGCCAGCGTTCGGGTCGTTCCGGTTTTTTAAGCTGCGCCAACACCAGATTGGCCCATGGCCAGCGCAGCCGCATCAGGGCTTGTGCCGAATCCCAGGCGCCTTCGCGTTCGACCCACGTTGGGTCAACAAGCACCGAGAGCAGCTTACGCGCCGCGACAATCAGGAATTGCGGAACCTCTTGATCCGTCGCAGGCGCTGGCAAGTCCAACGCCTTTGCCAAGCCCTTCGGCGTTGGCACGGCAAAGCGCGCCGGGTAGACAAAGGCGTAAAGTTCAAGGAGGTCCAGCCCCGACAGATCGGGATAGCCAAGCCGTTGCGCCACCAAAGGCGCATTCAGCATGACCATTGGCGTTTCCGCCGCGCGGCCAGCCGCTTCGCCCTTGCTTATGGTTTGCACTTGGCCGCCGCTGGTGCCCATCCAAATACCGGCATGGCTTGCATGGAGCGCAGGAAAGGCTAGGGGAGTTTCCATTAGCCCTGATAGGCGTATTTGGAACGAAAGAGCAACACGTGACTGACCTTCGCGACATAGCATTGGCATCGAAAGCCTGGCCTTATGAAGAGGCGCGGCGTTTGTTGAAACGCTATCCCAATGGCAAAGCCGATGGTCAGGCGATCATTTTCGAATGTGGCTATGGCCCTTCGGGCTTGCCGCATATCGGCACCTTCAACGAAGTGTTGCGCACGACGATGGTCCGCAACGCATTCCGGACCTTGTCCGATGCACCGACGCGCCTGATCGAATTTTCGGATGATATGGACGGCCTGCGCAAGGTTCCGGACAATGTGCCGAACCAGGCGATGCTGACCGAGCATTTGGGCAAGCCCTTGTCGCGCATCCCTGATCCGTTCGAAAAGTTTGAAAGCTTTGCCGCGCACAACAACGCGATGCTGCGCGATTTTCTGGACCAGTTCGGCTTTGAATATGAATTCGTCTCGTCCTCGTCGCAATATGAAAGCGGCGCGTTTGACGATGCGTTGAAAAATGTGCTGCGCAACTACCAAGGCATAATGGACATCATGCTGCCGACCTTGCGCAAGGAACGCGCTGCCACCTATTCGCCGATACTGCCGATCAGCGAGAAGACAGGCGTTGTGCTTCAGGTGCCGGTTGAAGTGGTCGATGCCGAAGCAGGGCTGATCCGTTTTGATGACAATGGCGACATGATCACGCAGTCGGTTTTGGGCGGCAAGTCAAAGCTGCAATGGAAGGTCGACTGGGCGATGCGCTGGGTCGCATTGGGCGTCGATTATGAAATGTATGGCAAGGACCTGACCGACAGCGGCGTGCAATCGGGCAAGATCGCACGCGTGCTTGGCGGCCGTCCGCCCGAAAGCCTGATCTACGAAATGTTCCTTGATGAAAAGGGCGAGAAGATTTCGAAGTCCAAGGGCAACGGCTTGGCGCTGGAAGACTGGCTGAAATACGGCACCGAAAACAGCGTTGCCTTTTATGCGTTCCGCGAACCCAAAAGCGCAAAGCAACTGCACCTTGGCGTGGTGCCCAAGGCGGTGGACGAATATTTCCAGTTCCGCGCGCAATGGCATGAACAACCCATTGAAAAGCGGCTGGGCAACCCTGTGCACCATGTCCACAATGGCCAAGTGCCAGTCGGCCAGCCGCCGGTGACGTTTGGCCTGTTGCTGAACCTTGTCGGCGTGATGGGGGCAGGCGCGACCGAGGAGCAGGTCTGGGCCTATCTTGGCAATTACGCCGAAAATGTCTCGCCCGAAAACGCGCCGGAACTGGCCGAACTGATCCCGATTGCCTTGGCCTATAACCGCGATTTCGTTGCGCCCACTTTGCACAAGCGCAAGCCCGAAGGCGTCGAGATTGCAGCGTTGCAGAAGCTTGATGCCCGGCTTGCCGAACTGCCTGCGGATGCCACCGCGGAGGACATTCAAAATATCGTTTATGAAATCGGGAAAGAGGGCGGTTTTGAAAATCTGCGTGACTGGTTCAAGGCATTGTATGAAACGCTTTTGGGCTCAAGCGCCGGTCCGCGCATGGGCAGCTTTATTGCCTTATACGGCGTGTCCAACAGCCGTGAGTTAATTGCCGAGGCGCTTGCATGACGACCATTGCGGCGCGTCTGTATCATGATGGCAAGGTTGTTCAGGAAATCGACCTAACCAAGCCGATACCGCACATCACGCGCCCCAATGATTTTATCTGGATCGGATTACACGAACCCGATGATGGCGCGCTGAAACGCGTGCAGGACCATTTTGGGCTTCATCCGCTTGCAGTTGAAGATGCGCTTGATCCCAAGCATTTGCCAAAGGTCGAAGTTTATGGCGACCATCTGTTCTTGGTGATCCGGACACCGCAATTGGTGGGCGACAAAATTGTTTACGGCAACACCGCAATTTTCATGGGGCGGCAGTTTATCATCACCGTGCGCCATGGTTCGGAACGCTCGCATAGTCCCGTCCGTGAACAGTTGGAAGCGACGCCCTGGTTGTTAAAACAGGGCCCGGATTATGTCCTGCACGCCATCTTGGACTTCATCGTCGATGGGTATAGCGACTTGGTCGATGTGATGGAGGAAAAGGTGCTGGTGATGGAGGAGCGCGCCATCGACAACTTCCTGCGTTCGACCGAAACCAGCCGCATTTTCATGCTGCGCCGCGAACTGTTCCGTCTGCAACGCATCCTCGGACCGACCGAAGACCTCATCAGCCGCTTTATCAATTTGGAACTGCCGCAGGTCGATGCGAACATCTATCCCTATATGCGCGACCTGCTCGATCATATCCGCCGCTTGGTCTACCGGGTTGAAGGGCTGCGCGATACGTTGACATCAGTCATCGAAACGAGCGGATTGTTGGAGCAGCAACGCCAAGGCGCAATCACGCGGCAATTGGCGGCATGGGCGGCGATCCTTGCGGTGCCGACCGCGATTGCCGGCATCTACGGCATGAACTTCGAACATATGCCTGAACTGGATTGGGAATATGGCTATTTCCTGATTGTCGGCATGATGGCGGCAATCTGCATCACGTTATTCGTGCGGTTTAAGCGCTCCGGCTGGTTGTGAGTTCACCCGCCGCTTGCGCTAAAACATCGCGGTAATTGGGCGAGACTGTCATCCTTGGATAATAGCCACCTGTGCCAAGCAGGCGGTGGGTCGCGGCTAAATTGTAGCAGGGTACGCCCATGAACAAATGATGCTCGCTGTGATAATTCACCCAATAAGGCGCGACGGTCGCGCGGGCGATCAGGCCAGCATAAGTCGTGCGTGCATGCGTGAACGGGTCGCCGCTGCCCGTCGGGGTGCACGCATGTTCAGCAATGTTGCGGATGCGCAGGAATAACTGAAATGTTGTGGCGAGCGCCGCCAGCCAGAGGAGGAACGGCGTCCAACCCCAGACGGCCAAAGATAACGCCAGTAATATCGCTTGAACGAGGATGAAGCGGCCTACGGTGCGCGCGGTGGTCTTGGCGCCGTCGACATTGGCGACGGGTGCATCGATGCCCGTGCGGCTTTGCATATTGAGCGCGCGGCCAGCGTTTGTGTCAGCCTTGCCGTCGCTGTCTTCGCGGTTCAGCATGGCTTTTGCGCCACGTAGGGCGACTGCGAATTGCGCGCGGCGTTGCTTGTAAAATGTCTGGCCAGTGAGATCGCGGATGAATTTGCGGCGCAGGCTGTCGCGGCTGGTTGGGAAGGGCGCGGACAAGGACAAGTCGGGGTCTTCGGGCTGCTGCGTGAATTTATGGTGTGTCAGATGATAGGCGCGATAGGCCTGCAGGTCGCTTCCTGTTGCCGCGCCTGTCGGCCATTGGCCAAGCCAATTGTTGGTCTTGCGGTCAGGGTGCAGCAGGCCATGCGCGCCATCATGCATCAGGATCGAAAGCCCCAATTGCCGCCCGCCCAAAATCGCCAGCACCAAAGGCGTGACCAATAACCCGGCGAACCAGTGAAAGTCCCAGGCCGCCGCGCCGCCCAAGGCCGCGAGCGCAACGACCACCCAGCCATGCAGCACGAGCCAGATGCCGCGCCAACGCGACAGCGTAGTGATCGCGCGCCAATCATCAGCGGCAAAAACCTCACGCGGGTTGGCAGCTTTTACCGCTGGCATGATGCGTCACCTTTCATGGGGAGAACATAGCGCGCCATCTTGCCGCGCGCAAATGCGCTACGTCACCGCTGGTGTAACAAAGCCAGCCATTTTTGCTTGCGCCTTGCGCGACTCAGCGAAGCTGAAAATTGGCCAGTCGTGCATCATGCCTGCTAGCTCGACGAGCTCTACCGAAGGCAGCTTGGATTTTAGCGCGCGCGAGTCTGTGACCAATATGTCATCGCCGCCTGCAAAGGCCAGTATCGGCGGCAAATTATCCCAATTACCGAAGATCGGGCTGCATCTTGGATCGTTCTGCGCCAAGTCACCAGCGTAGAGCGTGCCGCCTTCCGCGATGCCGCTAAGGGTCAGGATTCCGTCGCGTGGCTCCGTCGTCAATTGGTCGGGATGCGCTGGGTCAAGGTTCAACCATGGGCAAATGAGCAACAGGCCGGATGGCAAAGCGTGCCCTGAATCGCGCGCCATTTGCGCCAGTGCTGCAGTCAATCCACCGCCTGCAGAGTCGCCGCCCATGACGAACGGTTTTCCGCCCATCTCGGTCTGATAGGCCGCATAATAATCCATCGCCCAGGCGGTTGTATGTTCCGCCGTATTTTCCGGCGCGAGTGGATAGAGCGGCGCGGTCACCGACCAGCCATGTTGCGACGCCATATGCGACAGAAATTTCCAGTGGATATCGGTGGCCGGATAGACATATCCGCCGCCATGCCAGAACAGGACATGCGCCGTCGGCGCGCGGCCCTTTGGCGCGAGATGCCAGACGGGGCGACCCTTGAATTCGCTTTGCCGGATGTCGAGGTCAGCATGCGCTTTGGGCGAAGGCAAAGGCGCGGCACGGACCTTCGCAATATTCTTCTGAAATTGCGGCCCGCCTGTAAACATCCGGCGATAATAACCAGTGGTACGCAGGACAAAGCCAGCAAGGCTGGCAGCAAAACTTGGCATGAATAATTCCCCCTGACGTGGGAGCTATCTCAACGCGTTGAACCAAGCAAGTAGTTCACTTCCCGGCAAGCATTCTCGCCGGGAAGCGTAAGTCTTTACTTCGACGTTGCAATCCAGTCGTCGATCTTTTTCTCAAGCACGGTGAGCGGCAACGCGCCCGTGTTCAGAACCTGATTGTGAAATTCGCGTACGTCGAACTTCTTGCCCAGTTCCTTCTTCGCCTTGTCTTTCAGCCGCATGATGGTGAGCGCGCCGATTTTATATGCCAACGCTTGCGACGGAATGGCGATGTAACGCTCAACCTCTGCGGTTGCATCGGTGCGGCCCATGTCGCTGTTCGCGAGCATATATTCGATGGCCTGTTCGCGGGTCCAGCCCTTGCTGTGGATGCCTGTGTCTACGACAAGGCGCATGGCGCGGAGCATTTCGTCCGACAGCGTTCCAAAGCGTTGATACGGGTCCTTGAACAGCCCCATTTCATAGCCCAGGGTTTCGGAATACAGCGCCCAGCCTTCGACATAAGCGGTGTTGCCACCAAAGCGCATGAAGGCAGGCAATTTCTCATTTTCCTGCGCGATGCTGATCTGGAAATGGTGCCCCGGCGCGCCTTCGTGTAAATATAGCGTCGTCATGCCGGAGGTCGTGCGGCTTGGCAGATCGTAAGCGTTGAAATAAAATGTGCCTGGGCGCGAACCGTCGGGCGTGCCTTGCTGATAGCTGCCGCCAGCTTCATACTTCTCGCGGAATTCTTCATAAGGCTTGATCTCAAGCGGCGCTTTAGGAAGATATTTGAACTGCGTCGAAATCTTCGAGTCAACGATTTTGCCGATATCGTAATAGCCCTGCGTCAAGGCCTCACGGCTATTGAGCTTGAACTTGGGGTCAGTTCGCAAATGCTCGAAGAACTCGGGCAAAGTGCCTTTGAACCCGACTTCCTTGCGGACCTCTTCCATGCCCGATTTAATCCGCGCAACTTCGGACAGGCCGAGAGTATGGATGTCATCGGCCTTCAACGGCAAAGTTGTCGTTTGCTCGATCAGATATTGATACAGGCCTTCGCCGCCCTTCATCGCCGAAAGGCCAACTTGCTCGCGCGCCAATGGCAAATAGCTGTCACGCAGGAAATCGCGCAGACGGGCATTGGCGGGGTAGAGGCCGTTTTCGATGATGTCGCGATATTCGGACGTCAGACGCGCCTTGTCGGCATCGCTGAAACCTTCAGGGAATTTCAGGACCGGACCATAATAAGGCGATTCCTCGGTCTTTTGCGCGAGCTGCGTATCCAGCTGATCCACCACGTTGGTGATCGTCATCTTTGTTTCGAAAACGCCCGAAGCCATGCCCTGACGGAAGCGGTCGATTGACCGATCCATCAGCACGATAAACTCCTTATGCCGTTTCAGGTTGTTGTCATAATCCTGAACCGTCTTGAATGGCGCTGCACCCTGACCGCTCGCAAAGGTCGGGTAGAATGTGTGATAGCCGAAGAAATGGTTGAGCGGACGGACAACGGTCAAATCCATAATCTCTTTGGAATAGCCCTTCAACGCATCGGTCTGCGCCTGTTTGAACACGTCATACGCGATCTTGTCGGTTGCGTTCAGCCGGTCGCGGTTAATGGATTTCAGGCTTTCCAGATTGGCTTGGGCAGCGTTGCGTTCATTGTCATAATAAGCGTCGGTGATGAAATCGCCAAACCGGTCAGCATAGCGCATATCGCCTCGAAACAGCGCATTGAGCGGGTTGCGCTTAAGGCTCGCCTCGTCATCAGCAGCAAACAATGCAGCCAATCGCTGGCTTTCGGTTGTGGCGGTCTCTGTCGCGACCGTCTGCGCCTGCGCGGTGAATGGCGAAAGCAAGGCGGCGCAGCCAAGCAGAAGGAAAGATGGGCGTTTAATCATGGGAGACACTCCGAAATTATTTTCAAACACATCGACATGATGCAGGTTACGATTGGTGCTTGGCGTCCGCCTTGGCCAATGCAACTTCAAGATATATTCGACAGACGACAAACGGCGCATCGCAGGTGATGCGTCATGCCCCTTATGACGGCTTTGCCGTGTTGATCTCAAGCCAGTCATTTTGCCGGTACCATTTGGTAACGACATGCTTCACCCCGCGAACCACTGGCGTCCCGGTGTGCAAGGTTTTGTAGTTCAGCGTCCCGTCCGGTTTCACATTGTTCCATATGAGCATCATCCCGGCCTGCGGTCTGATACCAAGCCCAAGATGCGGGAATTCAGTCGCGCCGCCTTCATCGGGCTCGTTCAGAAAGATCATCGCAGTCCAACTGCGCTGCCCGCCACCCGGACCTTCCTGAAGCCAATAGCTTTGGCTGGGGTGGAAAAAGTCGTGATGCGCCTTGAATTCCTGCCCGACTTGATAGCGTTGCCCCTGCATGGTTTCCGCGAAATTATTGTCTATGCCCAGAACGTCGCTCATCCGCGTTTCGACTTTGGTGATGAACGCGTCCCACCGGTTAAGATGGCAACTGTAGCTGGTGCGAAAGCCTTCCTGCTCGGTACCTTTGTACAAGGTCGACGGCACGGCATCGGCATCAATCTTGGCGATCAGTGTCTTGCAGTCTTTCGCGCTCAAGAACCCTTGATAGAGATATAGTTGCGCATCTTCATGCTCGACCCGCTGCACCAGCGGGTTGGCGTTCAACCGCTTTGTGACATGAGTCCCGATCCGCGCCAGCTTGGCGGGATCATTATTGGGATCAAACTCTTTGATAGGCGTATCTGGCTGCATATTTTCACCGAATCACGGAACGACGCGTCCTCTTACCATGACCCATTCCGCCTTTTCGAGAGTGCGAATGTTGGTGAGCGGATTTTCATTCACTGCGACCAAGTCGGCGGAGTAACCAACCGCAATCCGCCCGATTTCATTTTCCATCCCGAGCGTTTTGGCGGCGATAGTGGTTGCGCTCGCCAGTGCTTCGGTAGGGGTCATGCCAGCATTTACCAACAAGGCGAATTCACCGGCATTGCTGCCATGTTCAAACACGCCAGCGTCCGTGCCAAAGGCGACAGTCACGCCCATCGCCTTCGCGCGCCGAACCTGACGTCCAGCGGCTTCCACGGCCTGCTTTGCCTTAACTTCGACCGTTGGTGTGTAAATGCCCTTGCCAAGCCGCGCGCGGACGCCCTCTAACGCCATCAGGGTCGGAACCAAGGCAGTGCCCTTGGCTTTCATGACTTTCAAGGCAGCTTCATCGACAAATGTCCCATGCTCGATGGAATCAATCCCTGCTGCTGCCGCTGCCTCAATACCGCGCGCGCCATGGGCGTGGGCCATAACCTTTAACCCAAGCGAGCGGGCGGTGTTGGCGATGGATACCATTTCCTCATCGGTGAAATGCGCTTCTAGCCCTCTACCCTGTTGCGACAATACGCCGCCAGTTGCGGTGATTTTGATGATGTCCGCGCCAGCGCGTGCGGATTTGCGCACCTTCTCCGCGCATTCGGTCGGACCTGTGCAGGTATAGCCGGACTCAAGCGTGGTCAGGACGTCATTTCGGAAACCTGTCACATCGGCATGCCCGCCGACGATCGAAAGCGCTGGTCCGGCCGCGATGATCCGTGGTCCAACGATTCGGCCTTCCGCCGTGCCGCGGCGCAAGACAAAGCCGGTATTTTGCGCAGAGCCAGCCTCACGCACAGTGGTGAAGCCCGCCTTGACGGTTAAAGCCGCGTTTTTCACGCCCATAACGACGCCCCATTCGTCGGGGTTCACCGCCTCGTCGCGGAAATCTTCGCCGGGGTCGCCAGTTAGATGGACATGGAGGTCAATAAGGCCGGGGACCAAGGTCTTGGTTGAAAGGTCGACAACGGTATCGGCTTGAAACGGGTTGGCTGTGCCCTTGGCGATTTCTTTGATGCGCCCGTCTTCTACGAGGATTACAGCTGGGCCTGTGGCGCCTGTCGCGGCGTCAGGAACGAGGTTGCCGACGATGATGGCCTGCGTTGCGGCCGATGCTGACGCGGCAATCGATAAAGCTGCGCCTGCAAGAAATAGATAGCGTAACATCAAAACCCCCTTTTATGTTTATGAGCGGGAGATTGGTCAGCTTGGGCCAATGATACAAGCAAAAAAGCCCGGACGATTAGTCCGGGCTTTTAAAATTTAGAAACTTACCAGAAGAAGTCGCGAATGACGTCAACGACACGTCCGCTGCGTAAGTCTACCAAAAGGACGTCGTCATAATAACGGACCCAGCGATAGGGACCATAAGCGGCTGGCAAGCGATACTGCCACGGGTCGTTGATCCAGTAGCGCGATCCGTAATAGCCTGACCCCAAAGAGAAGCCGATGGAGATCCGGCTATAATTCCGGTCACGATATGGCGAGTAATAGCGGCCAAGACGGTAATAGTTTCTGTTCTGCTCGCGATAGCTCCGCCAGTTATAGCGATTGTCGTTGCGCCAATTGTTGGTCCAACGGCCAGCCTGCTGACGGTCCAACCGGTTGTCATTGTTCCGGTCGACGCGGCGGTCTAACTGACCATTACGGTTCTGGTCGTAGCGACGATCAATGCGTTCGTCATCATTGCGGTCCAGGCGACGGTCAAGCCTGCCATCACGGTTACGGTCCCAGTTCCGGTCCAGATTGCCGTCGCGATTGCGGTCCCAGCGGCGGTCGACATTACCATCGCGGTTGCGATCATAATAACGGCCGTCCTGGCTCGCTTCCCGGCGCTCGGTCCGTACACCGTCACGTTGCCGTTCGACACGTACTGCATTTTGTTGGCGCTCAGTGCGCACGCCGTCACGTTGGCGATCAACCCGCACCACATTTTGCTGGCGTTCAACTTGCTGGCGTTCTGCCCGCATGCCATCACGTTGACGCTCTGCACGGTTCACCTGTGCTTGCGGGGCAGCGACTTCAACGGCCTGAGCGCGCTGTGGTCTGTTTTGCTGCCGTTCGGCGCGGCGTTCGGCGCGTTGTTCAGGCGTCCGGTTGGCGCGCGCCGCTTGACGCTCGGCACGCCGGTCTTCCCGCTGGAAGCCTGCATTGTCTTCAAATATATTCTGCGCGCTGACGGGTGCGATGTCGGCAGCATAAGCCGCGATCGGTGACAGCGCAGTCGCGGTAACCAATGTCATTAGGATAAACTTTTTCATGGCAAGTCCCCATGGCAGAGGCACCATGCTTCTGCGTTGGGACCTATCTGCACTGATTCTGCTGAAGCGAAGCTGAACTGCTCATACATGTTCATGAAAGGAAGCGTTTTGATGAACAGCCTCGTTAAGTGATTTTGTTAAAGGGTATATCCATGACCGGGAACTGCTCCCACCCGTTGAAATCAAAATGCCACCATTCGTTGGACAGACCAACAAAACCCTCGGCCTCCAGATAACGCGCCAAACGCGCACGGTTGGCAATGGCCGCAGCAGAAGCGCCCATATAATTACGGTGGGCTTTTTCCGAAAAATCATCGAACTCGGTCGGCATTTCGACGAGCTTGCCGGTCTGCAAATCATGCAAGGTCAAATCAACCGCGCAGCCGCGATTATGTTTTGACCCGCGTTTGGGGTTGGCAACATATTCCTTTTTCGGACCGACGGGCGTTGCGTCCCACAGTTTTTTGGTAATGCGCCAAGGGCGATAGGCGTCGTAAATCGTCAGGCCAAAACCATCGGCCAAAGCTGCCTTGCTTGCCCGCGCTACAGCCAAGGCAGCAGGGGCGGCCAAAAAGGCGCGCGCTTCGTCATACAACACACGGCCGGTAAAATTGTTCGCCGTGGCATAGCGCATGTCGAGCTTGATCGTGGGATCAAGCGTGACAAGCTCTAATAGCCGTTTTGGGTCATCCGGCTTTAACGCCGCAGCTTTGCCGGCTGGAATGAACTGCACATCTGGGTCAGGACCAACAGCCGCGCAGCCGACAAGCGGCAGGGCAGCCAGCCCAAACGCCACCTCACGGCGCGAAAGAATTATTCCGCGTCCTTCGCCAACCATTCTTCAAGCCATTTGATGGTGTAGTTGCCGTTCTGGAAATCGGGTTCCTCCAACAAGCGCTGGTGCAGCGGGATGGTGGTCTTCATGCCCTCAATCACAAATTCACCCAGCGCACGGCGCAAACGCATCAGGCATCCTTCACGCGTTTGGCCATAAACGATCAGCTTGGCGATCATGCTGTCATAATATGGCGGGACTTTGTAGCCATGATACAGGCCGCTATCGACGCGGACATACAGACCGCCGGGCGGGTGATACCAGGTGACAGTGCCAGGTGACGGCATGAATGTGCGCGGGTCTTCGGCATTGATCCGGCATTCAACTGCATGGCCAGTGAAAGTCACATCTTCTTGCTTGAACGAAAGTGGCTTGCCTTCGGCAACGCGGATTTGTTCGCGCACAAGATCGATGCCAGTGATCATTTCCGTGACAGGATGTTCCACCTGCAACCGGGTGTTCATTTCAATGAAATAGAATTCGCCATTTTCCCACAGGAACTCAATGGTGCCCGCACCGCGATAGCCCATATCGGCCATCGCCTTGGCGCAGATCGTTCCCATGCGGTCACGTTCGGCCGTCGCAAGCACGGGTGAAGGCGCTTCTTCCAATACCTTTTGGTGGCGCCGCTGTAATGAACAGTCGCGCTCGCCAAGATGCACGGCATGACCATTGCCATCACCGAAAATCTGGAATTCAATGTGGCGCGGGTTGCCGAGATATTTTTCAAGATAGACCGTCGCGTCGCCAAAGGCGGCTTTCGCTTCGGACCCTGCTTGCTGCATCTGGGTCTCAAGCTCTGCTTCGCTGTTTACAACCTTCATGCCGCGTCCGCCGCCGCCCGATGCCGCCTTGATGATGACCGGATAGCCAATCTCGCGCGCAATCGCCTTGGCCTCGCCCACATCCTCGATCGCGCCGTCGGAGCCGGGCACCAGCGGCAAGCCCAATGCGCCTGCGGTGCGCTTGGCTTCGACCTTGTCGCCCATCGTGCGGATATGCTCCGGCTTCGGGCCAATCCATTTGATGTCATGGCTTTCGACGATTTCGGCGAATTGCGCGTTTTCGGACAAGAAACCATAGCCGGGGTGGATCGCGTCGGCATGGCTGATTTCAGCCGCCGAGATAATCGCCGGAATGTTCAGATAGCTGTCGGTCGCAGAGGGCGGGCCGATGCAAATTGCTTCATCGGCGAGGCGCACATGCATGGCGTCTGCGTCCGCGGTCGAATGGACGGCTACCGTCTTGATCCCCATTTCATGCGCGGCACGGTGGATGCGAAGCGCAATCTCGCCGCGGTTGGCGATAAGGATTTTCTCAATGGCCATGTTTACGCAATCACCAACAATGGCTGGTCGAATTCAACCGGCTGGCCGCTCTCGACGTAGATTTCGGTGACGGTGCCGGACGTGGCGGCGACAATCGGGTTCATGACCTTCATCGCTTCGATGATCAGGACGGTGTCGCCCGCCTTCACTTGCTGGCCAACGCTGACAAAAGGTGCCGCATCGGGTTCGGGCGTGAGATAGGCCGTGCCGACCATAGGTGACTTCATGGCGTTGGCGGAGATCGCAGGTCCGCTTGGCGCGGTTGCTGCTGCAGGAGCAGCGGCTGGTGCCGCGACGGGCGCGGCCATCATGGGCGCGGCAACTGCCGTCATTGTCCGGGACACGCGGATTTTGCGCTCGCCATCCTCAACCTCGATTTCGCTGAGACCAGTGTCGTTCAGCATCGCCGCCAGTTCGCGGACGAGGTCCGTGTCGACCTGCATGCTGCCAGTAGTTCCTGTCTTCGCCGCCATGTAAAACTCCTTGAGCCCCTGAATGTATTTTGCAGGCCTAATGTCAAAGTTGTAACGCTACGTCCAGCGCCAGTTCGTACGACTTTGCGCCATGTCCCGCAAACACCGCTTTTGCGCCCATGCTGACATAGCTCAAATGCCGAAAAGCTTCCCGTTGATGCGGGTCGGATAAATGCACTTCATATACAGGGACGGTAATCGCCTTGATCGCGTCCAGAATGGCGATTGAAGTATGGGTAAAACCCGCAGCGTTCAGCAACACCGCTTTTGCGCCCTCGGCCTGCGCCTCATGCAGCCAGTCGATCAAATGACCTTCATGGTTTGACTGCCGAAAATCGATGACTGCCCCTGCCGCGCGCGCGCGGTCGTCCAGCCGGCCCGCGATATCGTCAAGCGTGTCGGTGCCGTAAATTTCAGGCTCTCTTGTGCCAAGCAAATTGAGATTTGGTCCATTAAGAACAAAGATTGTTGGCCCCTCAGCCAAGGTGCGTCCCCCAGATAATGTCAAAGCAGCGGTTGCGTACCGTGTCTGCCAAGCACTATATGCCTCTCAAGAAAAATAGCGAGATGAAATGACCTCTTCCCTTTCCCCCGATTCTATCTCCCTGACACTCAATGGTGAGGCGCGCCGTTTTCGCAGCCTTGCCACGGTGGCCGATCTCGTCCGCGATATCGGCCTTGATCCGGCAAAGGTTGCGGTCGAGCGCAATCTGGAGATCGTGTCGCGGTCAACGCTGGAAGATGTGGTCTTGGCGGATGGCGACAGGTTGGAGATCGTCCACTTCGTCGGCGGCGGGCAGGATGATGCGTCTGCTGACAGCTGGTCAGTCGCTGGGCGCACGTTCCATTCGCGGCTGATTGTCGGGACCGGCAAATATAAGGATTTCGAACAGAACGCGGCCGCGCTTGTTGCTTCGGGTGCAGAGATCATCACCGTCGCCGTTCGCCGTGTGAACGTGTCAGACCCCAAGGCGCCGATGCTGACGGATTATATCGATCCGAAAAAATACACCTATCTTCCCAACACCGCCGGATGCTTCACTGCCGATGACGCGATCCGCACATTGCGACTGGCGCGCGAGGCCGGCGGCTGGGACCTTGTAAAGCTTGAGGTGCTTGGCGAAGCCAAGACGCTTTACCCCGACATGCGCGAAACGTTGAAGGCGACCGAGGTGTTAGCCAAGGAAGGCTTCTTGCCAATGGTCTATTGCGTCGATGATCCCATCGCCGCCAAGCAACTGGAAGAAGCAGGCGCCGTTGCCGTGATGCCGCTTGGCGCGCCCATTGGTTCGGGGTTGGGTATTCAAAACCGCGTGACCATCCGTTTGATTGTTGAGGGCGCCAAGGTTCCCGTTCTTGTCGACGCCGGTGTGGGCACTGCGTCCGATGCGGCTGTCGCGATGGAGCTGGGCTGTGACGGTGTATTGATGAACACCGCGATTGCCGAGGCGAAGAATCCCGTGGCTATGGCAACCGCGATGAAGCTTGCGGTTCAGTCGGGTCGCATGGCCTATCTGGCGGGCAGAATGGGGCGGCGCATGTATGCTGACCCCTCCAGCCCGCTTGCTGGACTTATCTAAACCCCGATTCCATCGACGAAATGACGATTTAGTCGTTGGTCGACCAAGTTGGTACGTTGGCGGCGACGCTGGTCGAACAATCGATTGTCTTCGCACTTAATCGAAACTGTCATGCATGAGCAACACAGTCGGGGTATCTGTGTTTTCGCAGGTCGGGCTCTCTTCATGCTCCCCAGCTTCGGATGTTGGTCCGCCTGCAACCCTCTCCCTCTTGGCTGACTGCCTAACGCAGCGGCCAACATAAAAAAGGTATTATGTATGGCTACCCCCAAGCTTATATTGTTGTCTTTAGCTGCTGCTTCAACGCTCCTCACGGCTGCCCCTGCAATGGCAGATGTGAAGACTAAGGAAGTGCGCTTCGCCGATCTTGATCTTTCATCCCCGGCTGGACGTGATCGCCTCCAAACGCGGATCAAGCAGGCCATCAAAATCGTATGCGGTAGGCCGCGCGCTATTACGCTGGACGAACGTAAGGACCTGAAAAATTGCGAAACCGCTGCTTATCAAAAGGCAAATTCCCAAAGCGCACAGATCATTGCTGCTTATATGGACAATCGGCGGCTTGCATTTGACGCTGCGACACGCACCACTGCAAATTAAGGCAATCCTTCGATTTGGCGAACTCCGGCAACGCAATTTGCCGGAGTTTGCTATTTGCCTGCAAGGCGTTTGACGTCCGCCAGATATTTACGGCCAATCCGCATCGATAAGTCTTCCCCCAACAAAGCGTGCCAGACGCCGCCACCTTCATGCCGAAGCCCGGTAATGAGATCGCGCCGCACAATATGGCTGCGGTGGATACGTTGAAATTGTTCAGGGTCTAGCCGTTGTTCAAGCGTTGAGATTGTCTGGTGCAATAAATAGCTCCGGCCCGCCGTGTGCAGCCGCATATAATCCCGTTCAGCCTCAATCCGTTCGATGTCCATGGCGGCAATGCGGATAAGTTCGGCGCGGTGCGACACCCAGAATTCATGCGCGTAGCGGCTGTCGGCCTTAGCTGACGGCACCGACGGTTGGTGTTCGCTGTCGTGAGTCCCACATGCACGCGTTATCGCTCGACCAAGGCGTTCGCTTGATACAGGCTTCAACACATAATCGACGACATCGAGGTCAAAGGCCTCAACGGCAAAATTGTCGTATGCCGTAATGAGAATAATCGCCGGCTTTTTGTTCATCAGTCCCAAGGCGCGTGCAGCATTGATGCCGTCCATTTTGGGCATGCCGATGTCGAGAAAAATAAGGTCAGGCGTCAATTGCTGCGCAATACGTAGCGCCTCTACGCCATCATTTGCCGTGCCCACAATCTCGATGACAGGATGGTCGGCGCTTAATATCTCAAGCCGTTCGACGGCCAGGGGTTCGTCATCGACAATCAATGTTCGCAGCCGCTTCATGCTGCGATCCGACGGCTTAAAGGCAAAGTCAGCATTGCAATAAAACCTCCTCCGTGAACCAATTGTGTGTCAAGCCGCGCTGCCGAACGATAACGTGCTTCCAATCGGTCGCGTACATTCGCAAGGCCAATACCATTGCCGCCAACATGGCTTGAATCAACAGTCTCTCCATCGTCTGTGACACTGAGGACGAGATTGCTACCGTCGCGTTCGGCCTTGATGGTGATTTGAACAGGACGTGTGGTCCGCGAAACGCCATATTTGATCGCGTTTTCAACCAATGGCTGCAGGATCAATGCGGGCACATGCTGGTTCATCAAATCGTCGGGGATATTGATGCTGACACGGAGCCGCTTTGGATAGCGTACGCTTTCAATTTCGAGATACAGCCGCTGAAGCTCGACCTCTTCCTCCAGCGTGACATCCTCAAGCGGATCGGACGACAGGCTGGTCCGGTAAAAATTGGACAGGTTCTGGATCATGGCTTCGGCCTCTTTCGGCTTTCCAGTCATGACGAGACTCGAGAGCGAATTCAGCGTGTTGAACAAAAAGTGCGGATTGACCTGATAACGCAGCGAACGCAGTTCTGCATCTTGCGCTGCTTGCGCGAAACGCGATGTTTTGCGCTCGGCTTCCCGGACTTCGCGGGCATAGCCGATCGCGACGTACAGCGAACTCCAGGCTATCAGGAAGAAATAATGGGTCACCGAAATATCGGCAATTTCCTGCCAGAAGGATAGCCCGAGTTGCGCTTTTAAATCCTCAATCGTGCGCCCGACGCTTGGGTCTTTAAACAGGCTGATGGGATCATAAAGGTTGAAGATATAGAAGTTGGCTGACGCCAGGATCATGGCGCAGGGGATGGCCCCTATAAATGCCGTACTGACCCGAAAGCCAAGTGAACGGCGGTCGGCAAGTCGTAATCCTACGTAAAGGATCCAAGTCACCAGCACACCAACCAGCGCCACCATTAAGCGACGTTCGAACAGCACTGCCTGCGCAGGGAAATCCAGAAGCGCAGCGCGTAACGACAGGATCAAAGCGTAAAATGCCCAGAACCCGATTATCGTCAATAATGCCATCTGATGGCCAACTAGCGCATGGCGGGAAACAAATTTATCCATATCTTTCTATAGCGGTTTTTCCGTCCATTGCACCTCGTGCATCGTTTCTCGTCGAATGCTTCGCCAATTTGGTCGAATGTTTATCTACGGTGTCGGCTGTTAACCCTTCGCTAACCACGTTGGAGCGATTATAGCGGTCTGGGGAATTTAGGGGGATTTGGGCATGACGAAGACTACGCATGAAGGTCCAGGCTTTTTAACATTGGCCGAGATCAAGGAATTTGCCGGTTTCAGCGCTGCGACCCAGCGCTATATCCGGCGGTCATTGGATGTGGCGTTTGATCGCAAAGACGCCGTTGCCGTCTGGTCGCGCGACGCGGTCGAGTCTGCCTCTATTGATGCCCAGCACGTATTTTACGATCGCCTGCCGGACATTCGGTCGATTATTCCGGATTCTGCAGTTCTTCAGGATGCCGAGCCATTTCTGGCACCATTGGTGACGGTTTCCGCCTTTGATCTGGGGCAGGGACGCCTCGACTCGTTCGCTGCCTATCGGTTTTTATACGAGCGCCTGATTGGCGCAGATGCGCGGCCATGGTTGCCAGCGGCGTTTTGTGCTGCTGCATCGATGCCGCATTTGCCGCCAGCGAAGCGCAAGGTCTTATTGCAGTCGATCAGCGAAGCTGCTGCAACTGCAACGGGTTGGTCACGCCGTCAGCCAAGTTTTTACCCCGAATGGGTGGACAAGGTCGACGCCTCGAGCAGCCGCGCTTTTTAAGCCGATTTGCGCTGATATCGGAAATACCAGACCTCGTGCCCCAAACGGCGCGCCTTGGCCTCATATCGCGTTTCCGGCCAGCCGCCGGGGCGGTTCTGGAAGTCGGATGCGCTGTTGCACAACCAGTCAAATTGCTGACGGTGGCGCTGCATGATCATCAACGCGTGGCGGACATAAACGGGATGGTCAGTGCCGAACCGGAATTCGCCGCCGGGCTTTAACTTCGCCGCGATCAGATCAACTGGCCCATCGTTCATCATCCGGCGCTTTATATGCCGCGCCTTTGGCCAGGGGTCGGGATGCAGGAGATAGACAAAGGATAGCGACCCATCGGGCACACGGCGCAACATCTCCAGCGCATCGCCCATGTGCAGGCGAATATTGCGCAGGCCACCCTCGCGAATATGCGACAGCGCTTGTGCGACGCCGTTCAGGAACGGCTCGCAGCCAATAAAGCCATGATCGGGCAGCAGGTCAGCGCGGAAAGCGAGATGCTCGCCGCCGCCGAAACCAATTTCGAAATGCATCGCGCGGTCGTCGCCGAACAATTCCTTGCTGCCAAGCGCGCCTTCATCGGGCACTGCGATTTGCGGCAGCAGATTGTCCAACAAGTCATTCTGCTCGGAACGCAGCTTTTTGCCCTTTGAACGTCCGTACAGGCGGTTCAGCGTCGTTGGGTCCCCGATTTTGTTCGCAGTCATGAAGGTGGCGGCTAAACTTTCAGCCGTCACCCTGCAAGTCTAATCACGCCAAAGCGGCCTTCAAATCATCCACCAAATCAGTGCGCTCCCATGGGAAGAAGTCGCCTTCAGGCTTGCGACCGAAATGGCCATAAGCTGCGGTCTTGCGGTAGATGGGCTTGTTGAGGCCAAGATGCGTGCGGATACCGCGCGGGGTGAGGCCGCCCAATTTTTCAATGCCCATGATCGCGGTTTCAATCTGGTCATCACCGACCGTGCCGGTGCGGTGCGTGTCGACGTAGAGCGACAAGGGCTTTGACACACCGATGGCATAAGCCAGCTGGATGGTGCAGCGCGTGGCAAGGCCAGCGGCGACGATATTCTTGGCCAGATAGCGCGTGATGTAAGCGGCTGAACGGTCGACCTTCGTCGGGTCCTTGCCCGAGAACGCGCCGCCACCGTGCGGAGCAGCGCCGCCATAAGTGTCGACAATGATTTTGCGGCCAGTCAGGCCAGCATCACCATCAGGGCCACCGATTTCGAAGCTGCCGGTCGGGTTGATGTGATATTCCGTTTCGGTCAGCAGGCTGGCAGGAAGCAAGTCAGCGATGACGCCCTTTACATAATTGTGCAGTTCCGCTTCCTTCGCGCCTTCGTCATATCCCGGTGCGTGCTGGGTCGAAACGACGATTGCGGTCGCAGCCTCCGGCTTGCCTTCGCTGTTGTAGCGCAAGGTGACCTGGCTCTTTGCGTCAGGCTCAAGGAATGGTGCAGCGCCCGAATGGCGGTCCGCGGCCATGCGCTCGAGGATCTTGTGGCTGTAATCCAGCGTTGCCGGCATCAGGTCAGGTGTTTCAGTCGAGGCATAACCGAACATGATGCCCTGGTCGCCAGCGCCTTCATCCTTGTTGCCAGTGGCGTCAACGCCCTGTGCGATATGCGCCGATTGGCCATGCAGGTTATTTTCAAAGCGCAGCGTCTCCCAGTGGAAGCCCTCTTGCGCATAGCCGATGTCCTTGACAGTCTGGCGGACGGTCGCTTCGATTTCTTCCTTCGCGCCAGCGGCCCATTCACCGTTTTCATAGACGCCCTTGCAGCGGATTTCGCCCGCGAGCACGACCAATTGCGTTGTGGTCAATGTTTCGCACGCAATCCGCGCCTCGGGGTCTTTGGACAAAAACAGGTCGACGATGGCGTCGGAAATCTGGTCGGAAACCTTGTCTGGATGTCCTTCGGACACGGATTCCGACGTGAAGAGGTAATTTGAGCGCATGGTTGTTCCAGTCTATTGGCTGTGTCTGCGTATAAAGAATTCTTTATATCGTGACGCGCCCTTAGCGATAACCGCGACGGCGGGCAAG
>JAZKGS010000125.1:14397-37450 GCA_040385805.1 Pseudomonadota bacterium | reverse complement strand
AAGTTTTTATGGCTAAAGTTATTGGTATCGACTTGGGCACGACAAACAGCTGCGTTGCGGTTATGGACGGCGGCAAGCCCAAGGTCATCGAGAATGCAGAAGGCGCACGTACGACGCCATCGATCGTTGCCTTTGCAAAAGACGGCGAACGTTTGATCGGACAGCCAGCCAAGCGTCAGGCTGTCACGAATCCGGAGAGCACAATTTACGCGGTTAAGCGCCTTATCGGCCGCCGTTTTGATGATCCCATGACCAAGAAGGATATGGGCCTCGTCCCTTATGGCATCGTCAAGGGCAAGACCGGCGATGCATGGGTTAAGGCAGGCGGCGAAGAATATTCGCCATCGCAAATTTCAGCTTTCATCCTGCAAAAGATGAAAGAAACAGCGGAAGCCTATTTGGGCGAAACCGTCACGCAGGCGGTTATCACCGTTCCGGCGTACTTCAACGATGCCCAGCGTCAGGCCACCAAGGATGCTGGCCAGATTGCGGGACTTGAAGTGCTGCGTATCATCAACGAGCCAACAGCTGCTGCGCTTGCATACGGCATGGACAAGGACGAGAATAAAACCATCGCGGTTTATGACCTTGGTGGCGGTACGTTCGACATCTCCATCCTTGAAGTCGGCGACGGCGTTTTCGAAGTGAAATCGACCAACGGCGATACATTCCTTGGCGGTGAAGATTTCGACAGCGTGCTCGTTGAGCATTTGGCGGCAGATTTCAACAAGGCCGAAGGCATTGACCTCACGAAGGACAAGCTTGCGTTGCAACGTTTGAAGGAAGCGGCTGAAAAGGCGAAGATTGAATTGTCTTCAACTCAGACGACCGAAGTCAACTTGCCATTCATCACCGCCGACCAAAATGGTCCAAAGCACCTTGTGAAAACCATTACGCGTGCTGATCTAGAAAAGCTGGTGGATGACTTGATCAAGCGTACGCTTGAGCCTTGCAAAAAGGCGCTGGCTGATGCTGGTATCAAGGCTGACGCCATTGACGAAGTCGTCATGGTCGGCGGTATGACTCGCATGCCAAAGGTGCGCGACGTCGTGAAGAATTTCTTCGGCAAGGAACCGCACACGGGTGTGAACCCTGACGAAGTCGTTGCGATGGGTGCAGCCATTCAGGCTGGCGTGTTGCAGGGCGACGTCAAGGACGTGTTGTTGCTCGACGTGACGCCATTGTCGCTTGGCATTGAAACGCTTGGCGGCGTGTTCACGCGCATGATTGACCGTAACACGACGATCCCGACGAAGAAGAGCCAGGTATATTCGACCGCCGAAGACAATCAGAATGCTGTGACCATCCGGGTATTCCAGGGTGAGCGCGAAATGGCGGCGGATAACAAGCTGCTTGGCAATTTCGATCTTGTCGGCATTCCACCCGCGCCGCGCGGTGTGCCGCAGGTTGAAGTGACCTTCGACATTGACGCCAACGGCCTCGTCAGCGTGACGGCCAAGGACAAGGGCACTGGCAAGGAACAGCAGATCAAGATTCAGGCATCGGGCGGTTTGTCGGATGCGGATATCGATCAGATGGTTCGTGATGCCGAAGCCTTTGCCGAGGAAGACAAGAAGCGTCGTGAGGCGGCGGAAGCCAAGAACAACGCCGAGAGCCTTGTCCACACCACCGAGAAGCAGCTTGAAGAGCATGGCAGCAAGATTGATGCAGCTTTGAAGGGCGAAATCGAGGCGGCTGTTGCAGAAACCAAAACTGCCATCGAAGGCGGTGATGCCGAAGCGATGAAGGAAAAGGCAACTGCCTTGGCTCAAGTGGCAATGAAGCTTGGCGAAGCGATCTACAAGGAAGAACAAGCTGCCGGAGCATCGGCAGGTGCCGCATCGGAAGAAGCACCAGCAGATGACAATGTCGTCGATGCCGAATTCTCCGAAGTCGAAGAAGACAAGAAAGACTGAATTTGAAAATTTCCGGCCGTCGCCTCCGAAACGCAGCGACGGTCGGGAAGCTTGGGGTATTCAGTCATGAATCTCGACATTGATTATTACGAATTGTTGGAAGTCGAGCGGTCAGCGGATGAAAAGACGCTGAAGTCCGCATATCGCCGGATCGCGATGGAATGCCATCCCGACCGTAATCCTGGCTGCGACAAATCCGAAGCCAAGTTCAAGGCGATCAGCCAAGCTTATGATGTCCTGAAGGACCCGCAAAAACGTGCGGCCTATGACCGTTTTGGCAAGGCAGCGTTTGAAAATGGTGGCATGGGCGGCGGCGGCCAAGGCGGCGCAGGCTTTGGTGATTTCTCCGACATATTCGAAAGCTTTTTTGGTGACGCTTTTGGTGGTCGCCAACGTGGGCCTGCGCGCGGTGCCGACTTGCGCTATGACCTCGAAATCTCGCTCGATGAGGCTTTCCACGGTAAGGACGCGGAAATCACGATCGATGTGGCTACCGCTTGCGGCACATGCGAAGGCACTGGCGCTACGCCGGGTTCGGGCAAGCGCCGCTGCAACCTGTGCGCTGGACATGGCAAGGTGCGCGCGCAACAAGGCTTTTTCGTCGTCGAACGCACATGTCCGACCTGCCATGGTCGCGGCGAGGTTATTGAAGACCCATGCCGCGTTTGCGGCGGCGAAGGCCGTATGGATGAACGCAAAACCATTGCTGTAAACATTCCGCCGGGCGTCGATGAAGGCACACGCATTCGCGTTGCGGGCAAAGGCGAGGCCGGGCCATATGGTGCTGCCGCTGGCGACTTGTACATCTTCATACATTTGTCGCGCCACAAGGTATTTGAACGCGACGGCACGACATTATTCTGCCGTGTGCCCGTAAGCTTCACCACAGCGGCCCTGGGCGGCGAAATCCGCATTCCGGGCCTCGATGGTGCCGAACACATCATCATCGTCCCAGAGGGCATCCAGTCGGGCAAACAGCTTCGTCAGCGCGGCGCAGGGATGCCTGTGCTGCAAGGGCGTGGCCGTGGTGACATGGTCATTCAAATCGATGTGGAAACGCCGTCGAAGCTGTCCGCGCGGCAGAAAGAAATTTTGCGGGAGTTCCGCGAAACCGAAACTGGCGAAGAATGCCCGCAATCGACGGGGTTCTTTGACAAGATCAAGGGCATCTGGGACGGCATCGCCCCTTAACCGAGCCGCTTGCCAAGCGCGATTTTACATTTAATAACGTTTGTCGAAGGAGTTTCCCTATGCGTCGTTTATTGGCCTCAGCCGCCCTCATCGTCTCCGGTCCTGTGGTTGCACAGGATCTATCCAAGGTCGAAATCAAATCCGAACAAGTCGCGCCGGGCGTGGCCGTCCTGTTTGGCGCTGGCGGCAATATCGGCGTGTCATACGGTGAAGACGGCACGATCCTGATCGATGACCAATTTGCACCTCTGACCGAGAAGATTCAGACTGCCGTTTCGACACTCGGCGCGAAGCCGGTGAAGTTTCTGGTCAACACCCATTGGCATTATGACCATACCGGCGGAAACGAAAATCTGGGCAAGGCTGGCGCGGTCATCATGGCGCACGACAATGTGCGCGTTCGCATGGCGGCTGGCCAAGGGAACCAAAAACCAAGCCCCAAGGTCGCGCTGCCAGTGGTGACTTATGCCGACGGCCTGAAACTCCATCTGAATGGCGAAGAAGTCCGCGTCATTCACATGCCCGCTGGCCATACTGATGGCGATTCCATCGTCCATTGGACAAAGTCCAACGTCATCCACATGGGCGACCTGTTCTTCTTGCGGATGAGCTTCCCATTTGTGGACGCAAGCAGCGGCGGTAACGTGCGCGGCGTGATTGCAGCAGCCGACAAAGCCCTCGCGATTGCCGATGACCAGACAAAGATCATTCCGGGCCATGGCGCAGTCGCGACCAAAGCGGATTTGAAGCAATATCGTGACATGGTCGCAGAGATCGTCGCGAAAATCGAAACCAGTGCGAAGGCTGGCAAAACGCTTGAGCAGATCAAGGCAGAGCGGCCAGCCGACGGATATGGCGTAAAGGCCGATGGCTTCATCACCGCCGACCGCTTTGTCGAAACTGTCTACAATATGGTGAAATAAGCGATCAGATTTCGATCTGATCCACCTCGGTCCGCAAGGAATTTATGAGGGGCTGGATATGCGTGAGCCTGTCTTGCTCCTCATCGAGGATCGCGTGAAACACTAGTCGCTTGTAACTTTGCGCGCGGCTTGTTGAAAATTCATGACCCGGCGGCAGCGACGATATGAGAATATCGATCATCCGCTCCGCGCCATGTAACCGGCCCCATAGATAGTCGTTCTCGCGATAAGTACGGCTGAAAAACGCGCCGAAATTGTTAAACTCGATGCCCTTAAGCGTGGCTGCTGCGCCGCCCTTGCGGATGGAGGCGCAGTCGTCGGGTGAAATGCGGTCGACCTTCACGGGGTCGAACTCGTCGAAACCTTCATCCTGCAACAAGGGCAAAGTCGCGATGTCATAAAGTGCATAGCCCAAATAGCCGAGCAACATGATGCGCCGTGCCTCGACCGGCAGCGTCATCATGGCCTCGCACAATATTTTGTCGACCTTGCTATCTGTGCGCACCAGATCGCGCTGCGCCGCGAGATGGTCCATCAAACCGGCCGGGTCGCTAATCCCGCTTTTTGCGGCCAGAGCGAAATCGAGTCCCAAAAACTCCGCCGTTTCGAGATCCAGAAACAAAGCGAGGCATTTGTAAATGGCATCGCGCATTTTGCTGATTTGATCGTCGGGCATGTCGATGACATGTTCGACTTCCTCGGTCAGATGCCGGGCGAGAAAGCGCATGCGGCGAATCCGGAAGCGTAGATCATGCGCGCGGAAGAAAGCCGCGGCCTGACGCGTGGCGTTCTTGCCATTATTCTGCGCCATAGTGTCGAGACCCCGTGCCCGGATTTCGCTCCAAAGCGCACTACGCAAATCACGGAAAAACTCGTTTGCTGAATCGGGCAGGCTGCGGCGTGCGGTGGCGATGATGTCGTCGACGACGCCGGCTATCTTGAGATGGCTATACGCACGGTAGCTGAACCCGGCAGCGGCTATCGCCTTTAACTGCGCAGACTGCCGCCATTTTTGCATGCGGGCTGCGGTTGGCTGCGTGAGGAACCATGTTTTGCCGAGCAATGCCTCAACGGTGTTTTCAACCTCGTTGCGCAGGCTGTCGATGACGCGCTGCATCCGTTCGATCCGCTCCGACCGGCCAGTGATTTTTTCCAGACTGTCACGGATTGGCTGCTCGCGCGGGATGTTCGATGTTGCGCCTAATATCGTGGAGAAAAACCCGGGTGGCTTGCGCGGCATGTCGGCGGTGCCATCTGCATTACGCTTGCCGAAACGGAAACTGGGACGGCCAGGCTTTGGGTCGATATAGACAAAGCGCCGGTCGACTTCGCGCCGCGCCGGCCGGTTGCGCAAGGCGGAAATCGCTTGATTAAAAGGCGCATTAGCCAAAACCGATCCGTCGATCAGCATCGTGTCTTCGGCGGCATTGGCGGCAAACTGCTGCGGCAATATCCGTTTCAAAAATGCGCTCCGGCCAGCCCAAGGGACATTCTCGCGCGCCAGCAACCTATCAAGTTCACGCACGGAAAAAGGCGGGAACGCGCCGGGAAAGCTCGCCGTGGCGCGCGCCGCAAAGATCAGCTCGGCGATCTCGGCAAGGCCCGTTCGCCCGCGCGTCGAAAAATCGACCGTGATGCGATGTTCGGATTCGGTCACTTCTTCGGGGCTGTTCAGGCGCAGGACTTGATCATGGCCGTAAAAATCGGTCACGGTCACAAATAGGTCCAGCGGCTGGTTTGAAGGCAACAATGGCGGTTCGGCTGTGCTCGCACCCATCGCGTTCAAGGCGTCGAGCAACAGTTTCGAAAAAACATTGCCCCCGAACGGTGGCGCAAACCAGCGGGCACGGACAAAGCGCGACAGCTTGGCGGCGACTTCCTCCTGCGCTTCCTTGGCGACTGTCCGTTCAACTGCCCCACCGCGTCGTCGCAAGATGGTCCACGCAATGGGTGTCGCCCAAAATTTGGTAAAACGCGACAGCGGCCGGGCGTCGGGGTCAAGAAGCACGTCAACGTCCGCCATCTCAAGCCACATGTCAGTCAATGGCTCAAGCGATTGGCCAGTGACGATGGCTTGCGACAAGAAAATGCCGTTGATGCCGCCCGCGCTGGACCCTGCAATGATGTCAGTCAAGACCCGCAGTTTTACGCCGCTGACGCGCGACAACTCGGCAAGCAAATCATGATAGACGATTTCGCTGCTCCGGATGGGCGGCGTGCCATCATGATACGCGCGGCTGGCGCGGACCATATGCCAAATTTCGCGCGTGACGCCGTGCATGTAAATGGCAAGGCTGACCCCGCCATAACAAATGAGCGCCAGCCTGAGTTCTTTTTCGCGCATGTCAGTTGTGTGGCATCACGCCGCGCCGCACGCAAGCGTTGATACTGTGCACTTATTTGTTGAGTTCTTGATTTGTTCTGATACGTGTGCGCCATGGCCAAGGCAAAGCGCAAATATGTATGTCAGGCATGCGGGTCGGAATCGAACCGCTGGCAGGGGCAATGCGACGATTGCGGCGAATGGAACACGCTGGCTGAAGAGGCCAAGGCGACGGTGTTTGAGCTTAAGCATCATTTGCATTCGGGCGGGCGCGCGGTTGAGCTTTCGGGGTTGAACACAGACATCAAGCTGCCTGAGCGGGCCTCAACGGGCATATCCGAATTTGACCGTGCCTTAGGTGGCGGCCTTGTGCCGGGTTCAGCGACTTTGCTGGGCGGTGATCCGGGCATTGGTAAGTCGACCTTGCTGTTACAGGCCGCGGCGAATCTCGCGCGACGCGGGCTTTTCGTTGCTTATATTTCCGGTGAAGAAGCAGTCGACCAAGTGCGGCTGCGGGCGCGCCGCTTGGGGCTGGGTGACGCGCCAGTGCAGCTTGCTGCTGCAACTTCGGTGCGCGACATTTTGACGACGATGGCGCAAGGCGCACCGCCAGCCTTATTGGTGATCGATTCCATCCAAACGATGCATAGCGACCTTATTGAAGGCGCGCCGGGCACGGTCAGTCAAGTCCGCGCGTCGGCGCAGGAGCTTATCCGTTTTGCCAAGGAACGCGGTACGGCGTTGATGCTCGTCGGCCATGTCACGAAGGACGGGACGATCGCCGGTCCCCGCGTGCTAGAGCATATGGTCGACACGGTATTGTCCTTCGAAGGCGAACGCAGCCACCAATATCGAATCTTGCGCGCGTCCAAAAACCGCTTTGGCGGGACTGACGAAATTGGCGTTTTTGCTATGGTGGAAGAGGGCTTAACCGAGGTTGGCAACCCAAGCGCATTGTTCCTGACCGACCGGGCAGAGCAAGTCACTGGCGCAACGGTATTTCCGGCATTGGAGGGAACGCGCCCAGTCCTTGTAGAAATTCAGGCTTTGACCGTGCGGCTATCCAGCGGGGCAACGCCGCGCCGCGCCGTGGTAGGCTGGGACAGTGGCCGGCTCGCAATGATATTGGCTGTGCTTGAGGCGCGATGTGGACTCAGCTTTTCGACGGCTGAGGTGTATCTCAACATTGCTGGCGGCTATCGCATTTCCGACCCTGCCGCCGATCTTGCGGTGGCAGCGGCTTTGGTTTCGGCTTTGGCGGAAAAACCATTGCCTTCCGACGCTGTTCTGTTTGGCGAAGTCGCCTTGTCCGGGGAAATCCGCCCCGTTGCACATGGCGCGTTGCGGCTAAAGGAATCGGCGAAGTTGGGCTTCAGCCGCGCGTTGGTGCCGCCGTCCGTCAAAGGGCAGGCCGGCATTTCGACGCAAGAGTTTCGAACACTTGCCAATCTCGTTGACCATATGCTGGGACGTCCCTAAATCCACAGCGAACGGTGGCACAGCGTCGGCATATAACGCGTCGCGGCTGTTAATTGTGATGCGTTTAGGTAATTGGGGCAACAGGAACAGATGACCGCACTCGATATTATCGTCCTGTTCTTGCTGGGCAGCGGGGCCGTATTCGGCTTCTTGCGCGGTTTTGTGCAAGAGGCACTGTCGATGATTGCCTGGGTGCTGATTATCGTCGCGGTCCGCATGTTTCATGCCCCTGCAACGGCGGCATTGGCCGAAGCGGTTAGATCTGACTCCGGTGCGGCCGTGCTCGCTTTCTTGGCTATTGTCATCGTGATCTACGCTTTGGGAAAATGGATTTCAAAATCGATTGGCGCGAAATCGCGCAAGTCGGTGCTTGGCCCGATTGATCGCGTGTTGGGCTTCGGCTTTGGCATGCTAAAGGGCCTCATCATGGCGACCCTGATTTTCCTCCTTTTCGTGATGGGGTATGATTTGGTGTATGGCGCAGATGAAGGGCGGCCCGAATGGATGACCACCTCGCGCACCTATCCACTGTTAAATGCCAGCGGCGATGCCATGTCAGAATTCGTGCGTGCGCAACGCCTCGCGTCTGATAGCGATGCAGAGTCGGCAAACTGATGGATAGCGCGCTCTACAATCGGGACATATTGCGGCTCGCTTCATCGCTGGTTTCCGATCATCGGCTTGACGATCCAGACGGCACCGCCGAAGTGCGCTCGCCTTTGTGCGGAAGCCGTATTCAGGCCGATATCGTTACTGACACCAATGGCAAGTTGCAGGCAGTTGCCCTGCGCGCCAATGCGTGCGCGCTGGGACAAGCTTCTGCGGCTATTCTGGCGCACAATGCGACGGGGCTTTTGGTGCAGGAAATCGGTGCGTTGCGTGACAGCGTCGCTCAGGCTTTAAAGCGTGAAGGCGACATGCCACGCTGCTGGCCGGAATTGGCCCTGTTGGCTGCGGCCTGTGATTATCCCTCCCGCCATGCTGCGATTTTATTACCTTATGATGCGATCCTGGCGGCGGCCGAACAGGCCAAAGAGAAAGCTTGATGGAAGAAGCATCCCACCATCTCGTCGCTGATGTGATGTTGGGCGGGGTGGTGCTGCTGGGCGCCGCGCTCGTCGCCGTGCTGATTTTCCGACGGTTGGGGCTTGGCGCAGTGCTTGGCTATCTGGTCGCAGGTATCGCGATTGGCCCTGATGGCCTTGCGTTGATTGACGCGCCTGAAACTATACTGGCTTATTCCGAAATCGGCATCATTTTGCTGCTCTTCCTCGTTGGTCTGGAACTGTCACCGGGCAGGCTGTGGCTGTTGCGGCGAGATATCCTCCTTTTCGGGCCGTTGCAGGTTATATTGTGCGGGCTTGGCATGTTCGCCGTGATCCATTTCGCGATGCCGAGCTTTAGCTGGCAAGCGGCGTTGGTCCTTGGTCTTCCGCTCGCTTTGTCTTCCACCGCGCAGGTGTTGCCGTTGCTGCAATCGCGGGGCCGCATGAAGACCGATTATGGCGAGAAAAGCTTTTCGATTCTGCTTTTTCAGGACATTTCCATCGTTCCTTTGCTCACCATCGTCGCGGCCTTGTCGCGCGCACCCGCCGAAGAGGGCGCTATTGAGGGATGGTATCTGGTGCTCTACGCCGTGGTGGCGATTGTCGGCTTGGTATTGGCCGGACGCTATTTGTTGTCGCCATTGCTGCGGTTGGTCGGCAAAATTTCCGAGCGCGAATTGTTCATCGTCACTGGCTTGTTCACCGTCTGCGTCAGCGCGGCGGTAATGCAGGCGATTGGTGTATCGCCAGCATTGGGCGCTTTTGTCGCTGGCGTGATGCTGGCGGAATCGCCTTACCGCCATGAATTGGAGGCGGACATTGACCCGTTCCGATCGATCCTGCTTGGTTTGTTTTTCCTGGCGGTCGGCATGTTGCTCGACGTTGATGTCATCCTGTCGCAGCCATTCTTTGTGGCGGGCCTTGCACTGGCGTTAGTAGTAGTCAAAATCGCCGTCATTTTTGCGCTTGGTCGCTTCTTTGGTCTGCAAACCAAGCAGTCCATGATTATGGCGATGCTCTTAAGCCAAGGGGGCGAGTTTGCTTTCGTGCTGTTTGCTGCCGCGCAGCAGGCGTTGCTGATTGAGCCTGAGGCCGCGAGCCTGTTCGGTGCAGTCGTCACCCTTTCGATGGCGACGACACCGTTCCTGATGATCTATGCGGGCAAGCTTGCCGCGCGCAAGGGTAGGGATGATGTGCAGTTGGATGATCCCGAACTCGCGTCGCAAGCCAATGTGATCATCGTCGGGCATGGTCGTTTCGGGCAGCAAGTGTCGCAAATCATGCAGGCCGCAGGCCGCTCAGTGACGTTGATTGATATCAACCCGCAAACCATCGACCGTAGCGGTGATTTTGGCTTCAAGGTATTTTACGGCGACGGCACGCGCGTTGATTTGCTCAAGCGGGCAGGCGGCGAAGACGCGCAGGCGATATTCTTCTGCATCGATGACCGTCACATGACCGCAGAATCGCTCATGCCGGTGCGCGAAACATTCCCGCGCACAAAATTATTCGTGCGCGCCTACGACCGGCAGCAGGCTTTGTTGCTGATGAAGGACGACGGCATCAGCATCATGCGCGAGGTGTTTGAATCCTCCATCCGCATGTCCGCCGATGCGCTTACCTATTTCGGCACTGATCGTGAGAAAATCCACGACATCATCGCCGAATTCCGCCGCCGCGATCGAAGCCGCCTGAAAGCGCAATTTACCAGTGGCGATATGCATGCGGGCACGCGCCATAGTTTCGGCGGCGATGATTCCGACGATTTCCTGATCGCGCAGGATTAAACTTCGCTGTCGAGGAACGCGGCGACGTCATCAAGTGCGACGTCCTTGGACAAAAATGTCTGGCCGATCCCGCGTGCGAGCAAGAAAGGCAGCGTGCCGCCGCTCATTTTCTTGTCGTGCCGCATATAATCGACCAACGCCGCGCCATTCGAAGTCGCACCAGCTTCGGTCAGCGTGGTAGGCAAGCCTGCGCGCTTCAACAACTGCGTGACGCGTTCAGCGTCCTCCGCAGGGCATAGGCCCAAATGCACCGAATATCGAAACGCCAACGCCATGCCAGCGGCGACCGCTTCGCCGTGGAACAATCGGTCGGAAAATCCGGTATCGGCCTCCAATGCATGGCCGAAGGTGTGGCCAAGGTTCAACAATGCGCGTGTGCCAGTGCGTTCGGTTTCGTCTGCGGCAACAATCCGGGCCTTCGACTGCACGGACCGGATGATCGCTTGCGCGCGGACATCAGGGTCGCCAGCAAAAAAGCTGTCCAGGCTATCCTCGCAATAATCGAAGAATGCGGCGTCATCGATAAGGCCATACTTCACCACTTCAGCAAAACCGGCCGCAAGTTGGCGGGTGGGCAGGCTTGATAACAATTCCGGGTCAATCAGCACCAACGCAGGCTGGTGGAACGCGCCGACCAGATTTTTGCCCGCTGCGCTGTTGATTGCGGTCTTGCCACCGACGCTGCTGTCCACTTGGGCGAGCAATGTGGTGGGTATTTGAACAAATGCACATCCGCGCTTGATGATGTGCGCGGCAAAGCCGGTTATGTCACCGACTACGCCGCCACCCAGCGCGACGATATGGTCGCTGCGTTCCACATGGCGTTCAAGCAACCAGTCGGTCAAGCGTTCCAACTGCGCCCAGCTTTTCCCTGCTTCGCCAGCGGGCAACTTATAGGTTTCGGCAGAGATACCAGCCGCACGCAATGTGGCTTGAAAATTCGGCAGGACGAACTGCGCAACATTTTCGTCTGTCACGACGAGCAGACGGCTGTCCCGGGCATAAGGCGCAAGGACCGCGCCGACATCGGCCAGCAACCCAGCGCGTACGTGAATGTCATAAGGTGCGTTGGACAGGTCAACGGATATCACGGTCATGCAGCGAGGGCCTTCAGTATGTTTTCAACGGTGCGCACATGCGGCGAAGTGTCGCTGCGGATATGGAGATTGGCGGCGGCATAAAGCGGGTTACGCACCTTGCCAAGCGCGGTCAGAACTTCGACCGGGTCTTTATCTTTCAAAAGCGGGCGATGGTTACGCCGCGACACACGGTCGGCAAGCACACGCACATCTGCATCAAGCCATATGGATGTCGCCCGCTCCAAAATCAGCGCGCGGGTAAACGGATTGACGAACGCGCCGCCGCCAGTCGCAATGACTTTGGGTTCGCCGTCAATAAGTCTGGCGATCACCCGCCGTTCCCCGTCGCGGAAATATTCCTCGCCAAATTTTGCGAATATTTCGGCGATTGATAGCCCCGCCGCCTTTTCAATCTCGTCATCAGCGTCAACAAACGGTGTTCCGAGCCGTGCAGCAAGCCGCTTTCCGATGCTGGTTTTGCCAACACCCATCATCCCAACAAGCACCAGCGGACGGTCGAGCACCGGTATGGCCTGCTTGCCAAATTTGGGGTTCTGCGGTTCATGATGTGAAGCCATTGCAATACTGCCTATATATCGGCTTGGCGTTAGCCGAAAGCAGTTTGCCGCGTTGCTACTTTTTCATGTAAAAGCAATAGCTTTTGTGCCGAAATCACGGCGGCTTGGGTGAAATGCGGTTTTTGAGGTTTCTATCGGTTGCCGCAGGGGGCATAGACTTGCTATTCTGCGGTTAGGGTTGCGGCGTCTGCAACTGATGATATTGGAACAGGCTGCATTGCTGCCCGCAAATATGGAAACAGGTTCGCATCATTGACTGACAAGATAACAAAAAGCGGCCTTTTGGTTGCCAGTGCTTTGGTCTTGGTATTTTCCTTGCCTGCGCTTGGTCAGCAAGGCCCTGAATCCTTGCTTCCTGAAGGCTTCGGCGATCCACCGCCGCCGCCGACCCCCGTACCGGGCCGACCAGCGCCTGGTGTGCCGGGAACGCCGGATGGCACAACTTCTGCGACCCCATCGACGGTGACCGGCGATGCTGAGGCGACGACTGAAGAGGAAGAGGAAGAGGAAGAGGAAGAGCCGGAATTGGTCATCCGTTTCGACGTCCCTCCTGATGCGCGCCGTTCCTTGGATTCAGTCGGCATAATCTCCGAAGCATCGGGTGGGTTTCCGGCGCAATCTTTTGGGGAACTTGATGGTGCCTTTTTAAAACAGGTACTTGAGCGGACATCGGGATCGATTGCATCGCGCTGGGGCACGATCATGGCCCGCCGTTTGCTTGCCAGCCGCACGAACACACCAGAGGGAGTAAATGGCGCGGATTGGACAGCGGAGCGCGCCTGGTTGCTACTTCGCATGGGCGACTCAGTTGTTGCCCGTAATCTTGTTCAACAGGTTGATGGCAGCGACTACACAAAACGCCTCCATGAAGTCGCGATGCAGGCCTATTTGGCTAATGGCGACCTCGCCGGAATGTGTCCGCTTACCGAAAGCGGTGTGCGGTTAGTCAACAATGGCCGCTGGAAAATGACTCGTGCGATTTGTGCGTCTTTGGCGGGTGAGCAGGGCAGTGCAACGGCATTTATAAATCAGGGCCGCTACCAAGGTTGGGTCCGTGGTGTCGATTATCTTCTGGCCGAAAAGGCCGTCGGTGCCGGCATTAACGGACGGCGCTCCGTGAAAATTGAATGGGAAAATGTCGAGGGCATGAACCCGTGGCGATTTGGCCTTTCGGCTGCCGTAGGCCTCGAACCTCCTGAAACCCTCTTTGCCAACACTGGCCGACAGGTTGATGGCTGGCGCGCCCAATTGCCGATGTTTACGCCCGCTGTTCGCGTCAAATATGCCCCGGGCGCTGCGGCGCTTGGCATATTGTCAAACCGGAACATGGTGGATTTATATGCGCAAGTCCTTGAGGATTCGGACGCGCCCGATGCTATGCGCACCCAGGCTGAAACCCTTGGTAACGCCTACACCGCTACTGGGGCAAACGCCAAGGTTGCGGCCATGACTTCGTTATGGTCGGCAGCTGCCGCAGGCGCAGATTACAAAGCTGCACTTGTTATGACCGCACGCGCGGCCGCATTGATCCAGCCGAATGCCGATCATGCGTCGGCGGCCGATGGGCTGGTTGCCTCTATGCTCACCGCTGGCCTTGACCGATCCGCCGCGCGGTGGGTTGACGTCGTGCCCGACGGGTCACTCGGTTGGGCACTCGTGACACTAAGCGCGCCGGGCCGGGTTGCAGCAGCGGATTATGGTAATCTAGACGAATTTTACAGCAACGATGAAAGTATAGACGGTCATAAATCGGCACTTCTGCTTGCGGGATTGTCTGGCCTTGGCCGAATTGACGCCGATGCCCGCACTGAATTTGCGGGCGATTTAAAGGTCAATATTACCCGCCAGTCAGCATGGTCGAAAGCTATTACAGCAGCGGCGGAGCGCGGTGAGCAAGGCACCGTTGCATTAATGGCGATTGCCGGCATGCAAGCACCATCATGGTCGCAAGTGCCGGCCTTTCACCTCTATTACATCGTCCGCGCATTGCGTCAGGTCGGTTTGGAAGCAGAGGCAAGGATGATTGCCGCTGAAGCAGTTACCTTTGGCTGACCAGCCACCAGCAGCGATTCGCCGCCTGATATGATTCTGCATGATCGCGACCTTATTGCTCGCTTTCTCGAAATGTTGGCTGCCGAACAAGGCGTGGCGGCAAACACGCTGTCTGCTTATCAAAGCGACCTTATCTCAGCATCGGACCTGATCGCGGGAAGGCTGGCTAATGCAAGTGCCGACGATCTTGCCGCATTGGCACGTCAGTGGCGCGACCTTGCCAATAGTTCGGTCGCGCGAAAGGCCTCGGCGCTACGGCGTTTCTTCGCCTTTTTGCAGGAAGAGGGCTTTCGCCCCGACAATCCTTCCGCAGCACTGCCAAAGCCTGCGCAAATGCGGCCCTTGCCAAAAATTCTCGATAAAGACGAGGTAGACCGGTTGTTTGCGGTGATCGAAGCGAAAATCGCGCACAAACACCCCGCGCCGGCGGATTATCGGCTGTCTGCGCTGATTGAGCTGCTGTATGGATCGGGTTTGCGCGCAACCGAGTTGGTTGCCTTACCGCGAAATGCAGTTGTATCCGATAAACCGTTCATCATTGTAACCGGTAAGGGTGACAAGGAACGGTTAATCCCCATATCTGACCGTGCGCGCCAAGCGGTGAGTGCTTGGCTGGCATTCGTTCCTGATAAATCGCGCTTTCTGTTTCCGTCGCGGGCTAACCACATCAGCCGCGTTCGCCTTTTTCAGATTATTAAAGACTTGGCTGCGGTGGCAGGGTTAGATCCGGCAAAGGTTAGCCCTCACGTCCTGCGACATGCCTTTGCCACGCATCTGTTGGCGGGTGGCGCTAACCTGAGGGCATTGCAGTCAATGCTTGGCCATGCGGACATCGCGACGACGCAGATTTACACCCATGTCGACAGCAGCAAGCTCGTTGAACTGGTCAATCGGAGGCACCCATTGGCAACGCGCACATTGACCCGTCGCACGTCAGGCTCTAACCGGCAGGCATGATGGTATATCTAGACTTTGAAAAGCCGATTGCTGCGCTTGAAGCGCGCATCCTCGAATTGCAGGATGCTGCGCGCGAAAGCGACATTGATGCCGGGGCCGAAATCGCCAAGTTGCGCGACAAGGCAGACAAGCAGCTTAAGGATACATATGCCAACCTAACGCCTTGGCAGAAAACGCAGGTCGCGCGGCACCCGGAACGGCCGCATTTCAAACATTATATTGAATACATGTTTGAAGACTTCATGCCCTTGGCTGGTGATCGCGCATTTGGTGATGACCAAGCAATTATCGGCGGACTTGGCCGGCTCAATGGTCGCAGGGTGATGGTTATCGGTCACGAAAAGGGCGACGACACGCAAAGCCGCCTGCGTCATAATTTTGGTATGGGTAAGCCTGAAGGTTATCGCAAAGCCATTCGCTTGATGGAACTTGCTGATCGTTTCGGTATCCCGGTCGTGAGCCTGGTCGACACCTCAGGCGCGTTTCCAGGCATTCAGGCCGAAGAACGCGGGCAGGCTGAAGCCATCGCCCGCTCTACCGAAAAATGCTTGGCGCTTGGCGTGCCGATGATTGCGTGCATCGTAGGCGAGGGCGGGTCTGGCGGCGCAGTTGCTTTGGCGGCTGCCGACCGTATTCTCATGTTTCAATACGCTGTTTATTCAGTGATTTCGCCCGAAGGCTGCGCGTCTATCCTGTGGCGCACTGGCGACAAGGCAGCAGACGCTGCTCAGGCGATGAAGATGACTGCGGACGATCTCAAATCGCTACGCATTATCGACCGCATCATAAATGAGCCCGTCGGCGGCGCGCATCGCGATCATGTGATGGCGGCAGCAGCGCTTGCAATGGCGATAGACGAGGAGTTGGAAGCATTGTCCGGTTTTTCGTCTAAAGAGTTATTGCAGCAGCGCAGGACGAAGTTTTTGTCTATGGGGGCTTAACGGCCTTTTCTCCTCATATGGAACCATAACGTGCTAATATGGGTTCTCTCGCTTTAGGGATGACAAATATGCGTTTTTCAAAGACGTTTCTAATTACGGGTGCCGCAATTTTAGGACTGGCAACAGTCGGCGGCAATATTCCAGCCGAGGCACAATCGAGAACGAAGGCCCCCGCAGTTCCTAAATCCTTCACCGCTAAGGAAAAGGCGGAAGGCGCAAAATTCCATAGCGAGATATTGAAGGAATTTGGCGGACCGATGCAAAGTCCGCAAACGGCCTATGTCGTGCGCGTTGGCAAAAATATCGCCATGCAATCCGGGCTTGGAAACGCGCAGAGCGATTTCAACGTTACGTTGCTCAATTCGTCAGTGAATAACGCCTTCGCTCTGCCAGGCGGCTATGTGTACATTACACGGCAATTGGTTGCCTTGACGAACAGTGAGGCAGAGATGGCAGGCGTTCTTGGGCATGAGGTGGGGCATACTGCCGCACGTCATAGCGAGAAGCGTAAAAGCAATTCGACGCTTGCGGGTCTTTTGGGCATGGGTGGCAGTATATTGGGGTCGGTGTTAGGCAATTCCGGCGGTTTACTTGGTGCGCTGGGTGGCGGATTGAAGCAATATGCAGGTCCGTTGGCTCAGGTGTTCACTCTCAAATATTCGCGCTCGCAAGAGGAAGAAGCTGATGATTACGGGATCCGATATCTCAGCAAAGCTGGGTATGATCCAAGTGCTTTATCATCAATGCTTAACTCGTTGGCGCTCCAAACGAGCGTGGACACTAGGGTTGCTGGATTAGCCAACAATCCGGTTCCGGAATGGGCAAGTACCCACCCCGACCCAGCCCGGCGCGTTTCGCGTGCGGCTTCGCGCTCCAAAAGTTATCCCGCCAGTACATTTCGCAACGCCGACGCCCATCTGGCGGCGATTGATGGCATGCTATATGGCGACGATCCCGCGCAAGGCGTCGTCGAAGGGCAGGAATTTCTCCATCCCGAGCTAAAAATGAAGTTTACTGCGCCCAATGGCTTTGGCATCCAAAACAGCAGCGAGGCCGTTACGATTAACGGAAACAGCGGAAAGGCCATGTTCACAGCCGGTGCCTTTGATGGCAATCGTAACAATTACATAGCCAATGCTCTGAAGGCTGTATCGGGTGAGAATGCGAGCATCCCGGTTGGGGAGATTCGTCGGACAACAGTTAACAATATTCCTGCGTTTTACAGCAATTCTGTAGTGAATACGCAGCAAGGTCAGCGGCTAGTGACTGTGTTTGCTTATGAATGGGCGCCGAATATGGCGTATCATTTTGTGACAATTACGGCCAGCAATGCGAATCCTTTTGACCGAATGTTTTCAAGCATGGCGCGTTTGACAAATGTCCAAGCCGCCGCGGTAAAGCCACGCAAGTTGCGTGTGGTAACAGCTGGCCTGCGGGATACAGTCGCGTCGCTCTCCGCTCGCATGGCGTATACATCGTTGCAGACCGAGCGCTTTATGGCTCTTAACGGCCTGTCGTCCAATGCGAGGGTTCGTCCGGGTCAAAAGCTGAAAATAGTCACTTACTAAGCAAAAGGGCGGAGACCATATGGTCCCCGCCCTTGGTTCTGCTTTTGAGGCCGTTAGACCGATCGCAGCATTTGCGACATGCCGTCGCTTATGACAATTTTTGGCTAACGTTGTTAAAGGTAGTGCTCAAGTTCGTACCAAGACTACTCATGGCAGTGATTGCTGCAACAGCGATCAAAGCGGCGATAAGGCCGTATTCAATTGCCGTCGCGCCATCTTCGTTTTTGAAAATTTTCTTGATGACTTTCATTTCAGGTCTCCTGTTACCCGCCCGACTCATCTGAACCGTTATTGTAAAGCAGGGTAACCAATCCTGAGGGTTAGCGCTAAACCCTATAGAAACCGTTAATTTATTATTACGATTAAAATCAGTATGTTAAATCTTTGAAAGCAGATCTTCCGGTAGTGCTATTTCAGTCGCAAGCCGATTGGATCACCCAACGCCAAGCATATAACGAAAAAGGGCGGAAACCGAAGTTCCCGCCCTATGTGCCTTAAGACTGATGCCTTAGAGGCAAAATGTCGAAAGCCGAAGCTTACGACATCTTTGCGCTGACTTTGTTGAACGTAGTCGACAAGTTGGTGCCGAGGCTGCTCATTGCAGTGATTGCTGCAACAGCGATCAAAGCGGCAATCAGGCCGTATTCAATTGCAGTCGCGCCGTCTTCGTTCTTGAAGATTTTTTTGATAACTTTCATGTTTGGTCTCCAGTTTTATTTGTTCATACACCCGGGCGGTTTCTTTAATAATAACCGTCGCCAGTTTGATACTTCATTAATATTTACTAAATCGTTAATTTGATACTTACTGCGAGCTTGTAATAATTTTAGTCGTAACGTTATTCCACATGCTTTGAGTACTTCCAGCAAAGTTGCCAAGGGAAGCGATCATCGCAATAACAATTAATGAAACTATCAAACCATACTCTACTGCTGTCGCGCCCTGGTCGCATTTTACAATACGAGGAATTAGTTCCAACATTTCAGGTCCCACTTCATTGCCGGGTTGCGAGCCCAGTTAAAATCCCACACACAGGTTAACAAAACCTTTCAACGTGATGAGAATATGGAAAAAAGTCCGACAACTTTATTTGTGGTTGCCGCCGCGTTAACCAGCGAGAGGGGCCAAATTCTGCTCCAAAAGCGCCCTGCTGATGCGCAAATGGGTGGTCTGTGGGAGTTCCCTGGCGGCAAGGTGGATGAGGGCGAATCACCCGAAACTGCACTCGTGCGCGAACTTGAGGAGGAACTTGGCATCATTGTGTCCACCCACGACCTCATAGCTGAGACTTTCGCAAGTGAGCCATTGGGGGACCGAAATCTTGTGCTTCTGCTCTATCGCTGCGTTCGCTGGACGGGTACGCCGACACCAATATATGCGGTGGAGATTCAATGGGCTTGGCCCGAAGACATGGCTGCATTGCCAATGCCACCCGCCGATTATCCGTTAGTTCGGAAGCTTCAGGGCAATTAGCTTCCGTCGTCTTTTGATAATATGTCGGCGAGTGAAACTTGTGCGCTTCCCCTTTTGGCAGGTCGGGGTTGGTTTTCGGAAGGCGCCCAGCCGCTTAAATAGATATGTGCGAAGCCTTCGGTAACCTTACCCTGCGCATCCGCACGTGCGGCGAACGCTCTGTCGAGCCGCGGGGCTACCTGTTTGCCTAGATAATTGCGTGGCCCGGCAAGGGCATTGCCAACACCGGCGTCGCGTATGTCGGATATGATCGACCGCCAGTCACCGTAGCGCACAACGGACATATCTTGATCAGCAACAGGCAGGCTGAACCCTGCACGGACGATGAGGTCAGCGGCGCTCCGCAGATCAATCTGCGGATGGATATGTGGTGTGACACGATCAGCGTCTGCCTCCAACAGCATCGACTTTAGCGTGCCAAGCGTTCCAGCGCCAAACATATGACCAAGGAATAGGCCATCGGGCTTCAATATACGTCGGATCTGGATGAGCGCGCCGGGAAGATCGTTGACACTATCGAGGGTGCCAGCGGACATCACCAAATCGAAGCTTGCTGGCGCAAACGGCAAATGGTCCTCCTCCAATGCAACTGGTGCGCCGCGTCCCACCTCCGCATTGCCAGGTAAAGCTAAAGTGCAGCGGACGTTCGGTGGCAACACTTCGGCCTGCCACTGCCCGATTGGCCCGATGATCAGTGCATGTTCGAATGTGCGCGTGACCGCCGACAACCTCTCGGCAAGATCCTGCGCGATATGGTTCCAAAGGAACATGTCGCCTGTGCGCTTAGCGCCGCGCGCACGCAAGGCATGTCGGCGGCGACGGTCAAAAATTTCGGGTGGATTCAATTCATTATTCATTTGCGCCCTTGTGCAGACCGATAGTTTGTTCGACAAGTCCGATATGGCAAAGGGGAGCCACATTTTCCAGATGATGCTGAATTGGGCGCTGCCAGAGCGCTGCCCTTGTTGCGGAACGATTACTTCGGCTGGCGGAGCTTTTTGCGTCTCATGCTGGCAGAGACTGGAATTTTTGGGGCCACCATGGTGCCGTGGATGCGCAACACCATTTGAATATGACCGTGGTGATGACGCTTATTGTGCGTCTTGTATTAGCGCGCCGCCGCGCCATGACGGGATCAGGGCAGCAGTGAAATATGATGACCTGTCTGCGCAAGTTGCCCTTCGGTTGAAATATGGTGGTAAAATAGGGCTGGCTCGCGTCATCGCGCAACAACTGGTTCGGCATTTGCCCGATGAGCGCGAAAATCTCGTCATTACACCCGTGCCCCTGCATTGGACGCGGATATGGTCGCGCAGTTTCAACCAATCCGCGCTCGTCGGCAAAGAATTGGCGGCCTTAAGCGGTATTGAGTTCGTGCCTGACATAATGGTCAGGCATAAGCGCACGCCAAGTATGCGCGGTTTGGATCTAAAGCGTCGCCGGAAAGCCGTGGGAGGTGCCTTTGCCCTTCATCGCAATTGGCAAGACGCGGTGAAGGGACGCAAGATCATCCTGATCGACGATGTCCTGACTACCGGTGCAACCAGCGACGGTTGCGTGTCCGTACTTAAACGCAACGGCGCAACTTGGGTGCAAATATTCTGCTGGGCGCGCGCCTTGCGCGGCAGGACGCAGGAGAGCGCGGTGATGTCGCTGGGCGCTTGACTTGCATGGCTTTGAACACCATTTCATGATTATGACAGCAACAGTTGAAATCTACACCAAATTCGCGTGCCCCTATTGCGTCCGTGCCAAGCATCTTTTGGACAGCAAAGGCGTGAAATATTCTGAATATGATGTGACCATGGGCGGTGAAAAGCGCGCTGAGATGGTTGCGCGCGCTCCCGGTGCGAGGACCGTTCCGCAAATCTTTATTAATGATATCGCGGTGGGCGGCTCTGATGATCTGCGGGCGCTGGATGCCCAAGGGAAACTGGATAATATGCTTGGAGTCAGCGACGGCCAATGATCGCATTTGACCTGAACTGCGGCAACGGACACCAGTTCGAAGGCTGGTTCACGTCATCTGCTGATTTTGATGCGCAGAAATCGAATGGCTTGCTGATTTGTCCGATGTGTAACGATCTGACAATTCAAAAGGCGCTATCGGTGCCGAACGTACCGCGCAAGGGAAACCAGCGCGCTATGACGTTGCCGTCCGTACCCGCGGTTGCGTCTGAAACAAGCATTGATGCACCCCTTACCGAAATCCTCCCCCCGGCAATGGTTGAGTTGGTACAAAGCCTCGCCCGTGCGCAATCCGAAATGCTCGACAAATCGCAATGGGTAGGCGGCAACTTTGCTGAAACTGCACGCGCAATCCATTACGGCGAAGAATCTGACCGCCTCATTCACGGCGAAACAAGCACTGACGAGGCAAAGGCACTTGTCGAAGAAGGCATATCCATCGCGCCTTTGTTATTTCCGGTTGTTCCGCCCTTGGCTAAAAATTGACCGCTAGATTGCAGGCAGCTATGGCGCATCTCAAGGCACCCATAGCTCAGCAGGATAGAGCATCAGATTCCTAATCTGGGGGCCACTGGTTCGAATCCAGTTGGGTGCACCATTTTTGCCTGAAATAGCAGAGTCTCGGTGAAGACTGCTCGTTTTGATGAGCGCACAATGGGCAAGAAAAAGCCCGCCGCTGCACAGGGCAGGGCGGGCTCTATTTCTACAGGAACAACGCCAATTAGCTGGCGGTGTTCTGCATGTCTTCACCAGCTTCTTCAACAGCAGCACCGGCATCGTCGGTTGCTTCTGCAGCAGCTTCTGCAGTTGCGTCGGCTGCGCCTTCAGCGGCAGTCATCGCATTTTCAGCGCCAGCTTCCATAGCTTCGCCAGTTGCGTCTGCTGCTTCTGCGGTTTCTTCGGCTGCCTTATCGCCAGCTTCGCCACATGCGGAAAGCGATGCTGCAAATGCGAGAGCAGCAACGGTTGCGACTAATTTCTTCATCTTGTTTCTCCTGAGTCCCATATAAACCCTAGCGGGAATTGCAGGCCTAACGGAAGAAAGCGGCTTTACGCAACTATTTTTGTAAGCCTCGCGAAATGCCCCATTGGCGCGCGACGGTGTAACCGAGATATCCAGTGCCAAAAAGCGCATATAATGGCTCAGGCAGGCCGTTGAGATAGGCATTCATGCCCCGCGCGATATTATTGGCTATTTCGGGCTGAAACGCAGCGATCAGCCCCATCGGGATAGCCCACAGCAGCATTGCATACATGACATACAAAAAGCTAGGCCGCGCGCGGCTGGTCCATGGATCGGTGGATTGCGCTTCGGCTAGGATCGCGGACAGCTGTGTGCGGAGAACATCCATCTCCTGGCTGCCCTGCAATTTGATCAGCTCCAGCTTTGCCGCATCGCGCGCCTTTGGATCAGGGATGATCTTGTCGATCAGGCTAGCAATCGGACCAATAATACCTTCAATGAGTGACATCACATATTCCTTTTCAAATTTGCATTATCCGATGCGGTTTGCGAGCCAGCCGTATAAAAACGCTTCTTGTGCGGGGCGCGCTTCGGCCAGGCGGACATAATGCGCGCCTTGCAGTGCATCGATGGCCTTGGTCAGAACGTCTTCAGCCGACGGCCCGCGGTTTCGAATAAACGTCTCCAGCGTGCGCAACGTGACGGGGCCGATCTTGCGATCGACGGCGATGTCAGAATAGTCCCGGCCATTGCGGTTCAGCGCATTGAGCGCGCGTTGCAAAAAGCCGATGGCTGTGCCTGTTCCCAT